>CALBXK010000346.1 GCA_937890535.1 uncultured Spartobacteria bacterium
CCTGCACCCGCAAAAGAAAATCCCCCTCCTTCCACGGCAGGACATCCTCCGGAGCCAGAATCTCATCCGCCTCCGCCACCGCCTCGGCGAGCGGCCCCGCCGGGATCGAACCCAAAAGTGGCAGCCCACCGGCGCCGAGAGCAAACCGACCCTTGGACGTCAAAACCACCGCCCGGGAACGGCCCCGCACACCCCCACCTTTGATCACGATCAGACCCCTGCGCTCCATCACCCGCAAGGTCGCTGTCAGGCTGCTCTCGGCGGCGTATCCGAGCTTTTGCACCAAGTTCGGAACAAAGCCGGGCTCTCCGTCTTTTTCCAGAAGCAGAAGAGTTTTCGCAATACGAAGATGGACAGGCGAATGCATATCGTGTAATTTCACGATCCATGAAGGAAAAGCAACTCGATTTTACGAATCTTTTTCAAGACCCCAAGCCCGGGATCACTGATCCCCCGCTTTCGGCAGAGAAAGCCAAGCTCACAGACCCCGTGGAAAAGACCGGCCTCTGGCAAAGCTTCAAGACCTTGCGACGCCTCATGCATCCCGGCCGGACGACACCCAAGCGGTTTTGACCTCCCTCCTCGACAATTCTCTTCCCATCAAAACCAAAATGATAACGAGGCTCACCGGAGGCGGTGATGAGGAAGCCCTGGAATGCTTGCGTTCGCTCCATCCAATGAAACGAATAGAAACGCCCCGGAAAACGAACCCTCCAATATGCGGGACTGACTCAGTCACAGTCTTCACAAGGAGAGTTGCCACTTTTCCATGTCCATGGGATGTCTGTAGAAGCACGCCATGAATCAGCCCGAAAAAATCAACTATGTGGAATTTCCCTCCAGGAACTTCACCGAGCCTTCCGGAAACGAGTTCGCCGTGTGGTCAGATAAGGAGCCCCTGGGATAATTTTATTCTGTTGGCGTCGCATTCGTCAGATTCTCTGAAATCGAGCAAGAGATCGAACGACACCGAAGAAAGCGGCCAAGCCGGAAGCGGTGGGAAGAAGACCTTGACGGGCGGCAGCCCTTTTGTGACCAGGCCGCGTTGCGGATCGGGCGCGGGGTACATCCCGCTTCCTCCCCGCGCCTTGCCTGACCCCAAAATGACCTGCCGTTTTTCATTCCGCTCTTTTTCAACAGTCTGCTAACATACCGTCATGTTCAAACGCCCCGCTCTCCTCCTTCTTTGCGCCATTTGTCTCGCCTCCCTTCCAGCCTGCGCCACCTCGGAAATGATCTCCCGCGCCCAAGGCCAGCCCGGCCCCATGGATCCGCCCGATCTCCAACCGCCGCCTCCCATGCCCGCCTACTATGCGCTTGTCCCCCTTGTTCTCCCCTTCGACGCCGTGGCCTGGCCCATCCAACTCGCCATGGGCTACAGACCCTAAATCACAAAGAACGACCTTTTCCCAGCCGCGGTAAAAGGAATGGGTCGGTCCTTTGAACTTTAGGAGGCGAGTTCGCGGCAGTCGTTGAGAACTCGAAATGTTTCAGTTCCAATAATCCATGCCTAACCCCTGGTTTGTGGGCCATTTGCTCTTTTCAGTTAAACTGCCGCCCGACCCAGTTCGCAAACGCTGAGATTCCGCATGTGGACGAGCGCCTTTTTCAGAGTTCCCCACCAGGTATCCGTGCGGTAGGTCACGCCGTGGGCGTCGCACACAGCCCGGACTTCAGGTGCGAGTTTCCGCAGGCGGTCCGGTGGGAGTTTGGGGAAAAGGTGATGCTCGATCTGGCAGTCGAGCCCGCCACAAAGGATGGAGAGAGGCAGGCACACTTCAAAATTGTTGGTGGCCTCCACCTGCATCGCATACCATTCTCCCTTTCCTTTTGCTCGGGTGCCTTCGGGGAAACTCGCGACTTCCTCGCCGGTGTGGCCGCAGTAAATCGTCGCCGCACTGTAGATGTCTCGCAGGGTTTCCGCCATCCAGTTTCCTAGCAGAACCTTCCAGAACATCGACATGTTCCAGAACATCAATCCGGCGATCAGCGGGAAGAAGAGGTAGTTCTTGAGATAATAAGGCGCAAATTTCCGAAGCGCGGTGAGATGCGCCGCCTTGATCGCTTTCCATGAGCGGTTCGTTTTCCCATAGTGCTCATCGGCCCGCCCGTTTCCGAAATAGAGGTCGTTGAGGCCGGTGAAATGCAGGTTCATGAAAAACGTGAAGTTCGGCGCAAGAATCGTGAGCAGATACGGGAACTGCACGTGGTGAAACCACTTGTGGGGCGTTTGTTCCGTGAGGCGAGCCGGACCAAAGTTGATATCAGGATCCTTGCCCACCACATTCGTGTGATGGTGGTGCTCGACATTGTGCCCTTGCCGCCATGCCCCCTCATGGATCGGCGTATCCCAGCTGAATTTCTTTGAATTGAAACGCCCGGCCCCATCGAGATGGTCATACACCCCGTGCAGCACGGTGTGGCCGATCTCGATCGCTTGCAATTGCTTGTGAACCCACAAGGCGCCGACACCTGTTAGAAAGGATATGGGCTCAACACTGAAATTGAGCAAGGTCCGACCGACCACTTCCATCCCGCGTGAAAACCAATTCAACCGGCGAATGCGAGTCACATCCCGCGCCCCCATATCCGCCTTGGCCCGGTTTCCGATTGCATCGATCGCTTCACCAAAGCGTTTCATCCTCTCCGTGTCAGTGAGATGTGAGAATTCGAGTGGAGCGGAAGTGCCGGAATGGCCTTTGGCAAGAGGGATGGGAAAGGTGGTGGATGGAATGAGGCTGATCATCGGCTCCTGCGGAAGGTTTCAGGCTTCGGTTGGGGAGGCAATGGGGAAGTTGGGGAAACGGACAGCGATTCGAAAATCACTGCTTCTTGGGGGGCGTGTTATGAGAGGAGGCGTCGAGAGGAAGCGTCGGACCCCATGGGGATGCGATGACTGCGGCAACGGCACTGGACAAGCAGATCGAGCGCTATCGTCAGATGACCGGCGAGCAGCGCTTGGCAGTCGCCCTCGATTTGCACGAAATGTCCAGCGACATTGCCCGGGAAGGCATTCGGCGCAACCAGCCCGACGCCGATCCTTCCGAGGTCGAACGATTGCTGCACCGCCGTCTTGAACTGGCTCGCAGCACATCAACGAGCATGGATCGGAAAAGGGAGGTTGAATAAGAAGCTGTCGCCTACCAGTATGTCGATCCGTCAGGATTTCGGACGCTCTTCTTCGCTTTTTGGCTCGGCCAGCGTCATCTGCGGAGTCACCTCGATGCCCATGCGCCGGTAATGTTCCAGCATCTTTGCGGTGGCGATGCGGCTGGCTTCCAAACCGAGACGCACAATCTCCGACATTTCCTCCGGGGCTGTTTCTTGGGTTGTTGATGAATCGAGCATGGCTTGGATTTCCTCGGCGCTATGGGTTTTACTTTCCGCCACGCGTTGATGCGGGGGTGATGAATTGTCCCACAACACCCACTCGTCCGCAAGGGGCAGATAATCCGCGAGCACCTGCCGTCTGCTACGCGCGAACCGTCGGCGAATATCGGCCTCCGGCACATCATGACCGCCTTGGAGCACGCGGAGAGAGACTCGCTCCACCGCCTGATTCGGCGAAGCGAGCAGAATGTAATGCAAAACGACCCGAAAACCAGATTCTCTGGCCATCCGCAATAAGGCCAAGTGGCTTTTACCGCTGAGCGTCGATTCCAGAGCAAAGCTGGTTCTCGCTTTGACCAGGGTCCGCGTTTCTTCAATCAAGAGCCGCCCAGCCCGAAACGCCGACTGCGTCGGATCCAGCGGCGACAGGCCCGCCGCAATCAAGTCTGCATTTAAAAATCGTCTAATTCCCATGAGCGGCAGCAGCTCCCGCGCCAGTGTCGTTTTCCCGGCACCATTGCAACCTCCGATTAAGCAAAGGGTAGGACTCATGCCCTCCTCTTACACCCGTAAACCCCTCACACGCAATGTCGTTGGGCCTAACTAGCCAATTTTTCCCATTCCACAAAGGCCTCAAGCTCGCGCCACTCATCCCCTCAATTTCCCATCTGGAAATTGGAAACGGCAGCCCCCCCCTTTATGTCAATATGATAGAACTGACCCCTTCCTCCTTCCCCTATTTTTTGAAATATTCACGAGGATCCAGGCGATAGTATTTCTTCATCTCCTCATAGAGTTCCGGCCGTCTCCGAGCCAGTTGCCGAGGTTTTTCAAAAAACGTCTCCGTCGCCACTGCAAAAAATTCCGCCGGATTTGTCGCGCCATAGGAATTCAGCACCGTCTTCTTTCCGTCCTCCGTCTTCTGCAAAAACTCGTCGTAGTTCTCTTGAAACACCCGCGCCCAGGATCGATAGGAATCCCTGCAAGGAAGCCCCGGCGCGCCGTCCGTCGCTCCATCTTCGTGATCGAGCTGATGCGCGAACTCGTGAAACGTCACGTTATGCGCATCGAATACATTGCGAGCGCCATGCTCGACGGAATCCCACGACAGCACGACAGTCCCGCGTTCCCACGATTCGCCGAGGCGGGAAACCTCTTCTTCCGTTACGATCCCGAGCGCATCCACCTGCTTCCAGACCGAGCGGAAAGTGCTTGGATAAAGATACACCACCTTAAGCTTCGGATACGGCCTCCCCTCGCGGTGCAACACCAGCAAACAAGCCTGCGCCGCCACCGTCAGGATCATTTCCTCCGTCAGCTCCAACCCGCCGCACCCTTCGAAGCGAGTCGTCGCGATGAATTGACCGATCCGCTCGTTTAAGCGAAGCCGCAACTCTTCCGGCAACCGGGCATAGAGAGGCACATTTTCTTCCAGCAGCACCACCCATTCCTCATGAAAAACTCCTTCCGTCGTTCCTCCTCCAAAAAATGACTTCAATTTCTGCCAGATCATGACAGCGACGTTACAAAACCCCAGTTACTCCACCCAGTTCATATGTGAGGAAACCGCTCGAAAAGCGGTATCACATGCAAATCATAGGACCCACCTGTTCTGGTTCTCCCACGAATCCGTTCCAAAAAAATGTCAAGAATTGTTGACTGAGCCCTTCTGCGAGCAAGGGTCTCAAAACGCGCCTTGATGTCTCGGCCACTCCCGTGGCCTCGGCTCCGTGGAGGTGACGGATGCTTGCTTCCCTCTGCGATGTTTTGCTTTCCGGAGCGGGCAGCTTGCACCATTTGATCAATGGTGCGGTCGCCCCGCTTGAGGTGGCTTTCGCAAAAACGAAAGGTGAGATCGTAAATAATCTCAGACTTCCGATAGGAAAGAAGCTCCCAATAATTACCCCCCTTGGGGAGGAATCCTTCAGGGCGGTCGGGCATTGGGGGTCAGAAGTTGGGGGGATAGGTCCTATAGGACTTATATGA
This sequence comes from uncultured Spartobacteria bacterium, assembly GCA_937890535.1. Classification (GTDB taxonomy): domain Bacteria; phylum Verrucomicrobiota; class Verrucomicrobiia; order Chthoniobacterales; family Terrimicrobiaceae; genus CAMASH01. Next base: position 5,317 of record CALBXK010000346.1, read on the forward strand.
CCTATGCCTTTTGGTAAACTTCAGCGCCGGCCTCTACAAACTCAGCGGACTTTTCCTCCATGCCGCGCTTCAAGGCTTCCTCCTCGGAAATCGCCTGTTCGGCGGCGTATTTTCGAACGTCCTCAGTAATCTTCATCGAACAAAAATGCGGCCCGCACATGGAGCAAAAGTGAGCGCTCTTTGCCCCCTCCTGCGGAAGAGTCTCGTCGTGGAACTCGCGAGCCCGTTCGGGATCGAGACCGAGGTTGAATTGATCTTCCCAGCGAAATTCGAATCTGGCTTTGCTCAGGGCGTTGTCGCGGTATTGGGCTCCGGGGTGACCCTTGGCCAAATCGGCAGCGTGGGCGGCGAGTTTGTAGGTGATGACACCCTCTTTTACGTCCTGCTTGTTGGGCAGGCCGAGGTGCTCCTTCGGTGTGACGTAGCAGAGCATGGCGCAGCCATACCAACCGATCATGGCGGCTCCGATGCCGGACGTGATGTGGTCGTAGCCGGGAGCGATGTCGGTGGTTAAGGGCCCGAGGGTGTAGAAGGGGGCTTCGTGGCACCATTCGAGTTGTCTGGCCATATTTTCCTCGATCATGTGCATGGGGACGTGGCCGGGGCCTTCGTTCATGACCTGGACGCCCTTGGCCCAGGCGCGTTTGGTGAGTTCGCCCTGCACTTCGAGTTCGCCAAATTGAGCTTTATCGTTGGCGTCGGCAATGGAACCCGGACGCAGACCGTCGCCGATGGAGAAGCTGACGTCGTAGGCGGCCATAATGTCGCAGATGTCGTCCCAATGAGTGTAGAGGAAACTCTCCTTGTGATGGGAAAGACACCATTTTGCCATGATGCTGCCGCCGCGGCTCACGATCCCGGTCATGCGGGAAGCGGTCATGGGCACAAACCTCAAGAGGACACCGGCGTGGATGGTGAAGTAGTCGACGCCCTGTTCGGCCTGTTCGATAAGGGTGTCGCGAAAGAGTTCCCACGTCAGATCCTCGGCCTTGCCGTTGACCTTTTCCAAGGCTTGATAGATGGGGACGGTGCCGATGGGGACCGGTGAGTTCCGCAGAATCCATTCGCGGGTGGCGTGGATATTCTTGCCGGTGGAGAGGTCCATCACGGTGTCGGCGCCCCACTTGGTGGCCCAACGCATTTTTTCGACTTCTTCCTCGATGGACGATGCGACGGCGCTATTGCCAATATTGGCGTTGATCTTCACGAGGAAGTTGCGGCCAATGATCATCGGCTCCAACTCGGGATGATTGATATTGGCGGGAATGATGGCGCGGCCGGCGGCGACTTCTTCGCGAACAAACTCGGGGGTAATTTCCTTGGGTATGCGCTGCGGGAAACGACGAAAGACGCTTGGCGTGTAGTCAGTTTGCTGCTGGGTGCTGCCGTTGTGCTGCTTGTCGAGGTCATCGCGGACGATGTCGTCGCCGTAATCAGCCAGCTTGGCGGCGTACATGTTTTCGCGGAGGGCGATGAATTCCATCTCGGGGGTGATGATGCCCTGGCGGGCATACCACAACTGGGTCACGGGATGCCCTGTGGCCTTCATGGGCTGACGCCGGGCGTTCTCAGGGGCGCTCAAGGCTGAGAGGCCGCCACGCTTTTCGGAGGCGATCTGAGCGTGGCTTGTGCTCAGATAACCGTTGTCCTGTGGTTTGATCTCACGCCCATCATAGCTGGAGACGTCGTCGCGCTTGAGAATCCAATCACGACGCAGGGCGGGCAGACCCTTTTCCACATCGCCATCAAATTCCGGATCGCCCCACGGGCCGGAGGTGTCATAAACGCGCACCGGTTCGTTGGCTTCCATTTCACCGCTGAACGTCTTCGTCGGCGCCAAGGCGATCTCTCGCATGGGAACGCGAACCGTGGGGTGAAGGGTTCCGCTGACATAAACGCGGGAGGAATTTGGGAGCGGGTCCAGGCTCTCGGTGGCAAGGGAATCTTTGGGTGCGATCATAATTATGGGCTCAGTAACGAGTGTTCAGTGTTCAGAAAATGCAGGAAGAACGCAGACACGAAGGCAGGCAGGGACGGCTCACCGAGCCGCCGCTAAAAACTAAAAACTGAAAACAAAAAACTTCGTTCATCATCGTCTCCCTTCGTCGGTTTGAACCGAATCAGGTTCCAAGGGTCTCCCGTCTGGACGGAACTCTCAGCCATTATCGGCTCCCCTGCGTCAACGGCCAGTGTCAGACAAAAGGGAGAACAGGTCAAGAATGTCACCAAACAGCGAGGGCGAATAGTTCCTCCCAACCCTTGCGCTGGCGACAACTGAGATCAGAAGTCCGCTTCGAGAATGATCCGATAACGGGCCTTGCCGGCCCGAAGGTGCTCTAGGGCGTCGTTCACCTTCGACATGGGGAAGGTCTCGGTCACCGGCGCAATGTCATGGCGGGCGCAAAAATTAATCATGTCGAGGGTCGTGGCAGGAGAGCCAACCGTTGAGCCCGAAATTGACCGCTGGGCCCCAATCAACGAAAATGCCGGCACAGGGATCGGCTCAAGCACCGCACCCACCGTGTGCAAGCGACCCCGCGGCGCGAGGGCGTTCAGATAGGCGTCCCAATCCAGAGGCACATTCACGGTCGAGATGATGAAGTCGAACTTCCCAGCGACTTGCCCAATCGCTTCCGCGTCGCGGGAATTCACGATCTCGTCGGCGCCGAGCTTGCGCAGCTCGTCCGATTTTTCGGGGTGACTGGAAAACGCCGTGACCTCGCATCCCCATTTGTCGAGGAATTGGAGTGCCAGGTGCCCCAACCCGCCGAGACCGATGACCCCCACCCTGTCGGTGGGCTTTACCCCAAATTGTACCATGGGATTGAACACCGTGATTCCTCCGCAAAACAGCGGCCCTGCCTTGGAGGCATCGAGCCCATCCGGCAGAGGGGTTGCCCAGGCCCAATGACAGCGCACCCGCTCGGCAAAACCACCATAGCGACCGACAGCGGTTTGTTCCGGGGTCCGGCAAAGATTGTGATCGCCGCCAAGGCATTGGGGACAGGCCATGCAGCTTTCTGAAAACCAGCCGAGCCCGACACGGGCTCCCTCGCCGATTGTGTCAGGCACCTGCGCCCCCCGGTTCACAATGCGTCCGACCACCTCGTGCCCGGGAACCAGCGGGAACACCGCATTTCCCCACTCGTTATGAATCAGCGAAAGATCAGAATGACAGATCCCGCAATACTCGACCGCAATCTCAACCTGATCGGCCTCAAGATCGCCGGCTTCAAACTCAAATTCCTGGAGTGCACTTCCTTTTTCCTGCGCTGCCCATGCCTTGGTCTTCATAGCGATTGAGTCTATGCCATGGCCTTGGAGAATCAAGGAGTTCGGAGCGGAAGCCACTCGATAACGCGCTAGATTTGACGGTCCCAATAATCCCACGAGTGCCCCGACGCCTCGTGTTCCTCGTAGGTCATAAGCGGCCCCCGCTCCCCGATCAGGAGCGATTCATTCCTCTTCGCTGCGTTGCCGGAGCCACGCCGCCAGCGTCCTCGCGAGACGCACCGCATTCGGCGAATCCGCATGAACACACACGGTCCGCACTTCCGCGCTTCCTCGATCCAATAAAGCGTCGAGCCGGGTCAGCGCCTCGTTAGAATCAACAATCACATCACCCGCCTCCCCCCGCGGAATCAGCCGTCCATCGGGCAAATACCCGCGGTCCGCGAACGCCTCCCCCCAGACCTCGACGCCGGCCCGCTGCGCCGCGCCCACAACCTGTCCGCCGGCAAAGGCATAAATTTTCATCCCCGGAAAATATTGGCCCACCGTTTCCGCATAAGATCTCGCCAGCGCCGCGCCCTCCTCCACCGCATGGTAGAGCGCACCGTGGAGCTTCACATGATGCAAAGTCCCGCCCGCACGCCGGGCCACCTCGTCAAGTACACCCACCTGCTGAAGCAACAACTCCTCCAAGCCCGTCGGCGTTAGGGGCATCGCCGCACGCCCGAATCTCCCCCCATCCGCGAATCCGGGATGAGCGCCAATTCGCACCCCGCGACGCAGCGCCAATCGGATGGTCGCATCCATCGTCTTCACCGTCCCTGCATGCCCGCCGGTCGCGATATTTGCCGAATCGATCAAGGCCATCAGAGCCCGCGTACGGCTAGGGGGTTCTCTCTCTCCAAGATCGGCGTTCAGGTCGATCTTCATTCCGCCAGCTCCCATCGAAACGGGACCCCAGGACCGCATTGAGCCAACCATGAGAGCGAATCTTCATCGACCAGAGCAAGTTTCGGGTAACCTCCGACCGTCGGCCCATCCGGCATGATGACGATGGGCCGTCCATCAGGCGGCACCTGGATCGATCCCACCAGCACCGGCTCGCTCTGCATCTCACGCTTCGGTGCTTCCAAACGCAGCCCATCGAGACGATACCCCGTGCGGTCGCTCCGGCTTGAAACATTCCAAGAGGCATCAAAAAATGCCTGCCGGGCCCCCGCATCGAAGTCCTCCCACTGCGGCCCGCGCCACACCTTCAGCGCCGGAGGTCGCCGGTAGTCGCGCCGTTCCTCCACCGCAGTCCAAGCGCCGGCCAGGGCCGCGTCCCGGCGGGCGGGCACTCGATCCCGTCCGATCCGATCGCCAGCTGCGAACGCCCGGCCAAACCCTCCTCGCGGATAGGCACTGGCCGACCCGAGCGCGCGCTGGGCGTCAAATCCCCCCGCGACCGCCAGATACAGCCAAACCCCGTTTCGCGCCTGCGAAAAGGAAATCCGATCCCCCGCACGCACCTCCGCCGCGTGCCAGTCTGACCATTCGTCGGCGGCATCGGCACCCGCCACCGCCAGTCGGCAATCAGCCAGCACCCGTACCTCGCCGCCTTGCAGCAAAAATTCGATCACAGGGGCATCCGGCGCATTTCCCACCAGCCGATTTGCCCATGTGGCAGCGTGCGGGTCCATCGCACCGCTCTTCGGCACGCCAAAGCGCTTCCAGCCAGGTCTCCCCAGATCTTGCACGCTGGCGCCCAACCCTGGATTCACGATCTCGATGAGATCTATTGCACTCATCTTCATCCCTCGACAAACCGCACCCGGTCCCCCGCCCGCAACAAAAACATCCCAGCCTCCCCGCCATCCGCATCCCGCCGGCCCGGATCGAACACCCGAACGGATGTGTGTCCGATCACATTCCAGCCACCCGGCGAAGCCACGCTATAAATCCCGGTATGGATGCCGCCAATAGCGACCGAGCCCGCCCGAATACTTGCTCGCGGTGTCGACCGCCGGGGCGTTGCCAGACGTGCATCCAATCCACGCAAATAAGGAAACCCCGGCGAAAATCCAAGCATCGCCACCTCGTAGATCGGAGCCCGATAACGCTCCACGACCTCCGCGATTGGCAGCCCGCTCCCCCGCGCAATCACCTCCAAATCCTCGCCATCGTACAC
>CALBXK010000347.1 GCA_937890535.1 uncultured Spartobacteria bacterium
ACCCAGAAAGAGGACTTTTCGGCCAAGAGGGTGAACATACGTTCCGGAGCATTTCTCATACCTCAGGGCTTCAAGAAGAACCCGTAGTTCCTCCGCATAGCCGTGAATATCTCCAATGATGTCCCAACTCTGATTTCTTTTCATACCCAGATCATCACATCTTTCTCCCGATCACGGTATCGCACATCCTGCACCTCACCTGACCTTTGAGTCATATTTGGAAAAGCGAGCAGGATTCCTTTCGGTTCCTCCCTCAGTTGGAGCACTCCCTCCAGCCCAAACACATCACCCGCTCGGCAAACAAGTACTAATTAGTCATATACCTTGATACATATGCGTGAAGTAAATCATACATTCTTCGGCTATTGTGAGTTCATGAAAACGAACCAAACCTCCGATAGCTTCATATATCTGAGACTGAAAACAATTGCCGTCAGACTGATTCTTTTGGTCTGTGTCTCCAACCGTCTAAAGTCTAGCGCACCAACAGGAGTCAAGCAATGACTACATCGGATCTAGAAAATAGGTTTTACCGGTTTCCATTGGTTTCGCTGGCCTACCCAGCAGATCCGCTCGAAACTATATTGAACATAATGGCATGGTGTCTTCTCGATATTGGAACGAGGGCTTCGGACGGAATGCCCGAGTCTGGCAAGGTCTGGAGCTTATACGAGTTTGAAAGAGAGAAAGACCCTGAAATGTTTGAAAGGGTCCCGCCAAAGACGCTCGACGAAGCATTGCTCTTTCGAGGTGCAATGATTGCAAACGTCGACTTGCACTCTCCCTGCTCGGAATATGTCAAACGCCAGGTCAAGCTGGACAGGTTTATCCGGGCTCATCCCGGACCGGCCTCCAAGAATACGGTCACAATTAAGTCGAATTTGAAGTGGAGTTGCATTTACACGTTACGCGAAATGCCCCAAGAGCGAACCCTGAGTTGGCAAGAGTTCCAAATCCTGTGTGCCCTGCTGTCGAAAATCGGTAATGGCAAGTTCGCCAAATGCGGTTGGAAGGAAATTCAGGCCCGGGCGGCTGGCTGGTGCGGCAAGACCGATCTCACTAAGGCTCCGGCAACGGAACGTGAGGCGCGAGAACATTTGATTCTCACAAGGGACCAGATCCGTACCACACTCATTCGGCTCGAGACCGACAATTTCTTTGCCCGATTTATATATAATCGTGCCGAGAGCTGGTTCTCCTTCTCATGCAAAGGTGATCGGAAGATCCTTCAGCAATGGGTGGCCGCATTGAAGGTCCGTCGCAGCCAGTCGATTCGCACTAAGCGTGAGGAAGACTCGGCTTGCAGCGCCTCAATCTTCGCGCTGAAAAACCCTGGACCTTTGCCAACAGCTTCGCCAGATCCGGATATTTTAGTGAATTTCCATAACGATGGGAAAAAGCTGCCCTCCCGAAAAAAAGCCCAAACTACGCCCCCACCTTGCCCGCACCCAGCTCCCACTTCAACCCCACCTCACCCCCCACCATTAACAAAGAGCAATAGGAACGGGAGCAATGAGAACAATGGAGCAAAGTCAATGGGAACAATTATGAAAGATTCCCTCCCTCTTTGCGGCCGCGAGGAAGGCGAGAAGGGCCACCTGATTGATGGAATTTTCTATGATCGAGATGCCGCAAATCACTTGATGGCTAGTGATCCCACAATCTTCAAACGAGCGCAGCGCGCCATTCGGAACGGCTCCAAGATCACTGTGGATAAGGCGTAATTTCTTTCTTCGATCGGCTCCGTGAATCCCCAGTTGAACTGCGAATGAAAGAACACTCGAAGATTTCAACCACTTCGGACAGGTCTTGCGCCCGAGGTGATCCATGCCCCACTCGCCCTGATTGATAGGCCTTCCTACCACAAAAAAAACCAGAAAAATACCATCGTTTGCCTTCGCAACTACGACAAATACAACCCAAAAAAAGACCAGAGAAGAACCAGTGAAGAACCACAGAAAGACCTCCGAGGTGATGTGGTTGCAACCTTACCGCCCCCAACGCTCCCGAACTTCCAAAAAACTCGAACTGAGGTCGCAACACGCTTAGACGCTCCAAAAAACGCTTCTCCCTGCCAAAACCTGCCACCCCGAGGCCAAGGCCCTCAGATTGAACTTTAACGCCCTTCTGGGCACTTCAGAACGCGAAAGCGAGGCATCCCTCACTCTTCCGTGATTTGGCCGGCAACGCTTGGTCTGGCTTTCGGCAATCGTGGACAATCAAGAAACAAAATCACCCCGTCTGACTCTTTTGGCCATGTCGCGAGGAAATAGCGATTCCAGAGCCATCCCAAGAACCTCGGAAAAAAGGAAAAGCTCAATGTCGCTCGTCCCACGAATCCCTGACTCCACCTTGGCGAGAGTGCCGCGGGTCATCGAACCACCCGCGAGCTGCAATTTCGCGGCCAGGGCATCTTGAGACCAGCCCTTGGCGACGCGAGCACGACGAACGGCCTGTCCGACTGCATTTCGACGCGCCTTCTGCTCCATAGAAGAGCAAAACTAGCTGGATAAAGCGCCTAAATTGCTCCATTATAGAGCAATCTTGAACCCAAGGCATTCCGCAGTGCTTCTGCAGTAGAAAACCCGTGAGCAATTCCCCCGAAGACAATCTCTTGGCATTCCCGATCCCCAACCGACCTGGCTATTGGGCCTATCGCCGGGAGAAGGACGACAGCCTCGTGGAAGTTTCGCTGTCTCGCGAGGAATGGCACCAACTGCACGACAAAGCCAATTCTCAAGAACCCCCCCGGATAGAAGCCCTCAATCTGCATCCCCTGAACATCGCCGCGCGGACTCTGCTGGAGCGTTCCAACTGGGCTTCCGTGCGAACCGGTCGGCTAGATACAATTTCCGTCCTTGAACTGGCTTGTACCGCCCTCCCCGACGGAGAGATTCCCGAAGGTGAACGGTCATGGATGGTATGGGACGGCTGGCGTCAGGGAATCTGCAGCATGGAACTTGCCATCGCCCAGCTTGAGGAACATGAAATTACGGTCGAAGACCTCTTGGAAAAAAGTCCCCGCGAAGCGGCTGAGTTGATCCTCGACGCTCTGGGCATAGAGATTTGGATTCCACGAAGCGCCAAATGAAAGAACCTGATTTCGACTCGCTAAATCAGGAGATTCAGAGGATGGCAACCGAACGCGACAAACTGATCCGCCATCATGCCCGGGAACAACGCAGGATCTTTTGGCAGAACCTTCCGCGAAACCTCCTCCTGTTTGGCGCGGCATTCCTGATTATCTGGGCCATTAAATCCTGCGAATCCCCAAATTCACGCTATGATGACGATAGGACGAGCCTGAAGGGAATGCCCTATTGATCCTCCCCGTATGTCGCAACAAAGCTCTTAATTCATCATTTTTGAAAGCAATCCCACAGGTGATTCAGGTGATCTCTCCCGTCACAGTTTTGGGACTTTTACATACAATACGATTCCCCAACCTGCGAGCGCGAGAAAACCGATTGTCATCCGGTTGCGGCTGTCATCAGATTTATGCGGAAAATTC
>CALBXK010000348.1 GCA_937890535.1 uncultured Spartobacteria bacterium
GCGCGATCTGGCGTCATGCGGGCCTCCCTGAGCAATTCATTCCTGTCGTAGCACCACACGGATCTGCATTCATTCAACCTGGAACCAAAGCCGTCTGCCACGGGGGTGTCAGCATTGAGGAACTGGCCGTGCCATTTATTGTTATCCAGAAACCAGAGGGATTGGCATGAGCGAAACGAATCGCATCGGCTTCGGAAAGAAGATCCGAGGAAAGTGGCTCCTCGCGGCGATCCGGCTCCGTTCAGAGGGCATTCCATTCGAAACGGCTCGGGGAAAAATTGAGACACTGGTCTCGGTCACAAATCCGGGCCAAGAGGCTATTAGAAAAGCAATTTCGAATATCCGGCAGGTTGTCTTTGAACCGGCCCCAGCCAATGCAGCACACTCGGCGGATGGCATTGCTCTTTTCAAGCGGTTGGGGGACCGAAGCGGTCTATCCATAGCATGGGGTTTGTCGATCACTTCCTACTCCTTCGTTGCGGCGACTGCGGAAACAATAGGTCGTTTACTCAAATTGCAGAAGGAGTTTACCGCCGCCGATATGTCCCGCCGCCTCACGGAAAAACTGGGTGAACGTGGATTCGTCCAACGGGTCGCCCGCTACAATCTCAGCAGCTTCCTTGATTGGGGAATTGTCGGATGCAATCCGGGCGCGAAGACCTACACACCAGGAAGTTTGATCAAAGTCGAATCCGAAGAACTCCTCGCCTGGCTGGTCGAAGCGGTTCTCATTGCGTCAGGCCAAGCAGGTATGCCATTTAATCACGCCGTCTCCAGCCCGCTCTTATTTCCATTTTCCTTCGAACCCGCAGCCGCAGTCGTCATAGCAAGCAAAAACCCGAGGCTTCATGTTTCACGAGAAAGCCTCGCAGAGGAGTACATTGGTCTCACCTATGTTTGATTGTCCATCAGACTCCATCAATATCAGCAATTTAGGTTTTCTGCACAGGTAACATCTACACTGGCCGAGGTTGGGTTTTCGCATTTACCAGATCTTCTCGATCGATGTAGGCTTCCACCATGGCGATCATTGATTCAAAAGGGTCTTCGGGGATTCAGGAAAGTCCGGCCCTGATCACCAAAAATCATTTCGAATTCAAGAGCCTGTCCGACTGGAGCTACAATATCTCCTACGGCTGTAGTCATGGCTGCTCATTTTGCTACGTCCCCAACACGACCGCGATCAAACGCGAAATCAACTTTGAGAAGAAGGGACATATTCCCGACAAATGGAAAGCCGAGAGGATCGCCGGGGAACACTGGGCAGATTTTCATTGGGGGGAATACAGCATTCCACGGGCCTGGGACGAAGCCGCCTTTCTCAAAAGTTTACAGACGGCAGAAAATGCTAAAAAGCTGACCCCTGACGGCAACCGAGCGATCATGCTCTGCACCACGACGGACCCTTACCAGCAGCTGAATATTCTAGGGAATCCGGAAAAATCCAAACTGCTCAACGAGTCTCTCAGGGCTCTGGTTCGGAATGCTCTGAAATTGATTTTGGAGAAATCCACTTTGAATGTTCGGATTTTGACCCGGTCACCGCTTGCGAAGAAGGATTTCGATCTCTACAAGAAATTTGGCAACCGTCTCATGTTTGGGATGAGCCTGCCCACCTTGGACGAGAAGCTGAGCGGGGTCTACGAACCACATGCCCCGGGACCTTCCGCAAAATTAAAGGTGTTGAGGGCGGCAAAGGAGGCCGGCTTGCACGTTTATGTGGCCATGGCTCCGACGCTCCCAGATGAAGGGAGACCCGAGCTGACGAAGTTGCTTGCGACCATTGCCGATCTGAAACCGCTCACCATATTTCACGAGCCCATCAATGTGCGGGCCGAGAATGTGGCTCGGATCCAGATAAAGGCTCGAGAGCTGGGGCGACCGATTCGGGGCGAAGTCTTTGAGACGCCTTCCCGTTGGCGGGAATACGCATTTGGACAGTTGGCTCTC
>CALBXK010000349.1 GCA_937890535.1 uncultured Spartobacteria bacterium
CATTTTGGGTTTCGAGACCCCAGGCGGCCAGGGCTCCGACGCCGAGGGCAATGATGAGGAAGGTCCGCCCATTGCCGAAAACCGAACCCACCAGGTAGGACAGGGCCACGGTGCGGGGTTTGTCCATCGAGGCGTATCGCTGCAGGTAGGGGCCGTAGGAAAATTGGAGCAAAATGCCCATGAGAATTAGCCAGGCAAACCAGACGAAGCCGTAGGCGTCGCCACCGCTGGCAAAAGGATAAAATCCGGCCAAGCCCCGCCCTTCCTCCAGGCTGGTCCAAATATTTTGCAGACCCAAATGCGATGTCATGTAGAGAAGCGTCGCCACCACTGCGCCCATGATAAGGATCATCTGGAAAAAATTTGCGACGATGAGGGTGATGGAACCGCCCAGGAAGGTGAATAGCACCGCACATCCCAAGAGAATGAGCATGATAATCCAAGTGGTGGGAATGGGGTTGCCAGCCAGGGCGGTTTTTTCCGGGGCGTCGATCAATATTCGCACGAATCCTGCTCCCACGATGGGAAAAATGCACATCTGCAACACGCCTGCCGTGGAGTTGAGAATTCCGGTCAGAATGCGCAGACCCCGGCTGTAGCGCATCTCGACATATTGGGAAACCGACATCGCCTTGGTGGCGCGGAAGCGCTGGATCCCGAAACCAAAAATGCCGAACAATGGTACCATGATGACCATGGAAAGCAGGCCGATCAGAACGAAGGAGAATCCTTTGAGGTAGCCCTGCTCGCACATTCCGACGATGCTGACGAGCCCGATTTCTCCGGCGATTCCGGCCCCCATGCCGAGCCACAAGCGCACCTTGCGACCGGACACCAGATAGTCCGCCACGCTTCGGCAAAGGCTGTTGAGATAAACGGCCAAGGCCAGGAAGAAGACGAACGAGACGCCGAGGATGGCCCAATCAATGGGAGCGATTTTCATGGCATTCGCCCAGATGAGGTGTCGGCAAAATTTCGCAGGGAGGGATTTCGACCTTCGCGTCCATCAATTTCCAAGGCGGCAATGGCCTGCCGTCCTCCAAATAGGGAGTCAGCCCTATGCTGCGATATCGCTTTGCACCACAGAGTTGACATAATATTGAGTGGCTCGCACCGCAGCGCCGAGCAAGGCGGAGCGCTCGGCGTGTTTGGACAGACGGACCGTAAGGCCACGCCACGACTGGGGCAGACATTGCTTTTGAATTTCCGTGCGTAAGGTTTCGAGGAGTTCTTCGTTGACGATCTCGATGGCCCCGCAGAGGACCACGCTGCTCGGATTGAGCAAATTGACGAGATTGCCAATCCCGAAACCAAGGTAGTGGATCAGATCATTGACGATGCTGAGGCAATCCACATCGCCGTCGCGGGCCATGCGATAGACCAGCTCGGGATCAATCTCCAAGCCGGCAGCCAGGAGCGGCTTGAGGCCTCCCGCTTTGCCCTTTTCGACCAAAGTCTTGACCCGGCGGGTGATCGAGGCCGGTGAGAGAAAAGTTTCAAGGCACCCGCGCCGCCCGCATTCGCAGAGCGATCCGTTGATGTCGATGAGAGTGTGGCCGAGTTCGCCATCGTAGTGATCGTGCCCCTGATAGACGGTGCCATTGTCCAAAAGGGCGAAACCCACTCCGGTGCGCAATGTCACCGTGAGGACTTTGCCGTACTCCGTTTTATCGCGGAACCAATGCTCCGCCCACGCCGCCTGATGAATCGAGCGTCCCACCTGCACGGGAACCCCAAACAGATTCTCCAGATTTTGTCGGACCGGCACATTTTGCCACTTCGGAAGATTGGTGGAACCGAGCAGCACGCCATTCTGTTCATCCAGAAATCCGGCGCAGCTGACTCCGACTCCAACAATTGAGCCCGGCTTGATGCCCATTTCCCGGCTGAGAGAGTCAATGAGCCGAAAGGTGGCTTCAGGGTCCTGCTGCCGGTCGCAGACCGTCTGACGGTAGTTTAGAATGGCTCCACTAAGATCAGCCACCGCGATGCGCAGGTGATCCGGCTCGATGTCGATTCCAAGCACCGTTCGGGAGCCGCTATTCACCCTCAGAAGACGGGCCGGACGCCCACTGGACGTCACGGGTCGCCGTTCTGAGCCCTCTATGACGAGGCCTTCTTCGATTAAATAACGGACCAAACCCGTGAGAGCGGCTGGCTTGAACTGGGATCGACGGGCCAGATCCGCTCGGGAAATCGGCCCGAGAATGCGAATAATTTCCATGACCGCCAAGGCGTTGACGGCCCCGAGATAGTTGACAGTGGGGGTAAATGCCTGCCCGGAGCTGTTGGTTCGAAAAATAGACTCAGAAGTTGCATTCATTTACACCGAATATAAATAGAGGAATTTTTGTTGATGTCAAGAACTCAAGGAATCCAAAGAGGGGGGGGGCAAGGCTTTGGACGCTTCGCTTCCGCCTGCGGCGAATATGTCTCCCTGAGCTCGGCTGTCCGAGTCGTAAAACATGGGCTCGGATGGAGCCTTGCCCTCCC
>CALBXK010000350.1 GCA_937890535.1 uncultured Spartobacteria bacterium
CGTGGCCCGGTTCGAGGGTTGGAAAGTTCCGAAACGGATCTTGGAGGGAATTCAATCCATTGTGAATCATGGCAACGCTTCCTTCCGGGCTGCCTGAGCATATTGATGACGGGGAGGAGCTCGCGCGGTTCCTCACGTCTTCCAGCCAGTTCAAAGGGTTGACGGTCAAGCACTCCGCTTTTCTGCCAAACCCAAAAGACGGGAAAAAATCCGTCTTTCGCCACGGAAGCGAACCAATCGAGAGCTTGCGGCAAATGAGACGAGAACAGCTCGATGGTGTTGCCTCCGTGCATGGAGCAGCTATTTGCAGGGCGAGGCATGTTCGAGGCGCGCAGCTAGAAGTTGTGGCTGAGGAACCGCCTCCTCGACACGCGGATATTGTTGGATGGCCGTGGAATGCGGACGATCCTGAGATGGGGAGAGGTGAACGGAAGGTGCGAGCCATGCTGATCGCGCAACACGCCGAGTTTGTCCCCCTTTAGCATTTCGATTACTGGGAGGCTGCCTTTGATCAAACCTCATGGACTTTCGCATTGTCGACACCTTCACCGACAGCCGCGCGCGGCTTGCGATCCTGCCCGAGTTTTTGCCGTGTTTCACAAATCTGCAGGCACTACCAACTCCGAGCTCCCGTCCCAGTTCTCTACTGATCCAGCCCAGCTTCATCGTGGTTTCTGTTCGAATCCGCTCGGCGAGGAGGCTTTTTCTTGGATGGTGATGCAGGCGGGATGAAGGAAGACAGAGAGGAGATCGGAGTTTTGAACTCTTTCGACGAGCGCCTTGGCCTGGCTTTCATCTGGCCAGGCAGCGCACGATTAGTGCGGTCCAGCCCGTTTGGTGGCTGGCTCCGCAGCCTGGCCGTTGTCGCCGTGGAAATATTCGTGAAAAAGGACAAGGTTTTTTCAGTGGGGATCAGTGGCATAGTGCCCGGCCCCCCCGTGGCAGGGACGCTGACCGATTGTATCGGCAAGGAAGAGGCTGGCCAGTCGGCGGGAAAGTTCGGCCGCCACCTTGTCGAGGGTCATGAGGGAGCCGGAGCCGGTGGGGAACTCGACCTGAAAGTCGTTTCCGTAGAAGTGGGCGTAGCGTTCCAGCGCTTCAATGAAGAGGTAGTTGATGGGAAACCAGATGGGCCCCCTCCAGTTGGAATTGCCGCCGAAGAGTGGGGTGTTGCTTTCTCCCGGGACATAGTCGACCTGGCTTTCGGTGCCGGCATGCCGGAGGTCAGGGATGGGGTGCCAGAAGCAACTGGTAAAGGATATTGTCTGCGAAGGAGGGATCCTGAGTGAGGCCGATATGGTCTTTATGGAGAAAGGAAACCCGGCTCCAGGGGATGGGGCTGCGAATGGGCTCGCCTTGCTCGGCGGGAGTTCGGGTATCGAGAAGCGCGCTGGAGCGCAAAACAGTTCCGTCCCCGGGGCTTGAAGCCGCGATGGATAATTTGCCGTTGGCGGCGACCCGCAGGGTCGAAGGGGTGGCAATGGCATCCCCGGCATAAATTTGCAGACTGAGTCCTTCGGGCAATGATTGGGGGCGGGCGAGGGCGGTCCGAAAGGCCTTGGCTCGATCCAGACATTTGGCGAGGTGGGTGTGGGCAATTTTGGCAATTTTGGCCGGATCGGTGCCAGCCGGAAAAAGTCGCTTCAGTTCGGAGGCGGCTCTGGGGCTGGCCAGTCCCCAACCAAATTCTTCCCAGGTCGCGATCTCAAGGTAATCGAGGGATTGCCCTCCGGGTTCTTTCAGGACGGGTTGGAGTTTGGGATCGGGCAGGAGTTGGTAGATGGCAGGCATGGTGCCAAGTAAAGCGGGTGAATACCGGGCCAGGATGGGTGCCGGGCGAAAGCCATCGGTCAGTTGTTGCAGGGCCATGAGAGACCCGTCGTTGGGAGTGGCGACCAGTAGGACTTTGGCGACATTCCGGGCTCCCTCCCAGGTGAGAGACGGAGGG
Source organism: uncultured Spartobacteria bacterium (assembly GCA_937890535.1). Lineage (GTDB taxonomy): Bacteria > Verrucomicrobiota > Verrucomicrobiia > Chthoniobacterales > Terrimicrobiaceae > CAMASH01. Next base: position 1,949 of record CALBXK010000350.1, read on the forward strand.
GCGCCGTCTGCCGCCGGTTCCTGATCCCCGTACATTAGCATGTAGCGGGTGATCAATCCTCCCATCGAATGGGCCACAATGTCGAATTTCACCGGGGCACCGCTTCGCCCGAAGCGCCGCAGGTTGCCGGCTTCGACTTCCTTCTTTTTGGCCAGAATAAAGGCGTGGAGAAGCCGGGCATTCTCGATGTTGTCACGCCGCCAGTCGTAGGGGAATTGGAAGCAAGTGTAGTGGTCATCCCCATACTCCACCGTCTTGAAGCTTTCGTCGAGGTAGCCACCGGCTCCCAGAGTTCCCAGCAAAGACGCATAGGCGGAAAGAGTGACCGGGAGCCCGAGAAGCCGGAGTTTGGCGGAATCAAGGGCGGCTGGGGCGATGATACTGTCTTGAAGCGCCGCCAAGGGACCGCTTCCCATCGGATGGGCGTTGAGCTGAAATCCCTCCGGGGAGTTGGGGGAGAGGGCACCGTCACCAAAGGCTCCCCAAACGATGTGTCCGGTAGCAGAATCTTCCAAACGACTTCCCAAAATTCCGGGAATGACAATGATGGGATTGTCACCCGGACCGTGTTGGCTGGCGGCCTCGGAGTAGATGGCCCCAAGTTCGGGAACCGGGAGCGACTTGCAGCCGGCCAGGATCAAGAGGATGAAAAGGGGCGCTGCGAAACGATGGAAGCTGCCCTTGGTGCTTGGAGACGGGGAGGGAGGCCGGGAGATCGAAGTGATGCGGGCACCGTGCGGGCACCGCAGGCTGAGGCTGTGAGGGGAGGCTCCAGAGATGCAGGTCGTCATTGATAAGTGGGAGCGCCTGGTGTGGGGATTTATTCCTTGGTGAGGCCCTGGGAGGTGGATGATTTCCGCCCTGGTGGCGGACGGATTTTGAAGCGGGTCACCTAAAGGAATAGGGATACGCTGATTGAAGAATGGGTTGCAAGAAGGGAGGAGATCGGAGTTTTGGGGGAAGGCGGCCCGTTTTTCTATTCTGGACTCCCGTCACCCTCTGCTAGAGTTGGGAACGTTCATGGTAGAGAAAATTGAAACCCTTCTCCTTTTGCTGGGCCTCCTGGGGGTTCTGGCCGTGGTCGCCGAGCGGGCTCGCTTTCCGTTTCCGATTCTCCTGGTGATCGCCGGACTGGGCATTGCCTTCTGGCCGGGGTTGCCGGAGGTACACCTGATCCCCGATCTGGTGTTTCTCATTTTTCTTCCGCCCCTCTTGTTCTCGGCGGCGTGGAAGTTTCCCTGGGATGATTTTCGATCCAACCTTCTGCCAATTTTTGCTCTCGCGGTAGGATTGGTCTTGGCGACGATGCTCGGGGTGGCATTGACCGCCACTTGGTTGATTCCAGGGATGACGCTGGCAACCGGGTTTGTGCTGGGAGCCATTGTTTCCCCTCCGGATGCGGTGGCGGCTACGGCGGTGCTAAAAAATCTTCGCCTTCCCAAGCGCCTCGGGACGGTTCTGGAAGGGGAGAGCCTCGTCAATGATTCCAGTGGGCTTGTCGCCTATCATTTTGCGGTGGCCGCCGTGGTGACGGGTTCGTTTTCCATGGCCAAAGCCGGAGGAGAGTTTCTTTGGATGTCGTTCGGAGGCATTCTACTGGGGCTGCTGGTGGGGGCGGTGGTCGGAGCCCTCCATCGCTACATTAAAGATCCCGCCGTGGAGATCACGTTGACTCTGCTGACTCCTTATATTGCTTATCTACCTGCGGAGAGACTGGGTGTCTCAGGGGTATTGGCCGTGGTGACGGCGGGGTTGTATGTAGGACATCGATCCTGGCAGGCACTGAATGTCGGGAGTCGCATGGAACGGGATGCAATCTGGAAGTTTCTCGATTATCTACTCAATGGTGTCGTCTTTATTCTCATTGGCCTGCAATTTCCCACTATCCTGCTGGAGATTCAAAATGAGACGTCATTGTGGCAGATGATTGGCATCGGTGCCCTCATTTCGGCGGTGGTGATTGGGGTTCGTTTTCTTTGGGTGTTTCCCATGGCGTGGATGGAACGTCGCCTTTTTTCGGGAGCGAAATCTACAGCTCAGTTTCTCGATGCGGGTGCATTGGTGGTGGTCTCTTGGGCGGGAATGCGCGGAGTGGTGTCCTTGGCGGCCGCTTTGGCGTTGCCTTTGATGCTCTCCAATGGGGAGGAATTTCCCTACCGCCACGTCATTCTTTTTCTGACTTTTTGTGTCATCTTTGTCACTCTGGTCCTCCAAGGATTGACCCTCCCCTTCATCGTACGGTGGTTGGGCGTGGAGGAGCGCGGTGATGAATTTCAGGCGGAGTCCAAGGCTAGGGAATTGCTCATTAACGAAATTATCGAGAGGATCGACGAGGAGGCGCTCAGTACCATCGAGCCCGTCCAGCGGGAATCTCTGGAGCAATGGCGCAATTATTATGAAGAGCGCCTGCGTCTTATGATTCGAAGGGATTCCGTTCCAGAGGAAACGAATCGGGAATCGTCGGTGAACGAGAAGAAGCTCTTCTTAAGGTTGACCGAGAATTCCCGGCGCCGCCTGGCAGAGCTTCGTCGCAACGGGGTCATCTCCGAGAAGGTACGGCAGAAGATCGAATATGATTTCGATCTGGAGGAACAACGTGTCCAGCGGATCCTTTCGCGGTACGGATGAGAACCGTACCTGTGCCATAGGGTTGAATTTGATCAGGGCGTAGAGGGCGGAATACGAAGGAAGGTTCCCAATCCATGGGCATCGAGATTCTCGATGGTCATCCGGTCAGCCTTGCCGTTAGGTCCGAGGGAGAAAGTCACCGCAGAAGGACCATTGGCATTTTCTCCGACGGGTTCGTAGGTGAAGGTGTCACGATTCCAGGGCGTGAGGGGATGGAGGTGAGGTTTGGGGCCAAGGGCGAGCGTGAGGCCGGAGTCTGTGGTGGTGACTTCGACCGGGCCAAAAAACTCACTGGCGTAGGTGCCTTGATAGGTGTCCGGCGAAGCGGGTGGGGTGGCGTTCTTGGGGGGATTTTTTGGGAGTTGAGAGCGTTCTTCCTCAGCCATTTTGGCGAAGATACTCTTGAAGACTTTCATCCAGTCCTGGGACGCCGACCCGGTAATGGCCTCGTCGAGGAAAGTGTTGCCGAGTCCTTCCGGCACCCCAATGGGAGCCCCGTTGGACAAAATGACGATGCCGAGTTTTTGTTCAGGGAGAAGGGCGACATAGGTCGCGGCACCGAGGCTGAAGGCTCCTGAGTGGCTGAGTCGGAGGCGGCCCGCCTCATCGTGGCGGGTGTCCCATCCCAACCCGTAAAATGTGGGGAGACCGGTGTCCTTGCGGGATCCGGTGAGCACTTGGGGGCGATGGGTTTCTTCGAGGGCGGTGGCTTCGATGAGGACTTTGCCTTCAAATTTTCCGCCGTTGAGTTGCAACTGCATCCATTTGATAAGGTCGTTCACAGAGGAACTCACCCCTCCTGCTGGGGATTGGGCATCCGGTTGGCGTTGAGTGCGATGCCCCCATTTTCCTTCGACGAGTTCATGGCCGAGAGCGTGGTTTGGGTGCTTCTCGAAATCGGAGAAACGCGAACTGGTCGAGGTCATGCCCAGCGGCTTGTAGAGTAAATCCTCGCTGAGGGTGGCCCAGTCTTTGCCTGCCGCTTTGGCGGCGGCTCCCGCGGCCGCAGTGAGGCCAAAATTGGTGTAGGCGTAATGGGCGCGAAAGCTGCCCTCGGGGGGCTGGAAGCGGAGTCGGTGGAGAATTTCTTCCCGAGAATATCCCATGTCTTCGAGAAGGTCGCCGGCGTGGGATGGCAGGCCACTGCGATGCGAATACATATCGCGAATTTGAATTTCCTTGGTGACCCAGGGATCAGGCATGGCAAAGGAGGGATCCAGATCTGCAATGCGGGCGTCCCAGCCGATGACGCCTTGCCCAACGAGCGCGGCGACCACGGTGGAACCAATCGGTTTGGAAACCGAGGCCATTTGAAAAACGGTATTGGTATCCACGGCCCTGTCGGTGCCCACCTCCCGCACCCCCAGTCCTTCCGCCAAAAGAACCTTGTCTTCGAAAATAACAGCCAAGGCCATTCCGGGGATTCCGGTGTCCTTGAGTTCCTTGCGGGCGTTGGCCAGCAGATTCTCAGCCGCAGTCTCGACCTGCTTCGGAGAGAGGGGTTCTGCCTGGAGCGGCAAGATAGAAAAACTTGCCAGGGCCAGGAGATGAATGGAAAGGTTTTGCATCTCCCATAAATATCAAGGGTTGGAACGAGAGGCAATTTAGGAATGTGCGAGGGGAACCACATAGGGGCCCTCCGGAATGATGGCAGCGGTTTGCGCCTGCGATTCCCGGACGACGCAGGTCAGGGCCTCGGTCCAGTCCATGTGACAGGTTACCCCGGTCAGATTTCGGGCCGATTCATCCAATCCTTCGGAGAACAAGTGGATCCGACCCTGACGGAGGGCCTCTGTGATTTTGACGGTTTGCCATTCATCCACATTGGCGAGGGGGCGTTTTCGGGCCTCCGCCAGAAAGCCGTCCACTCCCAGTCGGATGAGTTCCTTCTGGGCGTAGCGAAATTCCTCCGAGCCGAGGCCTTCTGCGCAGCGCGAGGCGATCAGGAGCGTGCCGCCCGGTGCCAGGGCCCCCAGCGCGCTCACCATGCCTTTGCCAGTTTGATAGTAGGTCAGGTCCAGGGGATGTCCGGCGCTGCAGGTGATGACCAGCGGGTGGCGTCGTGCAATGGGGATCTCGGCGTAGGCTCGGATGTGGGTGACGGCTTCGGCATGACTGGCCAGAACTTCGCCAAAATTGACAAACGAGAGCCTGCGTTTGTCGTCGAGGACGGTGTTGATGGCCAGGACGCGCCCCAACATTCCAACAATTTCTACCTGTTCGTCGTGCAGGGGATTGTTCTGGAGGTTGGCGTTGCGGGCGAGCGGGTTCTCCATGAAGGTTGTGTTGTGAAAGGTGCGGATCGTGTCCTCGTGGGCGATGCCCGGGGCGATGACCTTGCGACCGCCGGAATATCCCGCCATGAAATGCGGCTCCACCAGTCCGGTTACAATTTTGAGATCGGCTTCCACAAAGCGGCGGTCGAGGCGCACCGTCGTCCCTCTTCGGGTGGTCCCGACGGTGACATGATCCTTCGCATTCTGCGCGTAATGGTTCACCACCTCGACGGTTTGAGTCACCCATTCCTCACCGACCAATTCTTCCAACTCCGGCCCCAGATTTGGCCGGTGCAGTCCGGTGGCGATGAGGACGGTGATGTGTTCGGCCGGGAGACCGGCCTCAATCAGGGCGCGAATGAGGGGAGGGAGTATAACGCCATTGGGAACCGGGCGGGTGATATCGCAGATGACAATGCAGGCCGAGCGCGCCGAGCGAGCCATCTCGGAAAGCGAAGGTGCCTCCACCGGAGTTTCTAAGGCCATGGCCACGGCTCCAACGGGGTCCGCGATCAATGGCATGGCGGGTTTCAAAATAACTTCCGTTTTGATCCCGGCGGGAAGCAAAACCGGGAGATCGCCCTTTCCGTAGAGCAAGTTGACGGTTGGGTTTATCGTGGCATGCATGAGACTGGGGGAGGATGAAGCGATAAGAAAAAGACGAACAGCCAATTCACGAGCCCGGCGTGTCAGGAGCACCGTTCTTCCGTGGCCAGGGTTCGCCGCCGGCCAGGCGTTACTTGCTTGTGTCGTCGGTTGCTCTCTGGAAGACGTCGATTTCGGGTTGCTTCCAATCCGGACGCTGCCGCACATCCTTGTCTCCCGAAAAATCCCCCGGCTGAGAAGGCGGGGTGGAGTCTTCCTTTTTGCGAAACTCCCACCAACACTGTCCGCAGTGATTGTGTTCGTGATCCACGACGTAACCCGCATCCTTCATCACCGGCCCGATCCAGCCGATGCAGTGGTCGCAGTAGTCGGAATACTGGTTCAGCTTGTTCTTGATCAGAAAGCCCTTGGAGGGACAGTCCATCATGTCGATGCGGAAATGCTTTTTGTCCGAGGTGAAGGCGTAGCCGGCCGCTTCCTCTTCGAGGGTGTGCAGCCAGTATTTTTTCATGCCCTCCAGTCCTTCAGGAACGATGAGGTTCCGGGCATGAAGCTGGGAGTCGTCGCTGATGGCGCTCTTCCAGTAGTCCCGCACCATGTCGAGACCACCCTGTCGGTCCAACCAGGCGAAGGTCCATTCGTAGTGACCGCAAAAGTCGTAACACCCAATCATGCGCAGGAAGTGATGCGCCGCAGATCCTGCGGCTCGGTGGTGGCAGTCGGAGCAAAGAAATTCTGGCGGCAAGATCCGTTGCCGCCTTCCACCCGGATGGTCAGCCCGGCCGGGGCGGCCATGGCCTCACTGACAAAGTAGCAATGTTGGCAAAAATTAGGATCGATCTCGCGATTTCCTGCCCGCAGATGCGCGATGGCCGGGCAGGTGTGAACCGTAACTTCCACGGCGTCGGAAGATTCTCCTACGTCGACGTGGGCTCCGGGCTCCGCATCAAAAAAATCCCGCCAATAGCGGGCCACGGCGGGGAGTCCCTTTTCTCGCCAAGCCGTCGTGACAGGCTGAAAATAGGTGTCACCCAGATCCTGCCAATAACGATGCAGTCCATCTTCGCCCAGCCGTTTCCGGATGAACTGGAAGGTGGCATTGATGGCAAAGTAGAAATCTGGAGCGCCCACCGGTTTGGTGTCTTGGTAGGGAAGACTGGAAGCCTGTTCACCTTGGGTTGGGGGTTGGGATATCATTTCGGATGCAACCATTCGACGGTCGCGACCGCCTTGTCAATCGACTGACGGCATTCGTCAGTGAGTGAATAACCGGGAATATTTTTCCACTCGGTAAAAACCCCCAATTTGACGAGAGCGTACTTCAGTCCGGCAAGCCAGCAGGTAATCTTGGGGCCGCCGTAGACGTCAAAAAGGACACGCTGGATTTCTTCGTCGAGCGCTACCGCCGCCTTCTCGTCACCGGCGGCCAGCAGATCCATGCAGCGGCGCACCGCGAGTGCGGTCAGGGTCATTCCTCCGAAAAATGCCCCGTCATATCCAGCTTGAAGGGCGGGGAGAAGCTGGAATTCATTTCCGTTGAGAATAAAGAATTCCGGACGGTCTTCGCGTACCTTCTTGCTGATGGCGAAGCGGTCGGGGTGCGAGGCACTGTCCTTCATGCCCACAACCCGCGGGTGGTGGAGGATGTCGTCAAGAATCTCCAAAGGCACTGGCACGTTCGCATTCTGGCCCCGATCATAGAAAATCACCGGCAGCGGGCTCCGCTCCCAGATCTCCAAATAGAATTCGCGCAGCCGGGTCGGGTTCGCATTCATAAAAAAATGCGGTTGAGCGACGACCCCGTGTTGAGCCCCCCAGGTTGTCAGGGCATCCAGACGCTCCAAAATGAGTCCGGAAGAATTGTCGGTGGCCTGGACCATGATGTTGATTCGGCCGGCGGCCTGCTCGACCCCGGTGCGAACGAGGACCTCGAGATCGGAGTGCCGCAACCAGGGGCCCTCACCGCAGGTGCCTCCGAGCATGATGGCCCCGCAACCGATGGCAACATGGTGGTCCACGCTGCGACGCAGACTGGCAACGTCAATCGTTCCTTCGGATGTCAAAGGCGTGGGAGCGGCACTCCAGACTTTCAGTCCGGACCGGATTCTCGGTGTCGATGGGTTCTCGGCGACGGTTTCGTTCAAAAGAGTTGTCATAATTTAGATCTCACGGTATTCAAACTGACTGTCAGTTTATTCTGGGCCGGAGGGTTGGCAAGGAGAATATAAATATATGAGCATGCCATCATCCAATGATCATGAGGCTTCCCTGCCAGCATTTCGTAGTGTGCCTGGCGGTCCTGGCAAGGTGTTGGACTGTACGGGAGCGATTGTTCGGTTGATCAGTTCCGGAGAGATCGATCCCCGGCGTCGGATTGGCGAAGCCAGTCTGGCTCGTCGCCTTGCGGTGAGCCGCACCGCGATCCGGTCGGCTCTGGAGCATTTGGAAGCAGGAGGGTTGGTCGAGCGGCGTCCGCGGGCGGGAACCTATTTACGCCAGATTTCCGCAGCGGAATTTAGTGACGCCATGGATGTTCGGGCGGCCTTGGAGGCTCTGGCGGCTGGCGAGGCGGCGATTCGAATCCGAAAAACCGATTTGAGAAAATTGAGTTGGCTGGCGGAGGAAGTGGATCGGCTCGGGCTTCGACGGCTTGAGGGGGAGGCGGGAGTGGCCGCGGAGTTGATCGATCAGGATCTGATTTTTCATCTCACTCTGGCACGATTGAGTGGGAACAGCCGGCTGGCGGGAACACTGCAGCAGCTGCGGCTCATTGAGTTTACCCTCATCCCGGGTGCGGGCCCGAATGGCGCCCCCCGGCATCGATCCGTTCCCACCCATCGGGAAATCGTCGACGCGGTCGCCTCGAAAGATTCCCGTCGCGCCTCACGTGTGGTCCGACTTCACATTCTTCGCACCAAGGAAGCCCGGGTGGGAAGGACCGCGGGATCCTAGAGCGTCGCTCCGACGGTCTCTTTGGCGGCGGCAACCGCATATTGGCGATTTAGCGAGGCAATGAAAGAGGCGGGGATGGAGGCCGGACAGACGGCCTCGCAGGCATAGTAGTTTGAGCAGTTACCGAACCCCGCTTCGTCCATGGACCGCACCATGGAGAGGGCGCGGCGGTTTTTCTCCGGTTTGCCCTGTGGAAGAAGTCCAAGATGGCTGACTTTGGCCCCAACGAAGAGCATGGCGGAGCTGTTCGGGCAGGCCGCAGCACAGGCGCCGCAACCGATGCAGGAGGCGGCATCCATTGCCAGATCGGCGATGGTCTTGGGGATGGGCACCGCGTTGGCGTCCGGGGCCGAGCCGCTGCGCTCGCTGATAAATCCGCCGGATTGAATGATGGTGTCGAACGCTCCCCGATCCACGGTGAGATCGCGTAGGATCGGAAAGGGAGTGGCGCGGAATGGCTCGATGACGATGACCTCCCCCTCGCGGAAACTCCGCATATAGAGCTGGCAGGTCGTGCCCCGACCGGGTCCGTGGGGGACGCCGTCGATGGTGAGGCTGCAGGTGCCACAGATCCCCTCGCGGCAGTCGTGATCGAACTCCACCGGTTCGATGCCCTTGCCAATGAGGTCTTCATTCACGAGGTCGAGCATTTCCAAAAATGAGGCTTCGTCAGGAATATTCCGAGCTGGATATTCTTCAAATCGACCGGCGGTCTCGGGACCGTCTTGTCTCCATACGCGAAGGGTGAAATTCATGTTATTTGTAGCTTCTCGTCGCGAGTTTCACTTCTTCGTAAACGAGGGGTTCTTCGTTACGGGTGGGGACGGCGTTCGGGCCTTGGTATTGCCAGGCGGCGACGTGGGAAAAATTTTCGTCGTCGCGGAGGGCTTCTCCGTCAGGAGTTTGGTGGTCGATGCGAAAGTGACCGCCGCAGGATTCGTCGCGCGCCAGGGCGTCGCGGCACATGAGTTCGCCAAATTCGAGGAAGTCTGCGACCCGACCGGCCTTTTCCAGGGATTCGTTCAAATTTTCGCCGACTCCGAGGACGCGTACGTCTTTCCAAAATTCCTCACGAAGTTTCGGCAGGCGGGCGATGGCTTCTTCCAGGCCGGCCTTGTCGCGGGCCATTCCGCATTTGTCCCACAGGAGCATACCCAGTTCGCGATGGAAGCTATCCACGCTGCGGGTGCCTTTGACTGCGAGAAGTGCGGCGGTGCGTTCGCGGACTTCTTTTTCGACCTCCTGGAAGGCGGGATCGGTCGTTTCGGGGCGTTTCTTTCCGAATTGGGAGGTGAGGTAATTGCCGAGGGTGTAGGGGATGACGAAGTAGCCATCGGCGAGGCCCTGCATGAGGGCGGAGGCCCCGAGGCGGTTGGCCCCATGGTCGGAGAAGTTGGCTTCCCCGAGGACGTGCAGCCCGGGGATGTTGCTCATCAGGTTGTAGTCCACCCAGAGGCCGCCCATGGTGTAATGGACGGCGGGATAGATGCGCATGGGTCGCTCGTAGGCATTTTCTCCGGTGATGTTGTGGTACATCTCGAAGAGGTTGCTGTAGCGTTCTTCCACCACATCGCGGCCGAGGCGTTTGATGGCGTCGGCAAAGTCCAGATAAACCCCAAGCCCGGTTGGACCGACGCCGCGTCCCTCGTCGCAGATTTCCTTGGCGCTGCGGGAGGAAATGTCGCGTGGGGCGAGATTACCAAAGCTGGGGTATTTGCGTTCGAGATAATAATCCCGATCTTCCTCCGGAATGTCCTGCGGAGCCTTGGCGCAATCCTCTTTTCGTTTCGGAGCCCAGACCCGTCCGTCATTGCGGAGTGACTCGCTCATGAGGGTGAGTTTTGACTGGTAGTCGCCGCTCACCGGGATGCAGGTCGGGTGGATCTGAGTGTAGCAGGGATTGGCAAAAAAGGCACCGCGCTTGTAGGCCCGCCAGGTGGCGGTGACATTGCAACCTTTGGCATTGGTGGAGAGATAGAAAACGTTGCCATAGCCGCCGGTGCAGAGCAACACGGCATCTCCGGCATGGCTGCGGATCTCTCCGGTGACCATGTCGCGCACCACGATTCCCTTGGCGTGTCCATCCACCAGCACGAGATCGAGCATCTCCGTCCGGGGAAACATTTTCACCTTGCCGGTGCCAATCTGGGCGCTGAGCGCCTGGTAGGTTCCGAGCAGGAGTTGCTGACCGGTCTGGCCGCGGGCGTAGAATGTGCGCGAGACCTGGGCCCCGCCGAAGGATCGGTTGCCGAGGAGGCCGCCATATTCGCGGGCAAAGGGAACCCCTTGGGCGACGCATTGATCAATGATGGCATTGCTGACTTCGGCGAGACGGTGGACATTGGACTCGCGAGAGCGGAAGTCGCCGCCTTTCACCGTGTCGTAAAACAGACGGTAGGCACTGTCGCCGTCATTCTGATAATTCTTGGCGGCGTTGATCCCGCCTTGGGCTGCAATGGAGTGGGCGCGGCGGGGGCTGTCCTGGTAACAAAAGCATTCGATATCGTAGCCTTGCTCGCCCAGAGTGGCGGCGGCTGATCCGCCCGCCAGACCACTGCCGACGATGAGAATCTTGAACTTTCGTTTGTTCGCCGGGCTGATGATTTTGGCGTGATTCTTGTAATGGGTCCACTTGTCTTTTAAGGGACCGTCGGGAATGTGAGCATCGGGCGTCATGGCGTCAGGGGGCGATTTCTCGGCATTAGCCGTAGAAGAGGATGGAAACCGGGATCGCGGAATAGCCAACAAAAAGCGTCCAGGCGAAGATCCGGGCCAGGAATTCAAATTTCGGGCGGAGGGTTTGGTTGGTCAGGCCCAGAGTCTGAAAGAGGCTGGCGACGCCGTGGCTGAGGTGGAAGGCGACCAAGGCGAGGGAGAGGATATAAAATCCACTGACGAAAGGGTTTTGGAACCCGACGACCACCATGCGATAGACATCATGCACCTCGTGGCCGTTGAGCAGGGTCTGGTAGCCGGCAAAGGCGGGGTTGACCAGCCAGAGGGTGAAATGCGCCAGATGAAAGGCCACAAACGCGAGCACGATCAATCCGGTCAATCGCATCGTGCGAGCGAAGATGGTGGTTTTCATCGGGGCCTTGACGGCGTACTTCTGCGGCGTGGCTGCCTGATTTTCCTTCCAGAGAAGCATCGTGAACACAATGTGCAACCCAACCGCCACCAGCAATCCAATGCGAACCACCCAAAGCAGCGGGCCAAGGGCCTGCAATTTCATGGCATAGGTGTTCATTGCGTCCGGCCCGAAAAAGAAGGTCAGATTGCCCAGCAAATGTCCGGTGACAAATCCCACCAAAACCAGGCCGGTTACGGCCACAACGGTCTTCTTGCCGAGCGACGAAAAGAACCAGCGCAGGACGGGAAAGCCGGCGGCTGCGGAGGAAGATGGAGCGTGGCCTGCCATGAATTAAATTAGATTAACATTAGAGAAACTAATGTTGTATCGCAGCAAATTGATCGTTTCGCCAAGAAAAATCATTGAATTTTGAGATTTTGCGGGCGCATTTCGAGGGGCGCTCGAAGGCGGGCGAAGCGGGAGTTCTCCCTTTGGCTTGAGGGGGGGACGGCCAGCTACGGGGTTTCTGCCGACGGAGGCGGAAGGTTTGGGATGGCGAGGTTGGATTGGATCTCGGTGACGACGAGGTCGGGGTTTTTTCGTGAAATGGCATTACTCTCATTCATGAGGATCAAACTACTGGGTTGGTTTGTAGCCTCGAAGCCGATAAGCCAGATCAATTGAATTTGTCCGGTGGGCGATGATTTGGCGGCGCTGGCCAGAAGAACATAGGCCCCTGGTTCGGGAACCGCCATATCGATGCGGCCATTGGATTTTGTCACCGTAATTTCGAGGGGGGAAGTGAGTGCCTCCTGAACCCGTTTCATGGAGGCATTCAGCTCTGTCGCCGAGGAGGAGTTGTCGATATTGGCCGCGGCCATCGCTTTCTCCACCGTGGATCGATGATGCAGTTCGACGGTGGCTCCGCTGACGACGGCCGTTTTTTCAGGTGCGGGCTCGTAGGTGATGATGGCGCGGACGCGTCCCGGGGGAGTGAGTTCTGTTAATTGATCGATCTGGCCTTGCAGATGATCAATGACGAGCGTTTGCTCTCTGAGCTTCTCGTTGGCGGACTCGAGGCCATTGCTGAGGCTTTGGCTCCAGGCCCACAATCCCGCCGCCGCACCAATGGCAAAAAGGCAGGTAATCCAACCGCCGAGGGCCGGGGCGGTTTGTTTTCGGGACTTCCCCCGGCCGCTTCGCCGGCTGCCGGACGATGCAGATTTTCCGGTCCCATCGGAGCTGGGAGACTCCTCGGGGGGGGGCGTCGGCTTGCGGGAGGGTGTCGATTCCTCCGCGATCAACGAGGAGAGAAGGATCCACTGGGATGTCCGGGCATCGTAGTAGTGGTCGGTGGGGAGGAGACGCCCATTTTCCAGCATGTCCTGAATCTGATCTCCATCATAGTTTCCAAGAGTCGCGCCGTCTCTTGCGACATGGCATTTTCCAAGGGATCTTTTCGGTAGCGGCATGAGTAGAAAGCAAGATCGCCCGCAGGGCCTTGCGGGATGATGGTGAAGAAATCACAGATTCCCGCGGATTTTAAAGCTCTTTTTTTGGTTTGCGGTCGGGAGGGGCCGAGAGGAACTGAAATTCTGATCGGATCCATGCCATCGCCTCCTCGCGGGTGCGGAGGGAACCCTCCAATTGCCGGGTCTGGGTGGCGTCGAGAGCTTCTTTGAAGCGGGGACCGGGTTTCCAACCCAGGGACAAAAGGTCATGACCCGTCACCAAAGGAGCGGGGATGAGGGGTTCGTTGGCGAAATCCTCCCGGCGTTTGGCGAGGAAGTCCAGATTGTCGAGCTTGCCGTGACTCCCGAGGCAATCGACACGGTGCAGTTCCAATTCGTCGTCAAAGGTGGGGCGGGCCATAAAGCGTTTCAGGCGGGCCACTCGCATGTTTTGCACGTCCTTGAAGACCATGTGATTCTTCACCATTTCCACGGTGGCCTCAATTTCGGGGTTGGAGAACCGAAGCCGGCGCATGATGGATTCTGTGTTCGTGGCGCTGATCGACTCGTGGCCATTGAAGCGGATGCGCCCCGTGGGATCGATTTGCATGGTGGGCGGCTTGCCCAGATCGTGGAAGAGCACGGACAGGACGAGGGGCAGGGACACGACTTCTGGCAGCAGGGAAAGCATCAGCCGGGTATGGACGAAGACATCGCCCTCGGGATGAAATTCCGGTGGTTGCTCGCAGCCCTTCAGGGCGGTGATCTCGGGGAGAAGCTCCGCGAGCAGTCCGCTTTGATCGAGGAGGTCGAAGCCGGACAGGCGCTGTGGTGAGAGAAACAGTTTGATCAATTCCTCGCGAATCCGTTCGGCGCTGACGGCCTGGATTTTTGGGGATCCGGCGCAGAGAGCCTTCCAAGTGGCGGGTTCGATCGCGAAAGAAAGGGTGGTGGCGAGACGAACGCCACGGAGCACCCGCAGCTTGTCTTCCGCGAAGCGCTGGGCGGGATCGCCGATGGCACGAAGAAGGCCGGCTTCCAGATCGCGACGTCCTTCCACATAGTCCAGAATCGCTTCGGTGGAGGGATCCCAAAAAAGCCCGTTGATCGTAAAATCTCTTCGCCGGGCATCTCCCTCTGCGGTGGTAAAGGTGACCTCCAGCGGTCGGCGTCCGTCGATGTAGGCCCCATCGGCGCGAAAAGTCGCCACTTGGTATTCGTGGTGATTCTCGATCACCAGGATCACGCCAAATTGTGCTCCCACGGCTACGGTGCGGGGAAAGAGTTTCTGCACATCCTCCGGCCGGGCGTCGGTCGCGATGTCGAAGTCGGCTGGTGTTTTCCCTAGCAGTCGATCGCGCACGCAGCCCCCGGCGAAGTAGGCGATGTGGCCGGCTTCGCACAGACGCTGAACGATGACGCGGGCGGTGGATTCCATGCCGGGACTATAGATCATCCCATTCGGCAGACAATGGCTTTGGTAAGCTCTTGGTCTCCGTCAGGGCATGAGCGAGGGCATACTGGCCGTCACGGAAAATACCCCTCGTCACTCTCAGTAAAGGCGATTCTGGGAATATTTGAAGGCGTCAACGATCAGGCTGAGCCTTCTGGAGATATATGAAATTTACCGGTTGGAACCTTTGCCCAGTGCAGGCATGTTCGAAGCGATCCATTCCTGCACCGGGCGTCCTTCCTCGATGTGTTCCTTGAGGATGCGCCGCAGACGCACGGAATTGAGGCGTCCATACCAGATGCCATCCGGATAGACGACCAGCCAGGGGCCATCCGAACAGATGCGCAGACAGGCGGCTTTGGTGCGGAGGATCGGGACGGAAAGTCGCTTCGATTCGGTCTTGAGCAGTTCCCAGAGGGCCGCATGGGCCGTCGGGTCGCAACAATCCGGTCCCACGCACAGAAAGAGATGTCGGGTGGCGGTGTCGAACTCCGACGCGGGAAGTTTCGAGTCGGCGGGCAGCTCGGAGTTGGTGATCATGGGGGAGGTCTTAGAAGCAAAAAACTAAAATACTGAAACGCCAAAATACTGAAAGGCGGAAAGGGCGGAAAGGCCATAGCTCGGGGCGGGAGACAATAATACTGTGAGGATTTCTTTGCGGAAGCCGGGCGGCCTGCGTACAGTCGTCGCTTTTCCATGTCGCAATCCTCCTCAATCTTGCCCGATAACATGATCGCCCGCTGGCTGCTGACAATTGTGTTGCTGGCCGCGATCTACTTTTTTTATGGGTTTCTGGTCCCGGTCTTGGCTGCCCTCATTATTGGATTCGCCAGTTGGCCTCTCTACGAACGTCTGGTGACCCTTTGCCGGGGACGGACGGCGCTTTCGGCCAGCCTTGCGCTGGGGATTATTCTTCTCGTCCTGGTGATTCCCTTTGCGTTGCTCATCTCCTATGGCATCAATGAGATCCAGGTGGGGATGGATTGGCTCAAGGAAGCGAACACGACGGGGATCGCAACCCCGAAGGCCCTTGCGACTCTGCCTTTTGTCGGTCCCCAAGGGGAGGAATTTTGGCGTCTGTACCTCGGCGAGCCCCGGGCTCTGGGTGAATTGATTCAGATTCTGAGTGGGCAAAATATCGGTAACATTTCCCGCTGGGTGCTTGCCACCGGAACCGTCGCGGCGAATCTGTTGCTCTCGGCCGTATTCATCATGATCACCCTGTTCTTCATCTATAAGGACGGTGCGGCTATGATGGCCCAACTCGACCGGGTGGGCGAACGCATCCTGCCGCTTCGCTGGCAACGATTTTCCCGCGTTGTGCCGGCCACGGTCAGTTCCACCGTGATGGGGATGACCCTGATTGCGGTGGGGGAGGGCATCGTGCTGGGCCTGGCCTATAAGATCGCCGGCGTACCCTCGGCGTTTTTATTGGGGGTGATCACCGGCTGCATGGCGATGATTCCCGGAGGCGCGCCGCTGTGCATGACTCTGGTGTCCCTCTATTTGGTTATGGGCGGTGATTACGTGGCGGGCGCGGGTTTGTTTCTTTGGGGCGCGTTTGAGCTCTTTGTGGTGGACAAAACCCTCCGTCCGAAACTTGTGGGAGGGCCGATTCGTCTCCCTTTCCTGCCGACGTTTTTTGGGTTGATCGGTGGAGTGAAGACGATGGGGCTGGTTGGAATTTTTGTCGGGCCGGTGTTGATGGCCCTCCTCGTGGCCATCTGGCGGGAATGGTTGCACACCATTGAAGAGACCACGGTTGGAACCTCTCCGGGCGACAAGGGCTGAGCGTGGAACCCGTCTTGCGGTATCGACCTGCAGCGCCGTTCCGGTTCTCA
>CALBXK010000351.1 GCA_937890535.1 uncultured Spartobacteria bacterium
GTCCATGTCCCCCTGTCGAAATTCGGGATCGGAGACACGGACACCTATCAAGTGCAAGATCTGCTCACCGGCGAGAGCTTCCTTTGGACCGGTGAGCGCAATTTTATCGCCCTCGATCCGCAGACTCGTCCCGCCCATATCTTTCGCGTGCGGCGACGGGCTGGTCGGGAAAATGCCCGCGATGTCTATCTTTGATCCTAGAAACGGCATTTCAAATTGACCACAGAGGACACAGGGAACACAGAGAGAAGGGCTTGCAAATATTTACATCCCGCGAAAAGCCTCACCCTTGAGGTGAACAATTTCGCCTTCATAAGTATTTTCTTTTTAGGTTGATCCGGACGGCGGAACCGACTTGGCGGTGTAGATGGAAGCCACCCCGAAGCACAACGGCCTCGTGCGCGCCTCGGAGAATCCATTGGCATTCATCAAGTCCAGCATGCCGGTGTCGCGGGGAAAGGCCTCAATCGATTCTCCCAGATATTCATAGGCGGCTTTGTTGCCGGTGATCACCGCCGCCAGCCGAGGCAGGACATGGTGAAGGTACGCCCGATAGAGTCCGCGCAAAGGCGGTTTTGGGAGGGAAAAATCCATAACGAGAAGTAATCCGCCTGGACGAAGCACCCGATGCATTTCTCGCAAAGCCCCCTCCCAGGAGGCCATGTTGCGCAGGCCAAAAGCCACCGTCAACGCATCGAAGGCCTGATCCCGAAAGGGAAGGCTCAGACCATCCGCCTGCACCAGAGCGGGGATCCCTTTCCTGACCGCCACTTCGAGCATGGGCAAACAAAAATCCGCCGCCACCACCCGGGCATGCGGGCATCGTTTTGCCAGCGCCCGGCTCAAATCCCCACTTCCCGCCGCGAGATCCAGAATGCAGGTCGGAGCCGTCTCCGCCACCAAACCGGCAGCCGTCGCCCGCCAAAGAAAATCCATCCCCCCACTCAGGAGGTGATTGGCCAGATCGTAACGCCCCGCAATCGCCGCAAAGGTGGTGCGCACGAAACTCGGATTGTGCTGGGGCAGGGGCGGTTCGATGAGAGGAAACTAAAAGCGAATGCCGGAAGGCGGAAAGAGAAAAGCAGTGGCGCTCCCCAGACGATCATCCTTTTCTTCCTCCACCCTTGTCATTCCCGGAAATCCCGGGTACTTCCAATGGCACTATGGCCAAAGAAGTTGTTACTACCTCCCCCGATGAAAAAGTCGTCGCCCAGCGCGTTAAAAACCTCGATCTCGCCATTCAGCAGATCGAAAAGGATTATGGAAGCGAGGCGATCCGACGTCTGGGGGATGCCAATATTTCACCAGTTGAGGTCATCCCCACCGGAAATATTCTGATCGATCGGGCTCTGGGCGTGGGGGGATTCCCCCGCGGACGCATCGTCGAAGTTTTTGGACCGGAAAGCTCTGGAAAAACCACATTGACCCTCACCGCCATCTCCCAGGCACAGAAGCGGGGAGGCCTGGCCGGTTTCATTGACGTCGAACACGCCTTGGATCCCGCCTATGCGCGGACCTTGGGCGTCAATCTGGACGATCTTTTGGTCTCCCAGCCCAGCTCCGGCGAGGAGGCCCTGCGCATTTGCGAGACCCTGGTGCGCTCCAATGCTCTGGATGTCATTGTGCTCGACTCCGTCGCGGCCCTGGTCACCAAATCCGAATTGGACGGCGAGATCGGCGATGCCGTCGTTGGAGCCCAGGCCCGCCTCATGAGCAATGCCTTGCGCAAGCTCACGTCCTTCATTGCCAAGTCCCGCACCTGCTGCATTTTCACCAATCAAATTCGCGAAAAAATCGGAGTAATGTTTGGCAGTCCGGAAACGACCCCTGGCGGCAAGGCGCTCAAATTCTACGCCAGCATGCGGGTGGACATTCGGCGGATCGGCGCCATCAAGAGCAGCGATGGCACGGTGACCGGCAATCGCACCCGAGTGAAAATTGTGAAAAACAAGGTGGCCCCGCCGTTTACCGTCGCGGAGTTCGATATCATGTACAACGAGGGCATCTCCAGCACCGGATCCCTCATTGATCTGGCTTTGGAGAAGAACGTCATCGAAAAGCGCGGTTCCTGGCTCAGCTACGGTGGCACCCAGCTTGCCCAGGGTCGCGATGCCGCCAAGGAAGCGCTCAAAGCCGACGCCGAACTTTTCGAAAAGATCAGCGCCGAGGTCCGAATCGCCCTCGAAGCCGAAAAGAAATAGCAGCCGCCTTCATCCCACCCCAGGAGGGCGTTGCGTCGGGCAACGCCGGGCGTCTTAATCGCAATTCTTATACAAACCGCGGCGGCTGCCCGGTGGATTCAAGGACGGAGAGCCAGAGATCGCCGCCGGGATCCACCATACGACGGGCGGAGGTGACCAGGGCCACCGGCAGGTGGACATAACAACTGTGCCAACGGGCCACGACGAGCCCGGTTTTTCCAGCCATGGCCGCGTGGACGGCCGCCTGACCCAGCCGCATACAATAAATGCGGTCCTGCGGCGCTGCGGGTACGCTCCGGATCATGTAACTCGGATCGATGTATTTGAGGGTCAGATCGGTTTTGCACTTGCGGAAATAGTCGCGCAATTGGTCTTTGAGGAAAACGCCAACGTCCCCCAGGCGCGGGTTGCCGGAGGCATCGGTGGTGTCCGGGGAACCGACGAGGTCCTGGCCGCTGCCCTCGGCGACGATGATGAGAGTGTGGCCCCGGTCGAGGATCCGCTGCCGGGTGGCTTCCAAAAAACCATGATCCCCCTCCATCACAAAGGGAACTTCTGGAATCAGAACGCAATTCGCCTCGCCGCTGGCGATGGCGGCGGAGCAGGCGATGTAGCCGGAATACCGTCCCATCAATTTGACCATGCCGATTCCATTGCGGGCGCTGCGGGCCTCGGTGTGGGCGGCCTTGATGGCTTCCACCGCGGCGGCGCAGGCGGTATCGTAGCCGAAGCTCTTGTCCATGTAGATCATGTCGTTGTCGATCGTTTTGGGAATGCCGACGACGGAGAGCTTGTAACCGCGACGGCTGGCTTCGTCATTGATCTCCCGCCCGCCCCTCTGGCTGCCGTCGCCGCCAATGACGAAGAGGATGTTGACCTTGAGCTCGATCAATCGGTCCACCATCCGGGGAACATCCTGGGGTCCACGGGAGGTGCCGATATCGGTGCCCCCGAATTGATGGATGTTGCTGACGAAGCGCGGGGTGAGATTGATGAGTTTGTGGCCATATTCGGGCACGAGCCCTTCGAAGCCATAAGGAATGCCGAGGACGCGGGGCACTCCGTAGCGGTGACAGGCCTGCATGACGATGGCGCGAATCACGTCGTTGAGACCCGGGCAGAGCCCGCCGCAGGTGACGACGGCGCAGATCGTCTCCGCCGGATCAAAGTAGATCTGGCGGCGTGGGCCGGCCTCCTCGAAGCAGGGAGGTTCGCCGCCGTCTTTCAGCGTCTTTCGTATCCCGTCCAGATCGTGATCCACGAGGATCCGTGACTCATCGCCGTAGAAGGCATGTTCTTTGCCACACCGTTTGAAATAAGGGTCGAGAGGGGAATCGATCCTGCGTTCTCCGAGAGATCCGATGGCGAGGTCCTCGGAGGTAAGTTCTTTCGTATTCATGATGGAGATCCGTCGATTACATTCTTTCCGGGCATTCAATCCCAAGAAGACCCAGACCGTGACGGAGAATGCGTACGGTGGCGTCGCAGAGTACGAGGCGGGACCCGCGCACCGGTTCATCCGCTTTCAGCACCGGGCAGGCTTCGTAAAATCCGTGAAAGATGTCAGCCAGTTCGAACAAGTAATTGGCGAGGAGGTTGGGGCGAAAATCCTCCAAAACGAGAGGGACAATTTCTCCGAACTGGAGTAACTTCAGGGCCAGGGTGCGTTCCTCCCCGTTGGAGATTTTCACCGGTGCGGTGGCATCAAACTTTCCTTCCAGCTTTCGAAAAATCGAGCGAATGCGGACGTGAGCATTCTGCAGATAGGGAGCTGTGTTGCCCTGAAATGAGAGCATTCGATCCCACGAAAAGACATAGTCGGTGAGGCGATTCTGGGAAAGTTCAGCGTATTTCACAGCGCCGAGACCGATCCGGCGGGCAATGGAATCGCGTTCCTCGCCAGGCAAATCCGGCTTTTTTTCGGCCACGACCGCCCGGGCTCGTTCGATGGCCTCGTGGAGCACTTCGGCCAGTCCGACATTCTCGCCCGTTCGGGTGCGCATAATTTTCCGGTCTTCCCCGAGAATACTGCCAAAGGCGATGTGCTGAAGATCAGCGGTCACCCCAATGCGGGCGGCGGCGGCAAAGATCTGCTGAAAATGCAGGGCCTGCGGCGTGCCGACGACATACCAAATCGCATCCGGTTTCCACTCCCGGACCCGATGTTCGATCGTAGCCAGATCGGTGGTGGCATAGAGGAATCCGCCGTCACTCTTACGGATGATGGCGGGTTTGTCCGCGAGGGCGGGGATGTCGCGAAAGAAAATGCAGAGGGCGCCCTCGCTGACCTCGGCCAACCCGGAGGCCGCGAGTTTCTCGCACAGTGGGCCGAGGGCGGCATGGTAGGCGCTCTCACCGAGCCGCTCATCGAAATGCACATCAAGGAGTTCATAGAGATGTTGAAACGCCTGCCAGGAGAGTTCCACGGCCTCTTTCCAAATTTCCAGGTTCTCCGGGTCGCCTTGTTGGAGCTTAACCAATTCCTCCCGGGCGGCGGATTTTACCGCGGCATCGGTTTCTTCCAAAGCATTGACTTCGCGATAGAGGCGGACGAGTTCGGAAATCGCATCGGTCTTGAGGGCCTCGGGATCGAGGAAATGTTTCCATCCATAGATGACCTTGCCGAACTGTGTGCCCCAATCGCCAATATGATTGTCGGTAATGACCTCATGGCCGAGAAAGCGCGCGATGCGGCCCAGACAGTCGCCAAGGATGGTGCTGCGAATGTGACCGACATGCATGGGTTTGGCGACATTGGGAGAGCTGAAATCCAAAACAATACGCCGCGGGCTGGTCACCGGGGCCACGCCCAGACGTTCGTCCCCAGCCAGGCGCCCGGTCTGACGCTCCAGATAGTCCGTTCGCAAACGAAAATTGATGAAGCCGGCTCCGGCGATTTCGGGCGGCTCACAGAGATCGCTGACATCGAGCGCCGCGACCATTTTTTCCGCGAGGGCGCGCGGCGAAGTTTTGAGCGTCCTGGCCAGGACCATGGCGGCATTGCTCTGATAGTCACCAAAGCGCGGATCGGCTGTCGGTCCCACCCCGGCCTCAGCGCCGGGGGTATCGGTCAAAAGGGGCGCAAAACGTTCCGTGAGGATTTCCGGTATCGTAGCCATCAAGCGCGCGGAGAACGGTTCTCGAACACCTGAAGAATTTGGGTGGCGTCCTCTGCCGCACTGAGTTCCTCACGGACGGTCTTGTCATTAAGGAACTTCGCGATCGCCGCCAGGGTGCGGAGGTGGGTCTGGAATTGATCCTTCGGCACGACGAAGAGAACGACGATAAAGACCGGTTGTCCGTCTAGAGATTCAAACTCAATGCCGGTTTGCGAGCGGCCAAACGCGGCCACAACTTCGGTCACCTTCTCCGACGAAGCGTGGGGAATCGCGATTCCGAAGCCAATGCCGGTGCTCATCGTCTGCTCGCGCTGCTTGATCGAGTCCCAGACGAGGGCGCGTTCCTCGCTCTGAATTTTTCCCGTCGCCACCAGGACATCCACCAATTCGCCGATGGCAGCCCAGTGCTCCGTGGATTCCATTTCGGGAACGATCTGACTCGTAGATAAGAGATTCGCCAAGGTCATGTTTTGCAGGGGGGAGGGTACAAACCGCCACGGGGATGACAAGAGGGATTTCCGACCCCAAAAAATCCGTCGCCCCGCAGGGGCCGAAATCACCGGGTACAGGCGGGAGGGACTTTCAGGATTGACTCCTGCTCCGGGACTGGTCGATAAGCACCTCCTATCCTTGGAAATATTTTATGAAAATTGTCCGCTACCTAGACGAAAACGGTGTCACTCAATATGGCCAACTCAACTCTGATGGCTCGGTGGAGCGCCTGGAAGGCGACATCTATTCCCGGCCCACCGCCACCGGCGAACCCGCCACGGTTCAAAAGTTACTCGCCCCGGTTGAGCCCAAGGCCATCCTCTGCATCGGCTTGAACTACAAACAACACGCCGCCGAAAGTGGTGCGAAGGCCCCGGAGATTCCCATCCTGTTCGTCAAAGGCATCAACACCCTGCAAAATCCAGGCGATCCGATCCAAATCCCCACCGCCCTGCCCAGCGATGAGGTGGACTACGAATGCGAATTGGCCGTGGTGATCGGCAAGGCCTGCAAGAATGTGAAGCGTGAAAATGCCCTCGACTACGTGCTCGGCTACACCTGCGCCAATGACGTCAGCGCCCGTGACTGGCAAATCAAGAAGGGCGGCGGTCAATGGAGTCGCGGCAAATTCTTTGATACTTTTTGTCCGCTGGGTCCCTGTCTCGTCACCACTGATGAAATTCCCAATCCCAATGCCCTGGCCATCAAGACCGTCCTCAGCGGCGAGACCGTGCAGGACTGGAACACCAACGACATGATTTTCGACGTGCCGACGCTGATCGAATTCCTCAGTGGCAGCACGACCCTCCCGCCCGGCACCGTCATTCTCACCGGCACCCCGCACGGCGTCGGCATGGCGGCCAAGCCCCCCCGCTGGCTCAAACCGGGCGATTCGGTCACCATAGAAATCGAGGGCATCGGTCAACTGACCAATCCGGTCGAACTCGAAGCCTGACGCACGCGAGTGTTCGGTGATCTTTGATGATCCCGTCCGGGACGGCTCCTGCTGATCCGGTTGGCGGAGGTAGTTGAACGTAGGATAAATATCGGCATTTGACATGTGTTGCGTCTGTGATACACTTTTCCATGTCACAATCAGCAGTAGTCCATGCCAGAATCGATCAAGCGACAAAGGCCGCAACCGAGAAGGTGCTTCATGCCTTGGGGATGACTCCGACCGAGGCTATTCGGCTCTTCTACCGACAGATCGCCATCAGGAAGTCTTTCCCGCTGGAGTTGCATGTTCCCAACAAGCTCACCGCCTCGGTGCTGACCAAAAGCGACAAAAATCAGGATATTGAGCAGTTCAATTCAGCCGCTGAGCTTTTTGCCTCGTGGGACGAATGAGAGGCCCAAACAACACAATTTAAGAAGGATATCAAACGCCTGCGGAAGCGAGGCAAAGACCTCGGTAAGATAAAAACCGTTATCGACCTTCTTCTTGCAGAGAAACCGTTGCCTCCAAAGAACCGCGATCACCAACTCGGAGGGAATTGGAGCGGGCGACGCGACTGCCACATTGAGCCGGACTGGGTTTTGATCTATAAACCTTTGGACGCTGAGCTCCTTCTGGAGAGAACAGGGTCACACGCCGACTTGTTCTAGCAGAATATTTTCCGCAAATGCGATCAGGTCGTCGCTCCCGGGTTGCGGGGCCGGATGAGGTCGCTGTCGGGGTCGTAGTTGAGGTACGGACCGAGCCATTTCTCAGTTTCTGCGACTGACATCTTTTTTCGGGCGGCGTAATCTTCGACTTGGTCGCGATCGGTTTTTCCCACGGCGAAGTAGCGGGCCTGCGGGTTGGCAAAGTAGAGCCCGCTGACACTGCTGCCGGGGTTCATGGCCATGCTTTCGGTGAGTTGAATTCCGGTGCGCTCTTCCACCTCCAATAGCTTCCACAGTCCCAATTTTTCCGTGTGATCGGGCTGGGACGGATATCCGGCCGCAGGACGAATGCCTCGATATTTTTCCTTAATGAATTCTTCTTTGGAGAGGTTTTCGGTTTTACCAAAGCCCCACAAATCGCGGGCCTTTTTGTGCAGACACTCGGCGAAAGCCTCGGCGAAGCGATCGCCCAACGCCTTGGTCATAATGGAAAGGTAATCGTCGTGTTTCTTTTCGTAGCCCTCGGCGACCTCATGGACTTCGCGGCCGGCGGTGACGGCAAAGGCCCCCACGGTATCGAGGCGACCGCTGCCGGCCGGGGCGATAAAGTCCGCCAGGGAAAAATTCGGCTGGCCGGAGGGTTTCTTGAGCTGCTGACGCAGACAATGAAAGACCTCGCCTGGTTGTTTGCCGTCCAGATCCGAATAAATCTGGATATCCTCACCGGTGCTGTGGGCCGGGAAGAGACCCAAGACACCCCGGGGGCGGAACCGCTGGTGTTTGATGATGTCATCGAGCAACTCGCGGGCTTCATCGTAAACCTTGCGGGCTTCGACGCCGACGACGGGATCATCGAAGATGGCCGGGAAGCGTCCGCGCAATTCCCAGGTGTGGAAGAACGGCGACCAGTCGAAGTATTCGACGATCTCTTCCAGGGAAATGTCGTTGAAGGTGAGGATGCCGTGTTTTTCCGGAACCGGAATGTCCGTCGTGGCCCAATCGATGACGAAGGCGTTTTCCTTGGCTTCTGCAAAGGTGAGTAATTTCTTCGCCGTGTCGCGGCTGGCATGTTCGGTGCGCAGGGTCTCGTATTCTTCGCTCAAATTGGCGAGGTAGCCGGGCTTTTTTTCCGGGCTGAGCAGCGAGCTGACCACATTGACGCTGCGGCTGGCATCGAGGACATGGACGACGCCGTGGTCGTAAAATTGCTCGATCTTGACTGCGGTGTGGGCCTTGCTGGTGGTGGCTCCGCCGATAAGGAGGGGCTCGGTGAAACCCTGACGCTGCATTTCCTTCGCCACGTGGATCATCTCGTCAAGAGAAGGGGTGATGAGTCCGCTCAGCCCGATGACATCGCATTTCTTTTCCTTTGCGGTCTGAAGAATTTTCTCACAGGGCACCATGACACCGAGATCGATGACTTCGTAATTGTTGCAGGCCAGAACAACGCCCACGATGTTTTTGCCGATGTCGTGTACGTCGCCTTTCACCGTGGCCATGAGGACGCGGCCCTGGGCCCGGGCGTTGGGGTTGGCAGCGCGTTCGGCTTCCATGTACGGCATGAGCCAGGCGACGGATTTTTTCATCACCCGGGCACTCTTGACCACCTGGGGAAGAAACATTTTCCCGGCTCCAAAGAGATCGCCGACCACGCCCATGCCGTCCATGAGGGGGCCTTCGATGACTTGCAATGGCGATTCGTATTTGAGGCGGGCCTCTTCGGTGTCCACATCAATATAATCGACAATGCCCTTGATGAGGGCGTGCTTGAGGCGGGCCTCGACCGGGCCTTCCCGCCAGGTCAAATCCGCCACCGCGGAAGAGGCGGAACTTCCGCCGCCTTGTTTGGCCTTGAGGTCTTCGGCGTAGGTGACGAGGCGTTCGGTGGAGTCGTCGCGTCGATTGAGAAGAACGTCTTCCACCAGGTCCCGCAATTCGAGGGGGATTTCTTCATAGACCGCCAGCTGGCCGGCATTGACAATTCCCATGTCCAGCCCTGCCGAGATGGCATGATAGAGGAAGGCGGCGTGGATGGCTTCGCGGACGGGATTGTTGCCACGGAAGGAAAATGAGACGTTGCTGATGCCGCCGCTGACCCGGGCATGGGGCAGGTTTTCTTTGATCCAGCGAGTGGCTTCGATGAAGTCCTTGGCGTAATTGGCATGTTCCTCCATGCCGGTGGCCACGGTGAGAACATTGGGATCGAAGATGATGTCTTCGGGCGGGAAGCCGACCTCGTCCACCAGAATGCGGTAGGCGCGTTCGCAGATCTCCAGCCGACGTTCGTAGTTGTCGGCCTGGCCTTGCTCGTCAAAGGCCATGACCACGGCGGCGGCTCCAAATTTGCGAACCATGCGGGCATGGCGTTTGAATTCCTCCTCGCCGACTTTGAGGGAGATCGAGTTGACGATCCCCTTGCCTTGGAGGCAGCGGAGTCCGGCTTCAATGACCTCCGCCTTGGAGGAATCCACCATGATCGGCACCTTGGAGATGTCCGGCTCGGCGGCGATGAGGTTCATGAACTTCGTCATGGCGGCGATCCCATCGATCATGCCCTCGTCCATGTTGATGTCGATGATCTGGGCCCCGGCTTCGACCTGTTGGCGGGCGACGGCGAGGGCGGCATCATAGTCGCCGGCGAGGATGAGTTTAGAAAATCGGGGCGATCCGGTGATGTTGGTGCGTTCGCCGATATTGATGAAGGGAATCTCCGGGCGGGCGGTGAAGGCTTCGAGACCGCTGAGGCGGAGGGTTCTTTCCCGGGGGTTCACGACATGGGGGGCCACCCCGCGGACGGCGTCGGCGATGGCTTTGATGTGAGCCGGAGTTGTGCCGCAGCAACCGCCGATGATATTGAGCCAGCCCTGCTCCGCCCAATCGAGGAGTTGAGGGGCGAGGGATTCCGGGGTTTCCGGGAAGCCGGTTTCCGAGAGCGGGTCAGGAAGCCCGGCGTTCGGATAGGAGCTGATATAAAAGGGGGACTTGGCGGCGAGTTCCTCGATGTGGGGTCGCATCTCATTGGGCCCGAGGGCGCAGTTGAGCCCGATGGACACCAAGGGGAAATGCGCCATCGAGTTGAGAAAGGCCTCCACGGTCTGACCGGTGAGGGTGCGTCCGCTCAGATCAGTGATGGTGCCGGAGAGCATGACGGGAAGCGTTTTTCCGGTTTCCTCGAAAAATTCAGCGATGGCGAAGAGTGCGGCCTTGGCGTTGAGAGTGTCGAAGATCGTTTCGACGAGGAGGATATCCACCCCGCCTTCGACGAGGTATTTGATCTGCTCAGTGTAGGCGGCGGCAACCTGCACGAAGGTGACGTCGCGGGCGCCGGGGTCATTGACGTCCCGGGAGATGGAGAGGGTGCGATTGAGGGGGCCAATGGCACCGGCGACAAAGATGCGTCGATCGGTGACGGCATCGGCGGCCTCGCGCGCCACCCGGGCGGCGGCGAGGTTGAGGTCGGGGACCAATTCCTCCATTCCATAGTCGGCCATGGCAATGGTGGTGGCGCTGAAGGTGTTGGTCTCAATGATGTCCGAGCCCGCCTCAATATATTGGCTGTGGATCTCGCGGATGACCTCGGGCTTGGTGATGCTGAGCAGGTCATTGTTGCCCTTCACGTCGGAGGGCCAGTCGGCAAAGCGTTCGCCGCGATAGTCGGCTTCCTCCAGTTTGTAGCGCTGCACCATGGTTCCCATCGCGCCGTCAAGAATGAGGATGCGTTCGGCGAGAAGTTCGCGCAGGGCTTTTTCAGAAGAATTTTTCATAAATTTTTTGGTTTGTCCGGGGGTGGTCAGATTTTTGGAAAAACGGCGCCGGTGGGGCTGGTTTCAGGGTTTGTTTAAACCCAGAAAGGAAAATGGGACATGATTTACAGGATGAACATGATGAAGAAAAAGAGGTTGCGAAAGGTGAGGGATGCACCCACTTGGTGAGGGGTCATTCATGTCCAAGTTGCTCTCTATCAATCCTGTAAATCTTGTTAATCCTGTCACTCCCCGTTTTTAGGTTAAAGGGCCCGTTCCTGATTGGCGGGGGCGGGGGATTTGCCACGGTTCTTCATCCCATGGAGAAGGCCCAGAAAGCCGCCGGCGAACATCAGGTCGCCCAACAGAGAGTTGCGGAAAAAGGTCCAGGTCGGGGGGAATCCGGGACGTCCCACCGTGAGGGATTGGATCCAGCCTGCCAGGTTCTGCGGGTAGTGGAGATTGCCCGACCAGGCGAGCGTATTGGTTACGAGGTAAAAGAGGATGGCATTGGCCAGAACGGTTCCCATCACCGGCTTCCATCCGCGATTCCGCAGCAGAGCGCCGGATCCAATGGCAAAAAGATAGCAGGCATAGATCGCAAGGGTGCCCGCTCCAAAAAGCGGCTGGCCGAAGTGGGCATTGAGGAGGAGATCGGTGACAAAGAGGCAGCCGAGTGGAATGGCTGCCGCCCAAACCCCTGGCAGTACCAGACCGCAGCAGAGGGCGAGGGCCATGACCGGCGAGAAATTCGGGAGCGAAGTAAGCCAGATCGCAGAGACCACCCGGTAGGTGGAGGTCAATACCACCAGTACGAGAATGAGGGCCAGCGAAGATCGTTTCATTTCGTTACAGTGCCTGTTTTTCATAGAGTTATTCCAGATACTTTTTGTCGTTTATTGGGGCGAAGCGTCCGACGTTCGCCTTCGGCATGCGATTGTCGCGGGTGGATTCGTCCATCGGAAGGAATCCAGCCGACCCATTGGCGAAGGCCACCATGGCCTGTCCATGATGCCGGAAATGCACGGTTCGGTACTGAAGATCGAGACTATAGAATTCCTCCAGAAGCGGATTCCTCGAACTTGCTGGGCTTTGGAAGGTATTGACTTGCGCAGAAGTGGCAAAAACCACGATCTGGCTCGGGTCGCTCAGCTTCCAATAGTTTTTCAGCTTCTCAGGATCACCGGTCCAACCTCCTCCCAACAGGATGTTGTAGCCGATGCCGAGGTAGCCGGATTGGTATTTCGGTTTGAAGGCGCGACCGTTGAGGGCAAAGCTGGGATCCGGTCGCCAGGCCGCCGCGACATAGCCCCCCAGTGGCCCCAGGGCAGGATCAAACTGGCGCTGGCCTTCCGGCCGACGTTGGCTCGCCAGAGTTTCGAATCCGAACCACCAGAACCTTCCCGGATTATCTCCCTGCACATCGGCCCGATAGGGCCAAAAGGTTTGGTTGTGATCTCCGAGATATTGGGAGGCTCCGGACGCCAACTGGCGAAGCGTATTGGCGGAGACTGCCAGCGACGACGTCTCGTAAACCTTCCATCCCGCTCCGGTCAGGCACGCCGCCAATACGAGCATGATCGTCGCAACGATTGTGACCTCGATCAGGGTGAAGGCGCGGGAGGAATTTTTCATGCGGTGGTACGCGGGCGGCGGCGCGACGCCAGGAAGCCTGCGGCAAAGACGCTCAGGATTAAGGTTCCCGGTTCCGGTACGGCGGCGACAGGAACTTCCACACCTTGAGAGACAAAGTCCGGCGCAAAGCTCCATCCATCCCACGACCCATCGCCGAGTTCCCGGGCACTGAATCCCGTCCATGAACTGATCCAGTCCGGGGCGCCTCCCGTTCCTGGAAGCGAATCCGATCCGGCAAAAACGTTGGGATCTCCATCAGGCGGGGTATCGAAGGTGCCGCCCATGTTGTAATATTCCCAGTACCCACCCGAAAGAAAACCCGCACTATCGTGGGTGAAACCGTCGCCATTATAGGCAATGCGGTCGATGGCATTCCCGAACCCGAAGGCCGTGATGTAAATGGTCAACCGGGAATCCGCTCCGGTCGCACTCACATCTCCGAGCGTGGTCCCCGCGATAGCTTGAATCATGTCCTCGCCGGTGGCGATCCCATCCCACTGAAACCCCCAGGCGAGCGAGACCGGGGAAATGCCGTCGTTCCAGTCAATGACCAGCGCGGCTTGGTTGGTCCCCGACCCGACCCAATAATCGATATCGTTGAAACCAGTGATGAGGGCCTGACACCGGGTGACCGGAAGCAGGGTAAAGAGGGTGAGAGCGCAGAATAAAACTGCTGGGTGAAGAATGCGGTTTGGTGTCATTTTGGTGTCCTAATCAAACGGGGAAGTTTTAGGACAATCCTTTTCCCCGGTCGAAAGGACGGCCCCTGCACAAGCGTTTGATGCGACGCTCTTGCCCATCTCAGGGCGGTGAGGTTTTCTCCATGGGTTCGACATCGGACTTTGACCGTTGCGCAACAGTGAGGGGATTTCACCCTGCTTTCCTAAGCCCGTGGATTGGCTGGTTTTGATATGAAAAGAACTTTTCGGCGATCCGGTCGCCTAGCCGATATTCATGACGCTCAACCGCAGGCGGTCGAACAATCAAATAAACATATTGTTATATGTAGATATGAATTTTATGAAGGCAAGAGATATTTCGAAAAAAATCCGAAGGCTGGCGCGCGGTGTCCCGTGTCGGGCCCGGTGCCGGACAACAGATTTCATCACAACCAAGGCGTGGCGAAGGAGCATAGCCAAAGCCCTCTGGGACTGAGACGCAACGCAGCCAGAGGCCAAAAGAACAAGCCAGGTTGTTACCTTTATCTATTTACAGCGACTAAGGCAGAGGAAACCGGCTGGTGAACCCGACCACTTCGCGACGGATTTTTTCCAGTTTGGTGTCGTCGGCGCGGACACCCAGAGCCTCGTGCAGATAGTCGGCGACTTGCATCATGTCCTCTTCCTTGAGGCCTCGGGTGGTCATGGCGGCGGTGCCGATGCGAATCCCGCCGGTCTTCGTGATCGGTTCGGTATCGAAAGGAATCGCGTTCTTGTTCACCGTGATGGCGGCCTTGTCGAGCGCGATCGAGGCCTCGCTGCCGTTGATCCCCTGCGGGCGCAGATCGACGAGCATGAGGTGATTGTCCGTGCCCCCGGAGACGATGCGATAGCCGAGCATGGCCAAGCGGGCGGCGAGGGCCTTGGCGTTGTTGACCACTTGATGGGCGTAATCTTGAAATGAGGGTTGGAGCGCCTCGCGGAGACAGACCGCCTTGGCGGCGATGACATGCATGAGCGGGCCTCCCTGGATGCCGGGGAATACCCGCGAATCGATCTTCTTGGCGAATTCCTCCTTGCAAAGGATCAATCCCGCGCGCGGTCCGCGCAGGCTCTTGTGGGTCGTGGTGGTGACGAAATGGGCGTGGGGGACCGGGCTGGGATGGGCACCGCCGGCAACGAGGCCGGCGATGTGGGCCATATCCACGAAGAGATAGGCGCCCACCGAATCGGCGATCTCCCGCATGCGGGGAAAATCAATCGTCCGCGGATAGGCGGAGGCCCCAGCGGTGATCATCTTGGGCTTCGCTTCGGTGGCAAGTTGGGCCAGAGCGTCGTAGTCGATGTGCTCAGTTTCGCGGTTCACACCATACGAAAACACCTCATAGAGCTTGCCGGAGAAGTTCGCCTTGTGGCCATGGGTGAGGTGTCCCCCGTGAGCGAGATCCATGGTGAGGATGCGGTCGCCGGGATTCAGGACGCTGAAATAGACCGCCATGTTGGCCTGGCTGCCACTATGAGGTTGCACGTTGACATGTTCAGCGCCGAAGAGTTGCAGGGCGCGTTCGATGGCCAGAGTCTCCACTACATCGACGTGCTCGCATCCGCCATACCAACGGTTTCCCGGGTATCCCTCGGCGTACTTGTTGGTCAAACAGGAGCCCTGGGCTTCCATCACAGCCCGGCTGGTGAAATTTTCGCTGGCGATCAGTTCGACGTGTTCAAACTGCCGGTGCAGCTCCTTGCCGATGGCGGCGGAGATATCAGGGTCAATGGTGGACAGGGACGTCGGGTCAGCAGGAGATGAAGCGGCTTTAGTGGTCATGTTGGATTTGTCGATGAATGAGAGAACTTTGGGGAGGCTGCTCTTTAGGGTGTCCCTGCAGTGGTCGTACGTGCTGCGTCCCAGGCCAATTGGATCTGGGACATCCGGGGTGCCGGCCTCAAATTCCCGGAGCAACCAGACCTTGCCAGTAGCCTCGGGAAAATAGGCTTCCAGGAGTCGCCTGTGCTCCCGCGTCATGGCAAAAATATGAGTGGCTTCACGCACGAGGTGATCGGACACCGGCTGGCTGCGGAAGGCTCCGAGATTCACTCCCAGGGCGGACACCGCTTGGACGGCGTCCCGGCTGGCGGGCATCCCCCGGGCGGCGTTTACCCCGGCGGATTGCACGACAAAATCCTTCCGGGGACCAAGGAGCTTCTTGAAAAGCCCCTCCGCCATCGGACTGCGGCAGACATTGCCGGTGCAAACAAAGAGAATCGATTTCATGCCGAAACCTTCAAAATGCAGGCGGGTGGGGGCGAAGTCAAACCCTCGCCGGAGAGAAATCTGAAATACCCGTGCCGGGAAGTCGGTGGGAGTCCTTCAAGGCCGACCTCAGCCCCAATTCGCATCATCCCTTCCCGGTGTCGATCGTTCACACCACAGAGGTACTTTGCCCAAACGCCGGGTTTCAGGTCTTCTTCAGATTTAGGCGTTCCCCACGGTGCATCGTCCACATTTTGCCCACGACAATGGCAGGAGCAGGCGTTTTTCAGCTTTTTTACCAAAGGCAGCGGCATCTCTGGATGCCTCGGTCACGTTTTCTCGTGATTTTAAGCCATAGAACGGGGATAGCAACAGGGTGCGATCAGCGTCTGTTTCGGCTCAGGAGAAAGCCCAGCCCGGTGAGTAGGAGCAATCCGGCAGAGGAAGGTTCCGGAACCGCCTGAATGGCATTGGCGACGACGTTGCCTGCGGTCTCGCGGTTGGCGAGATCTTCGGCAAGTGTTCCGTCGAGGCGGATGCTTTGCTCCAACTCAATATGCACAAACGTGCCACCGAGACTCCGGGTGAAAATGCCCTGCACATTGGTGGTCGCTCCCAGACTCGCCATCTTGCTGCCAGAGATATTTCCATTCACCTCGACGTTGTCCGGATCACTCATATCCAACGTGTTATAGTCATGCGCGATGCTTTCGGCATCATTGATGAAACTGGCATTCTGAAATGCGGCATCGAGATTTTTAACCTCCTGCGATACGGACCCATCGCCATTGCTGAGTACCACATCCGTGCCGGCCGGGATGGTATTGTGGTTCTCAATGTTGAACCCGTGGATTTGCCATGCCTGCACTGCCGCACTCGTGGTCCAGGTTTCATGCACCGTCTGGAAAATTGAGGTGGCGAGATGTGCCACATCCGAAGCATTATTGCCATTGCTGTTGCGATCGGCCCCGTTGAACATCAGAGCAGAGGCATCGGATTGCCGGAAGGCCACGGTGGCAACATCGTAGCTGTGGGTATCGAAACGGATATGGGGAGCCTCGATGAGAACACTGCGGGTGCTGTTCGGATTGTAAAAATAACTTCCCCAGCCGTTGATGACTTTGTTGGCTACGGTAGCCTCACGCAGCAGATAGAATTCCCTATTACTGAAGGTATCGGTAAAATTCACCACCTCATACCCGAGGGTGAGCGCAATCGTATCGGCATCGATCAGGTTCCCTGCGGCAATATGAGTTGCCATTTGCGAAAATTGGGTCCGCTGGAGGTCGGTCGGAGCCTGATAACTATCCGAACTCAGCAAAGACTGATCGCGAAGTGTAACTGCGTAGGTCCGAAGCGATGCGGATTCAGTAAAGACAGCGGCCGTTGCATTCCCAGCCAGAGCGAGCAGGAGAATAATGGCGTTGCGACCTTGTCGCGGAACATTCATACGAAGGAGTGTAGGAACGTAGAAAAATAAGTCCAGATTGCAAGTCCCCTGAGGGATAGGACTACGGCAATTGTAAAGATGGGAAAACTGACAACATTCTCATATTCGTAACTCGCGAATCACAAATATCGCAGGCATTGAAAAGAGCCAATTTTGTCCACATCTGATCCTCACGCGATTATCTGGGGCGGGATTCCTGATCTCCAAAAAGCTGCCGATAGCCTTGACTGTAGATCAAATAAGCCAACGGCATGGAGGCGAGGAGCCCGACGCAGCAGGCCAAGAGACCGGCCATCATGACCAATCCGACCAAAATCAACAGACCCAATGTCTGAAACCATTGCCGATGCACGGTCTTGAAGCAGGTCACAATGGCCTCCCAGAATCCGATTTTTCGATCCACGATCAGGGGGAAAACGAAGCCAATCACCACCGCAAAATAAACGAAGGGAATGAGCAGGAGAGCTCCAGCCACAATTATCGGCACCTCGGATTTCGTCGTCACGGTAAGATAGATTCCCGGGCCGAGCAGGACAGCGGTTAAGACAAAAAACGCTACCATCCAAACCAGCATGGCCATCAGAAGTTGGATCCAGTTCCCCTCCCGGAATCCGATGAAGATATCTCCGAGCTTCCCTTTCTTGTTCCGGAGGGTTTCGATAAAGAAGTAGAAGAAGCCAGCCGGAAGGATCGCGGAGATCCCAAGTGAGACGAGCCAAAAAATCAGAAACGCGATTCCAGCGGTGATGATCACCCAGAGAGGTGGCATGGTGCCTTGTTTGATAAAATATTGCACCCCGGGCTGGGCGAGCTGCATCGGGATTTGGGCTACGCTCGAGATCGCAAAAAAGATCAGGGTCCCCACAATCCCGATACCCCAGTTTTGCTGGAAGCATTCCCAGGCTTTGCTCAGACACTCGCCGAAGTTGATCTTTCCGGGTTTTTGAAAATCCAGAGGCGGGCTGTCCAGAGGGGGAGAGGTTCCGGGGCTTGCCGAAAGGACCGCGGAAGGAGGCAGGTCGGTGAATGTGGAAAGCGGCTGCCAAGCTTCCCATCCC
>CALBXK010000352.1 GCA_937890535.1 uncultured Spartobacteria bacterium
CGTTGTGGACATCAATATCTTCGTTCCGGGCACTGGCACCATCTTCATCCCCAGGTTGTTCGTAAACGACTGGCCGTTGGCAAACGGGGCCAGCGCCAGAAGCGCCAGAGCCGTGGCAAGCATTCGCGCCATCGATTTCTTGCCCATGCGCTTCTCCTCACTCTTTGGCATGTTGCCAACCCCCTGGTTTTGTTTTCATTTTTTCATGCCGGAATTTTACCGGAGAAGCGATTATCGGGGGCGTGCTGCCTTGGCAAACATGCGGACGATGACAAGCAGAAGGATCACGCCGAGCACGATCCCGCCGACGGTGAGCCAACCCCCGGGGAGTTTTGCGAGGAGCGGTTCCAGCGGGTTGGCGGAGTTGTCTTCGGGTTTCTCGACGAGTCCCTTGGCCTCATTGCCCCAGACCTGCTTGCCGGTTTCGACCTCGAAGGCCTGCACGGTGACCCGGACGACGGGCTCGCCGTCTTCATTTTTTGAAATGCTGCTAATGCGGCCCATGAGGAGACCCTGCACGCCTTGGATGCGGCCGAACTTCTGGACTGTGGCGGCGTCCATGGTGTCGCCGAATTGGTCGCCCCACTTGATTTCCTCGAGGATCTGGTTCCACTCACCGTCGCTGCGGGTGAAGAGTTCGTAGCCGTTTTGGCGTCCGAGGTTGGTGAAGTAGTTGCGCATCTGCATCGTGAAGTAGTCGTTATCGACATCCCGTTCGAGCGGGAGGATAGCAAAACGATCCGGACGCTTAACGACCTCATCGAGCTCGAACTGAAGGATAGCTTCGCCACCCTCGATCTGGAACTTGACTACCAACTTAGCCTCAGTTCCCTGACCATCGCGGAAAAGAGTCTCGATGAGAGCGTATCGGTCCCACGCGCATTTCTGCATATCGCCAAAACCGGCATGAGCCTGAAACTGACGCCCGAAGACCGGCCGGACGACACGCTCACATTGATTTCTCGTTCCATTTTTCGGCTCGGCCGGTCCCGACAGGATGCTGATTTTGTCTCGTGGTTCTGGCCTCGCACCAAGGACAACGATGAAAAGACCAAGCGGATCAGCAAGGTGCATGTCGTTGGAGAGGTGAGCGGTGAGGAGGTGTTTTTTCGGGATTCCGGGACCTCGAACGGCACCACCTACAACGGAGTGACGCTCGATGCTGAGCCCGGTCTGCAGTTGGACCGGCGAGGAATTCTCAGCCTGGCTACCGAGTACACTCTCGACGTCCTGCATAGCCCATCACGCTTTAGTAGTCGCCCCCCCTCCATCTCCAACATCAACAAGTGGAGCGGGCCGGTCGAAGAAAGGAGTCCCTGGCTCGGAGCCGTGCGCTGCCTCCCGACCAGCGGTGACCCGACACCATTTCGTTCGATTTGGATGCTCTCCGACGCGGAGTTCGGCACCAGCAATTCGAATCCAGTGATTCTCAAAGACGAGGGCCTGGCCGAAATCCAGGGCCAATTCTTCCACTACCGCGGTTGCTATTGGCTGGAAAACGCGGTGGACAACCGGGCAGTCGCAATTGACGACCAGATCCTGGATGCAAGCTCGGTGGCACCGCTCACCACGGGCCAGCGTTTGACCTTCGGAAAAAAAAGCTATCGGGTGGAAATCGGCGACTGAAGCGGATGCCAGAACCCCTATCCCTCCTCTCCGCCAAACGGTTCGACCTCGAAAGGAAAATGAGCAACGGATGGGGAGGATAAAGCACGGATTTCAAAGAGGATCCGCAAGGGAGATCCATCCTCCACAAGGTGAAGGCTTCTGCTTTAGTAAGTCGTTTTCCATTGGAAAGCCTGGCCGTTGATGCCTCCGTTGCAGTTGGTTTCATTCTCGTTCGAGGATAATCTCTCAGCGTCTCAGCGCCTGCGGGAGTTCTTCTGATTCATTGGTTTCATGAGATCAGGGCAACCTACTTTTGTAATCTCTCCAGTAAGATTCGCCGAATTTCCAGGCCGCTGCCGGGGTCGCTCTGGGTCTCGTGATCTACGGGGAGGATGATCTCGGACGCAGCCGAGGGGAGGTGGGAGCTCCAATATTCAATCACACCGTCCGAGCTCTTTGGGGTGTCACCCCGTCCGCGGTCGCCAACGATGGTGTGGGTTGAGGCACTGGAGACGATCGGGGCGTTTGCGAAGGCTTCATAAATGGGAGAATTTTTTGAGAGCGAATCAATGCCGGTGACAGTGCCGCCGAAGGATTTGGTAAAAGACTTGGTGAAAGAGCTTAGGTGGTGGTTGTCAGAAACGGCTTGTCCTCCAGAGAGCACAAAGGTTTCGAATTCGAAAAAACTCTTGGGAAGTTCGACGATATTTTTGCTGAGTTGCACCAAGAAAAAATCAGACATTCGCGTGCCGCGATGAGGGGTGGCCAAAAAGATGAGTTCTTTGACATCGGTGGCGGGTTTCCAGAAAAACCAAGATCGCAGAAGGGCCCGTTCCTCGGGTTTCATCGGGATGTCTTGGAAGGGTTTGTTCGAGATGGCCTCCCAATAATGGTTCCCGATGTCGGTCGCGAGAGCCCGGGCGATCACTCCTCCCATACTGTGACCGATAAGAATCATGTTTTTTGAAGCTCGGGAAGACCCGTTCGGATCGCCGGCGGCGCGGATCGAAGCGATGCGAGCCCGAAGGAGAGCGGCGGAGGGTGTGATCGGCATGCCGGTGGAAAAGTATCCATACCAGAATTGGTAATTCTCCCGGATGGCAGGGGCCTCCATGCACTGGGAGACAACGTTCCGCCAGGCCAAGGGAGAAGCGAACAATCCATGTAAAAGCAGTACCGGAATCCGATTCGGATCGAAGGGTTCGGTGAGATAGATTCCGTTGTGACCAAACCCTCCATCGAGATTGAAAAGCGAGGCAACCCCAGCGGAGAGATCATTTGTCCCCCCAAACGATAGAGCCATCGGAGCGGTGAAATCGCCGGCCAACGCCACTTCTTTGCCTCGGATCCGGACGGTTGGCGTTCGGTCAAGATCATAGAAATCGAGGGTGACGTTGACCACCCCCGGTCCGGTGTGATCAAAGCGCGCCAGGGACCCAATGGCGGAATGCACTCCGATCTTTGGCAATTGGAACTGCATTTCTTCGGCCCGGTCCGGAGTTCGCTCCCGAACGCCGACCAATGGGGCTCCCAATCCCGTGACGCGAAGTTTCTTGGTGAAGCCAGTGGTCTGGACGTCATCGGCGGGGATCAGGGTATCAAAGGTTCCGGCAGGGAAGCGGCCACCGGCAGCGAAGCGGGGAGTCACTTGGAACGCTCCGAGCGGAGTTTCTATCTCCAGGGTCCCCCGGCCTGACGCAAGGACCTGGGCATTTTCTGAAACAAAGATTTTCAAGGCACTGCGATAAAGATCGGCCGCATCGCGACTCTGTGGATTGCTTAGCCAATGCGAGGCGGGCACCTTGGTTTCGTTCAGGCTTCGCCACGCCAGTTCACAGGCGGCGAGGGCATATCCGCCCCTCCCGCTATTTTTGGTGTTTTTTTGTGTCTTTGATCGTTGGAGGAGTTCTTTCGACGCGCCCTGCAGTCGTGCGGGATCGGATCCGGCCCATTGCGCCAATTCGATCGGCGAAACCTTGCCAAGCGAAGGATCACTCTTGCGAGGAGGCAATACCTCGCCCGCCGGAGGATGAAGGGATGGAGAATGAATTCGGGTGGTGACGGTCGATCCGCAGCCGGTGAATGCAAGCCCAAGCGCTCCGCAAGCGACCATCCCGAGGAGAACCCGACTGATCCTGCGGAGGCCACACGTTTCGGTTTGCGAACCCATCCTGATGATCGTGGAATTTTTGAAACTTTGAATGTCCGCTTAGCGCCGGCCCGAATTCAGATTATCGAGCAGGATGCGCTGAATCTCAGCTTCGCTGTGGGGATCGGTTTGTACATCGTGACCGGTGGGAACGATGATTTCCGATTCGGCGGAATCGAGGTGGGAACTCCAATAGCCAACGACACCGTCCGAGCTCTCTGGGGTGTCGCCTTTGCCTTGGTCGCCAATGATGGAATGGGTCGTGGCACCGGAGACGATGGGAGCTTTCGTAAAGGCTTTATAGACGACAGCTTTGGGAGACAGCGAATCAATGCCCGTGATCAAGCGGCTGTTCAGAGTCGGATCTCCAATGAAGTCACCCAGAACAGTGAAGATCCGTTTTTGAAACTTAAGCAGGTTTCCTGGCAGCCCCACCAGTTTCCGTCCCAGTTGGGCAAAGGAGGCATCCGCCATCCGGGTCCCCTTGTGCGGGGTGGCTAGGAAGATGAGCTGTTTGATGGTGTTGTCGGGTTTCCAAAAAATCAATTCTTCCACGGTCTGACGATCTTTGGGTTCGAGTGGCATCTCGTCGAAGGAACGACTGGAAAAGGCAGCCCAGTATTGGGTGCCGATGTCGGTCGCCAAAAGGCGGGCGAGAATCCCTCCCATACTGTAGCCGACTATGATCGTTTCTTTCGACGCGAGAGAGGTGCCTTTGGGGTCGCCGGCTTGTCGGATGGCAGCGAGGCGATTGCGGAGGAGAGCGGTGGTCTGAAGGACCGGTTCGCCGCTTGAATAAAACGCAAACCAGAACTGGTAGTTCTTTCGGATGACGGGATCGAGCTGAGCTTTGGTGACGATATTTCGCCAGACCAGGGGGGAGGAGGATAATCCGTGCAGGAGGAGCACTGGAATGCGATTGGGATCGAAAGGTTCTGTGAGGTAAATACCATAGTAGTCCTTACCGGCCTCCGCATCGAGCAGGACTTTGATGCCAATCATGAGATCATTGATGTCGTCGAAGGACAGGGCCATCGGTGCAGTGAAGTCCCCAGCCAACGGCACGGCATGGTCCTGTAGGCGGGCGGTTGCGGAGTTGTCTAAATCGTAGAGTTTGAGAGAAAGGCGGGTGGACTTGGATTGGGATTTGGAGCGACTGAATTGGGCCAACGCAGCAAGAGGCACGTAGACCCCTCTGCCGGGCGGCTGAAATTTCATCTCATCGGAACGGGCCGGAGTGCGGTCCCGAACGCCAACCAGAGGAGTCCCCAAGCCTGGCACTCGTGCCCGGGTGGTGAAGCCGGTCGCACGAATGTTATCCGCGGGAATGACATCATCAAAATATCCGGCAGGGAAGCGCATCCCGGAGGCGTATCGAGGGATCACCGTCACAGGACCAAGTGGGGTCACAATCTCAAGCGTCTCCAATCCGCCGGCCAAAGCCTTGCCGTGTTCGGAGATGAACATGGCCAGCGCCGTATTGTATATCGCCGTGGATTTTTTGGTCGAGGGATCAGTCAGCCAACGAGGCGAAGGCACTCCGGAGGCGATGAGACTTTGCCATCCCAGTTCGCAGGCCGCCAGAGCATAGCCGGCGCGGGCACCAGACTTGATTGTCTGGCGAAGCTCCGCCCTTTGCAAAACGATTTCGGCCGCCTGGGTGAGGCGATTCGGGTTTGTGCCGGCCCAGCGGACGAGCTCCTCCGGCGAAGCGGCGGCGATCTCGACGGAGACCTGTTGGGTGGCCTTGCGGGCGTCCTCGCGGATTTCTACCCGGGATAGAATGCCTTGGGGAATCGGACGCACGGGATGCGATGCAATATGGGTTATGATGGTTGATCCGCAGCCGGCAAGTAACAGCGAAGCCGCGAGACCAAGTGCGCCAAGGCCTGTGGAACGAAATTTGGGAGAGAATTGATTCATGCGGGCGGAGCAACGTTGAAGAAAATCTTTCCCCAGGTCACGTATCCTTTTTTGTGCCATGGCGTTTTGGGAAATTGATCGTGGGCGTATGAGGAATTTCTGAACAAAGGCATGGCGACCGGAAGAAATTCTTCTAGTGTGCCGGGGCAATGGAGACGAAAACCGATATTCAGGGCAGGGAGGAGATCGTGGTCTTGGTCGATCTGTTCTATGTAAAGGTCCGCCAGGACGAACTCCTGGGGCCGATTTTCGACGACGTTGCGCGGGTGGATTGGGATCTGCATTTGCCAAAACTGGTCGCTTTTTGGCAGACCGTTTTGTTTGGAGACGGAGGATTCCGTGGGAATCCTCTTGGGGTTCATATGCAATTGGTGGAGAAGACGGCCATGGATTGGCCCCACTTCCAACGATGGTTGGCTTTGTTCCGGGAGACGGTGGATGAATTGTTCCAGGGTGAGCGGGCGAGCCACATCAAGAGTGCGGCGGATGATATGGCTCATGTCATTTACTCGCGGATCAATAAGGTCCCGGATCCGCGTTTCGACCCAGCCAAACTGACGCCGGAGCAAAAAGCCCGTTATACAAAATACCGGCCGGAAGCGTCCGCGTGAGGCCTGGGATGAAGTGGGTTCCTTCCTGAATCCAATCTCGGCCCAGCCAATGGCGATCCGCTGGGGAATTCATTTCTCATTTTTCGTGGGATCGCTATATGTCGCTAATGTCCACCAAGGCCGATGTGCTCCAGACTCTTTCGGGAATTTTTCCTGCCTCGGCCGTTCTGACCGAGCCCGAGGATCTGATCCCTTATTCATTTGACGGAACTGCGGTGCTGCAGCAGATGCCGCTGGCCGTGGTGTTTGCCCAGTCTGCGGAGGAGGTGTCGGGATTGCTCCGGGCGGCAAATACCCAGGGATTTCCGATTGTGACCCGCGGTTCCGGTACGGGATTGAGCGGCGGCAGTGTGCCGGTGGAGGGGGGAGTCGTTCTCTGTCTCTCGAAGATGAATCGAATTTTGGAGGTGGATCGGAAGAATCTCACCATGACTGCTGAAGCGGGTGCGGTGACGCAGGACATCGCCAGCGCCGCAGAGGCCGCAGGATTATTTTATCCGCCTGATCCGGGCTCGATGAAGATCTCAACCATCGGCGGTAACGTGGCGGAAAATTCCGGCGGGCTGCGCGGTCTCAAATACGGAGTGACCCGCAATTATGTCATGGGGCTTGAGATCATCCTTCCCGACGGGGAGCGGATTTTCACCGGCAACAAATGTGTCAAGGACGTGGCCGGCTATTCCTTGCGGGATCTTTTCATTGGATCGGAGGGGACCCTGGGTGTCATTACCCAGGTTCTGTTGGCTTTGATTCCAAAGCCTGCCGCTCGACGGACCCTTCTGGCGATCTACGATCAAATGGAGGATGCGGCCAATACCGTTTCCGCCATTATTGAGGCGAAGATCATCCCCTGTACTTTGGAATTTCTCGATCGGGTGACGATCAACTGCGTCGAGGATTTTGCCGGGATCGGGCTGCCTCGCGAGGCCGCGGCGGTTCTGTTGATGGAGAGCGACGGACACCCGGCAGCGGTGGAGGAAGAGGCGGCCCGCATGGCGGAGATCGCCCGGTCCAGCGGGGCGCGAGAGGTAAAGATTGCCGCTTCCGAGGCGGAGGCGATGCAGTTGGCCACGGCGAGGAGGGCGGCCTTTTCTGCCCTGGCGAGACTGGCCCCAACCACGATCCTGGAGGATGCCACCGTGCCGCGGAGCGAACTGGCCAGGATGGTCGCCTTCATCCAGGGCGTGGCGGAAAAACACCAACTTCGAATTGGGACCTTTGGACACATGGGGGATGGGAACCTTCATCCGACCTTCCTTACCAATGAGAAAAATCTCGAAGAAATGCACCGGGTTGAAGAAGCCATGAAGGAGATTTTTGATTTTGCCATCGAACTGGGTGGCACGATTACCGGAGAGCATGGCGTCGGGTTGGCCAAGAAGGCATTTCTCAAGGATGCGGTCGGGGAGCTGAATTTGGAGGTGATGAAGCGGATCAAAAAGGCCTTCGATCCCCGGTCAATTCTCAATCCCGGGAAAA
Source organism: uncultured Spartobacteria bacterium (assembly GCA_937890535.1). Classification (GTDB taxonomy): domain Bacteria; phylum Verrucomicrobiota; class Verrucomicrobiia; order Chthoniobacterales; family Terrimicrobiaceae; genus CAMASH01. The sequence continues at coordinate 7,771 of CALBXK010000352.1, forward strand.
TATTTTGAATAACGGAAACTTGATGAAAGGCAGAACATCGAACATCGAACGTTCAACATCGAACGTCGAAGGCAAGGAAGTCTCCGATCGGAAGTATGATCTGGAGGATCGACTTCTTGAGTTTTCCGTTCGGATTATTCGGCTGTGTGAGAAATTGCCGAAGTCTCTTGCCGGGCAACATGTGGCCAAGCAGGTCCTGCGTTCGGGCACCTCGCCGTATGCCAATCATGGCGAGGCGCAAGCTGCGGAATCTCCAGACGATTTTATTCATAAGCTAAAAATTTGTCTGAAGGAGTTGCGGGAAACTATTCGATGGTTGCGCTTGATATCTCGGGCCGGACTCATTGAAAATCCCGCCAAGCTGGAGGCATTGATAAAAGAATGCGATGAACTGATTCGAATCTTCGTACAAAGCCTCAGAACCTCCAAAAAAAGGAGCGCAAAATGACTTCCTCCTTCGATGTTGGACGTTCGACGTTGGATGTTCAACGTTCGGATTCCTCAGCCTCTCCCTCCGTGTTGCTTCGTGAGCTGGACTATTCGGTGGTGCAGCAATGCATGCACTGCGGGATGTGTCTGCCGACCTGCCCGACCTACGACGCCACCAAAGAGGAAAAGAACAGTCTCCGCGGGCGAATCGCGTTGATGCGGGCGATTGCCGATGGAAAGCTCGAACCGACGAAGGCATTCGCGGATGAGATGTATTTTTGTCTGGGATGCCTGGCCTGTGAGACCGCATGTCCGGCCGGCGTCGACTATACCCAGCTCTTTGAAACCGCCCGGGCAGACGCCGAGCGGTCCGGGGTCCTGCAGGGAACCCAACGCGATACGATCCGCCTCATGATCTTGCGGGGGTTGTTCACCCGGCCTCGTCTCTTACAATGGATTAACCGTTTGGTTTAACTGTATCGGGCGACCGGCGCGCAGGGAATTTTCCGCGCCCTCCGCCTCAACCGGCTGCTGCCTTATCGATTCCGCGAACTGGAACGAATGACCCCCAAGGCGCAGGCAAAATTTTCCCACCAACTGATTCGTCCGCTGGAATGTCCGACCGGCCAGGTCCGCTACCGGGTGGGAATGCTCACCGGGTGTGTCCAGGATCTTGTGCTGTCCGATGTCAACCGGGACACTGTGGACGTCTTGCTCGCCAATGGTTGCGAGGTGCATACGCCGGCCGTGCAGGATTGCTGCGGTTCGCTCCATGCCCACAATGGGGAGGTGGAACTGGCTCGCGAACTGGCTCGCCGGCAGCTAAGGGCCTTCGATCTGGAGGGACTGGATGCCATCATTACGAATGCGGCGGGATGTGGATCTCATCTCAAACACTACGATCATCTGTTACACGACGATCCGGAATATGCGGAGCGGGCCAAAGTCTGGTCGGCCAAACTCAAGGATATTCATGAATGGCTCTGTGAGATCAATTTCCGTCATCCGGTCAATAATCCACAAACTCCCGTCACCAAGCTCTCAGTGACCTACCACGAGGCCTGTCATCTCTGTCATGGACAGAAAATAACCCGGCAACCCCGTGAGATCCTCCGGGCCATCCCGGGGCTGGAACTGACCGAGTTGTCGGAATCGACCTGGTGTTGCGGCAGCGCTGGAATCTATAACATTACCCAACCGGAAATGGCGGCGAATTTGCAGGAACGAAAAATGGGGCATATCGCGGATACGAAAGCTCCGGTGGTGGCCACCGCCAATCCCGGATGCCATTTGCAGTTGGAAAGTGGATCAGCAAAATTCTCTACCGATGTCTCGGTCCGGCATCCCGTGAGTCTCCTGGCCGCTGCCTATCGCGAGGGGAAAGACATCTGATGTCCTATCACCTGACCTGGATCATATCGGTCGTGACGCTCAGCGTCCAGGCGCTCGGGGTCGTGTTTGCCCTCCGGGCGGTGATGGTGTCGCGGACACCGCAGTCGGCTATTGGCTGGGGACTCGCCCTGCTCGTTCTCCCTTGGTTGGCGATCCCACTCTTCCTCATCTTTGGAGAATCTAAGTTTTCCGGCTACGTCTTGGCCGGGCAGGGAAAGGCTCCCGAACTCGATGATGCAAGAGCGAAAATTAAGTCCGTTCTGGACGAGTACCGCATCGACCTCCCGAATAAATATCAGGATATGCAGGACCTTGCCGAGGGATTGCGCGGTTTACCAATCGTGGGTGGAAATCGCACCAGCCTTTTGGTCGATGGAGCCGAGACATTTGCCGCTATCTTTGAGGCTCTGGAGGAGGCTCAGACCTATGCGATCGTGCAGTTTTATATTTTTCACGATGATGAACTTGGCCGGAAAATGAAGTCGGTCCTCCTGGCGGCGGCGAGTCGCGGGGTCCGCTGTTGGGTGCTCTACGACAAGGTCGGATCGAAGGGATTGCCGGACGCCTATGTTGAGGAACTGAG
>CALBXK010000353.1 GCA_937890535.1 uncultured Spartobacteria bacterium
ATCGGAAAACCGGTCTATTCCACGGCCAATGGGATCGTCGTCCTGGCCCGGGACATGCGCATGGGTTGGGGCAACCTTGTCATCATCCGTCACCCCTTCCTCGAAAACAAAAAGATACAAACGGTGGATTCCGTATACGCCCATCTCGATAAAATCCTTGTCCGGGAGAAACAGCAAGTCGTGCGCGGGCAACAGGTCGGCACCATCGGAACCAATCGTGGGATGTATCCGGCCCACCTGCATTTCGAAATTCGCAAAAACCTCTCCATCGGCTATAATCAACGTGGGTTTCGCCGCGACAGCACCAATTACTACTCTCCGATCGCCTTCATCAATGCCCGCCGAAAACTACCCGGCGGCGGACGCAGCACCCTCGTCGCCATCAATACTTTCTCCCTGGATGGCAAAGGCGGGCCCCCGGCGGACGAGTCGAAACGGCGAGAAAAAAAGAATAAAAATGAAAAATCAGATTCGAAAAATAAGCCCTACAAGGTTATGCGCTTCGGGGACTGGTTCTCATTTTAAAAACGTTCCGGTCGCCACCATCCCAATTCCTACGATCAAAATCGCACTTTGAGCATTCCTGATTCTCTCTTCCTTATCGCGGGTAATGGCATCTACCCCCGCTTGGTGGTTGCCGCTGCCCGGACCGCCGGGGTGAAAAAAATTGCCATGGCAGCTTTTCAAGACGAGACCCCTGAGGCCACGGCCACGATGGCCGATGAAGTTCATTGGATGCGGGTCGGTCAACTCGGACGTCTCCTCACCGCCGCCAAAAAATCCGGGGCGACGCACGCTCTCATGGCCGGCCAATTGGCCCCGCAGAATTTGTTTGCCCTGCGTCCGGACCTGAAGACTCTCCTCATCCTGGCGAAACTCAAACGCCGCAATGCGGCCACCTTGTTCACCGAAGTGGCCAACCAGCTGGAGACCATCGGCGTCACCCTCCTCGACGCCACCACATTTCTCGAAGCTCATCTCGCCCCGGCGGGCCACTTCGCGGGCCCACGAATTAAACCCCGGCACTTGGAAGACATTCGCTTCGGATATGAGATTGCCAAGGAATCCAGCCGCCTCGACATCGGGCAGACCATCGTCGTGAAACACGGTACGGTGCTGGCCGTGGAAGCTTTCGAAGGCACGAATGAATGCCTGCTTCGCGGCGGTGCCCTCGGCCGCGAAGGCGCGGTCATGGTCAAGGTCACAAAACCTGACCAGGATATGCGCTTCGACGTCCCGGTCATTGGTGACCAAACCATCGCAGTCGCAAAGGAGGCCAAGCTGAAGATTATCGCAATCGAGGCGACCCGCACCGTCCTGCTCGACAAACCGATCGTTTGCCAGGCGGCTGAAGACGCTGGTATAAGCCTCTACGGAATTTCCTCATGACAAATCTCTTTCGTACCGGAGTGGTCGGAGTCGGCCACATGGGCGCCAACCACGCCCGCATTTACTCCGAACTGCCCACCTGCACTCTGACCGCTGTCTATGATCAGGATACGGAACGGGCCCGCCTGATCGCCAAAAAATTCCGCACCCGAGCGGCCGACTCACTGGAGGAATTCGCCAGTCTGGTCGATGCCGCCACCCTCTGCACCCCGACGGCGACTCACTACGAGGTGGGCAAATTCTTGTTGGAGCAGGGCAAACACCTCCTGATTGAGAAGCCGATCGCGGACACCCCGGCTCACGCCCATGAATTGGCGGAACTCGCCACCCGCCAGAGCTGCGTCCTGCAAGTCGGTCACGTTGAACGCTTCAATCCCACCCTCACGGCTCTCGAAGACAAGCTGCGCAACCCCCGATTTCTCGAAGTGACCCGGCTCTCACCCTACCCGAACCGGAGCACGGACATCGGCGTTGTTCTTGATCTCATGATTCACGACCTTGAGATCATCCTCCACCTTGTCCGTTCGCCCATTGTCAGCATGGACGCTGTGGGAATATCTGTCCTCAGCAAGGGCGAGGACATCGCCAATGTCCGACTGCAATTTGAAAATGGCTGCGTTGCCAATGTCACCGCCAGCCGGATCAGCGAAAACAAAGTGCGAAAGATTCGCGTCTTCCAGGAGAACGCTTACCTCTCTCTCGATTATCAACACCAGACCGGCCACCTTCTGCGCCTCGCCGGCGAAAATGAACGGGAAAGCTCCATCCTGGGAAAACTGGTCGGACTGGCTGCCGATGCCACCATTGTCACGGATTTTGGCGGTCATCGAATCGTGCGAGAGCCTGTCGCCATCACCAAGGGCGAGCCGCTCAAGATCGAACTTGAGTCCTTTATCCAATGTGCCCGCGCCGGCAACAAACCCAAGGTCTCCGGCCATCAGGGCGCCGACGCCCTCGACATTGCCCTCCAGATCACCCGTCGTATCGAAGACGCCGATCCCCGGAAATCGGCGCCAGCCACAACGCCAAACCAAGAGAACCTCTAAGATGGCTACTGAGAATCAAAGTCTCTGGTTCGTCGCCGGAGAAACGAGTGGAGATGCCCGGGCCGCCGAGGTGATGAGCAGTCTGCGGGAACTGGCTCCGGAACTGCGCTTTCAGGGAGCGGGGGGACCCCGGATGCAAGCGCTTGCCGCCGAACCCTTCGACAACTGGATCGCCGAGGCCGGAGTCCTTGGTTTCTGGGACGTGCTGAAGCACTATGGGTACTTCCGGAAAAAATTCCGCACCATGTTGGAAGATATCATCCGTCTTCGCCCCAAGGCCGTGGTGCTGGTCGATTATCCCGGTTTCAATCTCCGCCTGGCCAAGGCCCTGCGCGCCCGCCGCTATGGCGGGAAGGTCATCCAATTCATCAGCCCCCAGGTCTGGGCCTGGAACCGTCGCCGCATCCCCGCCATGGCGCGCTCGCTTGACCTCATGCTCTGCGTGTTCCCATTCGAAAAACCCCTCTATGAAGCCAGCGGATTGTCCACGGTTTTCACCGGACACCCCCTGCTGGAAGCCCTGGCCCGGGAAAAATCCGGGGTGCCCCGTGACCCCTCCCTCTTTGCCCTCCTGCCCGGAAGCCGGGTCCGCGAAGTGAAGCGTATCTTTCCGGCCATGGTGGAGGCGGCCCGACGCATTCAGAGTGTCCGTCCGGATATACGCTTTGAAGCCGTCGCCGCCAGCGAAGCTCAAGCGGATCGCTTGTACTCCATGGCGCAAGGAGTTCCCATCACGATTAGCTACGGATCCGCCCACGATCTCATGCAGCGCGCCAGGGCCGGGCTTGTGTGCTCAGGGACGGCCACGCTGGAAGCCGCCTTTTTTAGTCTGCCGCATGCCATTGTGTACCGGGTCGCCTGGCACACCTACGAAATTGGAATTCGCGTCATCAAAGGCGTGAATGCCCTCGGAATCATCAACATCCTCAATAATTATCAACTCCATCCCCCCGCCGATCCCCGCGAGTCCGCGGGATTCGCACCTGTGATTGTGCGTGAATTCATCCAACATGGCGCCTCCCCAGAAGCCCTCGCCGAGGAAGGCCTCCGGCTTCTCAACGACGAGGAGGCCCGATCCGCACTCACCGATCGACTCCAAGCCCTCGTCGCCACCCTGGAAGCCGAGGGCGCCAGCCACCGCGCCGCTCAAGCAATCCTTAAGAATATTAGGAAGGATGAATTATGAAGTTATAGACCCCCACTTCATAATTCATCCTTCATAATTGATTCGCCTTCGTCTCCCCTACGGGCTGTCAGACTTGCTCCCGACAGTCTGTCTCCCTACGGTCGGCTCATAATTTTCTTCCATGCCTGACTCGTTCCCCAAATCCCATCTCGAATCTCTCTGGGCCCCATGGCGGGTGGAATATTTTCAGACCAAGGATGCCGCGCCGGCCGATTTCCTCAGCGAAGCGGCCCGTGCCAGCGACGATGCCGCCCATCTCGTGGTGACCCGCCGGAAACAGACGTTCCTCATTATGAACCGGTATCCCTACTCCGCCGGTCATCTCATGGCCGTACCTTATCGGAAGGTTTCTGACATGGCCATCCTCACCGATGACGAAATTCTCGAACTCTGGCACCTCTGCCATCATGCCCAGACCCTTCTCAAAGAATGCGTGAAAGCTCAGGGCTTCAATATCGGATGGAATCTCGGCAAGGCCGCCGGCGCTGGCGTGGACGACCATCTCCACCTCCACATCGTCCCCCGATGGGTCGGAGATGCCAATTTCATGACGGTCATCGGCGACCAAAGAGTCATCCCTGAGGGTCTGCAGACGCTTTACGAAAGGTTGCTCGCCGCCCAGTCTGTTCTGGCAGGGAATGCCCCGCCCCTCAGCGGGCCACCACCGCCTCAATGAACCCAAAGGGGTCATCGGTCGGTATAAAGATCGTTTTTTGATCCGCCGGACGCTTGAGCTGCGAAAGATCCAGACTGAGGTAATGCCGGTTGGGCATCGTCAAGTGGATCCTCTCGATGCCGGAAAAGGCCGCCAGAGCCGCCTCGCCCATTTGAAACATGGTGCGCTGCACCGAGGGGCTGAAGGTTTCCGCAAAGACCTTGAGCATGACGTCCAGGACCCCGGCCTGCAGATCCGCCGTCCCACCTCCATAATCCCAACGCGCATCCAGACTGGTGGAAAGAATTCGGTCGCTCGTTTCCGGCAGGGTGGTGAACTCACATTGAGGATACCCGGAAAATCCGGATGCGGTGGTTTTTAGAATGACGAATCCTCGGATTCCAGCGGCGCTGCACACGGGTTGAGCGCGCTCCTGACGCACCGTGCTGTAGGGTTGACCGTTGCCATCCCGCACAAAGGCATGCGGGTGCGGCGTGCCGTCCAGCGCCATCCGCGTCCAAAGGCGCTCGCGCACTTCGGCGTCCACCGCGGACAGGTGCGGATAGCGAGAGAGAAAATGTTCCGCGAGGAGGAGGGCGAATTCGTCCCGAGTCACCTCACTCCGGTCATGGGCCAAAGCCAGCACCGTATTCTTGATCGTGTCGGTGGGAACGATGCTCGAATTATCAGCACCCAGATAGGAACCTGAGAGTTCACCTTCCAAAACGATATCCGCCTCCCACTCGGCGACATCGTGCACGTCGTCATTTCGCTGCACCCGCAGGAGACGCACCATGTGCTTTCCGTAATGATTCGATTGTAACCGAGCACTCATTTTCAGTCTCCGACGTCAAAGCTCTGGACAACCCAGCCCCGACTGCGTCATCACGATGCACTAGGCATGTCACCGATCACCAGCAGAAAATGCACGATGGCGGAGTTAAACACCCTCCCCCGGGCGGACTTTATCCAGAAGGCGGGAAGCATTTTTGAGCATTCTCCCTGGATTGCGGAAGCCGTCGCGGACCGGCGACCCTTCTCCGACGTGAATGCGCTTCACTCCGCCATGATCCTCGCCATCACTTCCGCCGCGGCTGCGCAGCACCTCGCCCTCATCCGCGCCCATCCGGATCTGGCCGGACGCCTTGCCAGCCAAAAGCTCCTCACCCCCGAATCCTCCCGGGAACAGGCCGCCGCTGGAATCACTCAGGGGGATCCCGCCAGCCTCGCGCAAATGACCGCGCTCAACGAAGCCTATCGCTCCCGCTTCGGATTTCCCTTCGTGATCTGCGCCCGGCTCAATAATGTGAGCACCATTATTTCCGCCATGACCCTCCGTTTGACCCATTCGTCCGACGAAGAAATTTCCGCGGCGCTGGAGGAAATTTTCCAGATCGCACTCCTGCGGCTGGATGATATGGTAACCGAAGCGTAAAATCCTATGTCCGGCCGACTCACCACTCATGTTCTCGACACCGCCACCGGCAAGCCCGGAGGAGGAATCGCCATCACCCTGCACCGACTGAGTTCCGAGGGTGCCGAACTTTTGGCGGAATCCACCACAAATGCCGACGGGCGCACCGAGGGACCACTTCTCAGCGGCGACGATTTTCGAGCCGGCCTTTATGAGTTGACGTTTCGGGTGGGCCCGTATTTTCAGACTGGGTTTCTGGACTCCGTCCCGATCCGCTTTCGTATCGATGATCCTTCGGCGCACTACCACGTGCCACTCCTCTGTTCCCCCTGGTCCTACAGCACCTATCGTGGAAGCTGAGACCCCTAGTCCCGAATATCCAGGGCCCGACCCCCTGACGGCGGAATTGGGCACTGCCTGGCTGGAGGAGCTCGGAACCCTCAGCGACGAATCGCCTCAACTCACCCGCACCTTCCTCTCCCCTGCTCTCACCCTCGCCAAGGATCGAATTGCCGAATGGATGCGGGCTGCCTCGCTGGAAGTGTTCGAAGACGAGGCGGGGAACTTGATTGGGCGACGGGACTGCGGAGACCCTCTCGCAGGAACACTCGTTTGCGGATCGCATCTGGATACGGTTCGCAACGCGGGAAAATTCGACGGCGCCCTGGGGGTCGTGGCCGGCATTCTCGCTGCGGCCGAAATCCATCGGCGGGGTCACCCCCTGCCCCACCATCTGGAGGTGGTGGGGTTCTCTGACGAAGAAGGGGTGCGTTTTCAAACCGCCTTTCTCGGCAGTCAGTATTATACAGGGCAGCTTAACGAGTTCGGACTCACCCGCATCGATGCGGACGGCGTCACCGTCCGCAAGGCCATGGCAGACCACACCCCGGCCTTCCCTCCCCCTCCCCGGCGCGGAAAATTCATCGGCTATCTGGAAGCCCACATCGAACAGGGCCCGGTTCTTGAAAATGCCGGTCTGGCTTTGGGCGTCGTCACGAGCATCGCTGGCCAGACCCGCGTCCGTCTCACCCTCGGAGGGTGCAGTGGTCACGCAGGAACGACACCCATGTCACTCCGCCACGACGCTCTCACCGGCGCGGCGGAATGCGTTTTGCTCATTGAGGAACGAGCCAGAGCCGCACCCTCCGGCCTTGTCGCCACGGTGGGCGAATTACAGATCGCATTCCCGGCCAGCAACGTCATCCCCGGACAGGTCGAATTCACTCTCGATATCCGGGAGGCCAACGCCGAGGTGCTGGAAAAATTCTGCCGGGACCTTTTTGCCGAGCTGGAAATCCGGATGAAGCGCCGCGACCTCACTCTCCAAATCGCGATTGCGTTCACCTCCCCTCCGGTGCCATGCGATCTGATTCTGTCTGCCGCCTTGGAAAAGATCGTTTTGGATCATCAATCCCAATGCCTGCATCTGGCAAGCGGCGCCGGTCACGATGCGGTGGCCCTCGCTGCGGTCGCACCAATGGCCATGCTCTTTGTACGCTGTCGCAAAGGGCTCAGCCACCATCCCGACGAGTTTGTCGAACCAGAAGACATTACCCTCGCCATCCGGATTCTAACCGAATTTCTTGCCACCTATCGGGCATGAAAAGATTGATCCTCCGCAATGCCCAGGTGGTGACCGAAAACGGCATCAGCCGGGCGGAGATTGCTGTCGAGGACCACACCATCACCGAAGTCGCCCCCACAATTTTGGGAGTGGCCGCAATCGACATCGATGTTCTGGGAGCCTTTGTTTTTCCCGGCTTTATTGATACGCATGTGCATTTCAATGAACCCGGCCGAGTCACGTGGGAAGGACTCACCACCGGATCGCGGGCCCTGGCGGTCGGCGGTGGGACGGCATTTTTTGACATGCCCCTCAATTCCGATCCCCCGGTATTGAGCGCCGAAACCCTCAATGCCAAACGCCGCCTCGCCGAAGAAAAATCGCTCTTGGATTTTGCCCTCTGGGGCGGTCTTTGTCCCGGTCATATCGATCGAATCGACGAAATGGCGGAAGCCGGAGCCATCGGATTCAAGGCCTTTCTTTGCCCCAGCGGCATCGCCGAGTTCCCTCCCGCCGATCCCGCCACCCTCCGCGAGGGACTCCGAGGCGCCAAACGTCACAACCTGCCCGTGGCCGTGCATGCCGAGGATCCCGCCGTACTGGACCGGGCCGCTGGGACGGTTTCCGGCACCTCGATGCGGGACTTTCTCGCCAGTCGTCCGAAGGAGGCTGAGATCGAAGCCATCCGCAGGGCCTGTGAGCTGGCTGGCGAAACAGAAGCCACCCTTCATGTCGTTCACGTCACTTGCGCGGAGGGCCTGGCCGAGATCGCCTCGGCCCGTCAAGCCGGGGTGGACGTCTCGGCGGAGACCTGCCCGCATTACCTGCTCTTTAACGGCGACGATGCCGAACGGCTCGGAGCCATCGCCAAATGCGCTCCACCCCTGCGCAGCGCTGAGGACATGGAAGCCCTGTGGGATTCCCTCCTGAACGGGAAAGTGTGCACCCTGGGCTCGGACCACTCCCCCGCTCCCCCGGAGAAAAAGACTGGGGAAAATTTCTTTGAAATCTGGGGCGGCATTTCAGGGTGCCAACATGCCTTTCCCGCCTTTCTGGCCCAATTGCGTCGCCGAGCCCCGGACGATCTCTTCCAAGGCGCGGCCTGGCTGGCTGCAAATCCGGTCAAGCGCTTTGCCATTGCAGGAAAAACCGGCCACATCGCTCCGGGGTCCCCAGCCGACCTGACGGTAGTGGATTTTCAAAAACCCTCCGTCGTCCGTTCCAAGGATCTCCTGAACCGGCATCCTGCCAGCCTTTATGTGGATCACACAGTCGGCAGCCAAATCCTTGATGTCATTCGCGGAGGCGAGATCATCGTCAAGCAGGGGAAACTCGTCGGCACCTCGTCGCGAGGAACATTTCTTCGACCTTCCCGTGATTAGCTTCCGTGCCCTCCCCTGTCTCAGGCGCAGCCTCCAATTGAGGTTCCTGATGGCCGCCCTCGCCGCCGGGCCCGTCCTCAGCCCGCTGCCAGCCGAGACACTCACGGTCGCCGCTGCGTCCAGCCTCGCCTCGTGTTTGGACGATCTGCATGCCGCCTTCACCAGCGCCCACCCCAAAATCACGGTACAAACCACCCTCGGCGCCTCAGGCACCCTCTTTGCCCAAATCACTCACGGCGCACCCTTCGACGTTTTTCTCTCGGCCGACATGACCTATCCGGCCGCCCTCATCCAATCCGGGCTCGCCGAAGGTCCTGCGCCCACCGCTTTTGCCGAAGGTCGGATCGCCCTCTGGACCCTGCGGGACTCACTCGATCTTTCCTCAGGACTCCCCGCCCTCACCAAAACCCGCAGCATCGCGATCGCGCAACCCGAATACGCCCCCTACGGAATCGCCGCCAGAAAGGCTCTTGAGCGCGCTGGACTCTGGGACACCCTCAAGCCTCGCATCGTTTACGGAGAAAACATTGCCCAAACCGCCCACTTTGTCGCCAGCGGCAATGCGGACGCGGGCATCGTCGCCAATTCCGTCCTTCACACTCCCGCCTATACAGGAAAAGGAAATTACAAACTTCTTCCCTCCGAGGGACTCGTCCAAGGGGCGGTCCTCACCCGGCGGGCCCGCGACAACCCTGCCGCAACCACCTACATTGAATTTCTTACCTCCCCAGCAGCGCAAAAAATCTTTATCCGCTTCGGGTTTTCCCTCCCCGACTGAGTCAATCTTTCCCATGTCGCTATCTCCAGCTCTTTGGCAATCGCTTCTCCTGACATTCAAGCTGGCCGCAGTCACCAGCGTGATTTTGCTCTTGATCGGGATCCCCCTGGCTCACTGGCTCAATACCAGTTCAATGAAGGGAATTGTTTTCCTCGAGACCCTCATCAGCCTGCCGATCGTTCTGCCTCCCACCGTAATCGGCTTCTATTTGCTGGTTCTTTTTGCTCCACAAAATCCTCTGGGAGCCACCTGGTTGCAACTCACCGGCCAAACTCTCGCCTTCAGCTTCTGGGGCCTCGTCGCCGGCTCCGTGATCTACAGTCTTCCCTTTGCCGTCCAACCGTTCCAAGCCGCCCTGAAAACTATCCCACCGGTCTTAATCGAAAGCGCCCGCATCTCCGGGGCCAACCGGCTGCAAATTTTTCGTCACGTCGTTCTGCCCATCGCCCGCCGCGGCATCGGGGTCGGCGTCACTTTGAGTTTTGCCCACACTGTCGGTGAATTTGGGCTCGTCCTCATGATCGGCGGCAGCATCCCGGGCAAGACCCGGGTCGCGTCCATTTCGCTCTATGACGAGGTGCAAAAACTCAATTACCCCCAAGCCCACCTTCTCGCCCTGATTCTTCTGCTCGCCGCCTTTTTTCTCATCCTCGTCATGAATCTCCTCCAACGCCAGGAACCGGATGTGACCCTCTCATGACCCTGGCGGGATCCCAGGCCCGTCGGCGGCGGAGAGAAATTCAGAATTAGATTGCCTTCTCCAAGAATTTCCCCAACATCTCGCTTCCCGTTAATGGCGGCCGGATGTGGAATCCGTCCGCTCTTTTTTTTCCACTGGAAAAGAGGAACGGATTGTCACGAAAATCAACCCACAACATCACATGCCCGAATTGGCAGAACTACAAGAATTGATCGCAGCCTCGGTAAAGAATTACCGCGAAGGAAGCATCATAAAAGGCCACATCCTCGAAATCCGTAACCGCGAATTCCTCGTGGATATCGGCTACAAAAGCGAGGGTGTCATTCCCGCCAACGAATTTGAAGACCCCTCGGCCATCGAGGTCGGGGACGAGATTGAGGTGCTCCTCGAACGCCTCGAAGATGACAATGGCATGGTGATTCTCTCCAAGGAGAAAGCCGCCGCCCGCCAGAATTGGGAGAAAATTGTCGCTGTATTCAAGGGATCCGGATTGATCAAGGGCCGGGTCAAAGCCGTCGTCAAAGGCGGCCTCACTGTCAACGTCGGCGTCGAAGCTTTCCTTCCCGCCTCCCAGATCGATATCATTCCACCCAAGGATCTGACCCAGTTCGTCAATAATACCTACGATTTCAAAATCGTTAAAATCAACGACGACCGGAAGAATGTGGTCCTGAGCCGACGCGAAATCATCGAGGCAGAACGCTCCGAGAAACGCCAGGAGTTCCTCTCCAAGGTCACCATTGGTGACACGGTGCCCGGCATCGTCAAAAACATCACCGATTTTGGAGCCTTCATCGACCTCGACGGAATCGACGGACTCCTTCATGTCACCGACATGTCCTGGGCCCGCCTCACCCACCCCAGCGAACTTCTCAAAGTGGGCCAACAACTCGAAGTTCAGGTACTCGACATCAATAAGGAAAAAGAACGCGTCTCGCTTGGCCTCAAGCAGATGCAGTCGAATCCTTGGGACAAGATCGAAGATCGCTTCCCTGTCGGACAAAAGATCTCCGGCAAGGTCACCAGCCTTATGCCCTACGGAGCCTTCGTCCAAATCGAAGAAGGCGTCGAAGGTCTTATCCACGTTTCGGAACTCTCATGGACCAAGCGCATCGCACGGCCATCGGATGTTCTCACTCTCAATCAGGAGATCGAAGCCGTCGTGCTTGGAGTCAACAAGGACGAACAAAAGATCTCCCTTGGCGTCCGTCAACTCGAACCCAATCCGTGGGACGAGATCGAGGTTCGTTACATTATCGGCAAACAGGTCAAGGGACTGGTCCGCAACATGACCGCCTACGGTGCCTTTGTCGAACTGGAGGAAGGGATCGACGGCATGATCCACGTGTCCGATCTTTCCTGGACCCGCAAGATCAACCATCCGAGCGAAATCCTCAAAAAAGCCGACGAGATCGAAGCTGTGGTCATCGATATCGACAAAGTCAATCAGCGGATCAGTCTAGGGATCAAACAACTCGAGAACGATCCTTGGAAGGAAATCGACACCCGCTACAAAATCGGCGACCTCGTCAAGGGCACCGTCTCCAAGATCACAAACTTCGGAGCCTTCATTCAACTGCAAGACGACATCGATGGCCTCGTGCATATCTCGCAAATCAGCGAAGAACGCATCGAAAAGGTCAAGGATGCCCTCAAGGTCGATCAGGAAGTCGAGGCCCGCGTCATCAAAGTGGACAAAGTCGAACGCCGGGTTGGACTCTCCATCAAGGCCGCCCACTACGACGACGAAGCCGTGCGCCGCGAAGCCGAGACGATGGACACCCTTCGTCCTGGTGAGGACATGGTCGGACTGGCCCAGGCCTTTGAAGTCGCTGAAGTGGAATACCGCCCCGGTGAAGGCGGCAAGTCGGAATAAACCCACCGCAAACTTTCAACCCAAATAACCAACCATGGATAAACCTGAAATCACAGCCTACCTCAAAACCTCATGCGGTTGGAGCAACGGCATCCGCGCCATCCTCTCAAAGTATGAGATTCCTTACGCTGAGAAAGACATCATCAAGAATCCGGACTTCCGCTTCGAGATGGAGCAACTCAGCGGTCAACCGCTCTCACCCTGCGTGATGGTCAATGGCACCATGTTGCCGGACATTAGCGGCGAAGAAGTTGAGCAATACCTCATCGCAAACAGCCTCGTCGGATCCTCGGAGAACTCCACCGATGTCCCGCTCAACGCCCCGTGCACCGATGAACAGCACGAGGCAATGATCAAGATGAAGCTGTAGTTCATTTCCAGGATTTCCCTCCCCGTCCATAAAAAGCCCCGGTCCGCAAGGTCCGGGGCTTTTTTGTGGACCTCAGCCACCCCTTGGCTGCGGCGTATCTTCTTCCTCTTCGGGAGGAATCCCGGAATAATGCCCGCAATCCGCAAAAAATTATGAAAAAACAGATCTCCCGCCTCTCCATCCTCCAATCGTCCAAGATCGTCGTGGCCTTGTACTTTCTAATGGGTTTCATCTATACCCTCATCGGCATCCCCATGATGATCTTCGGGGGCAAAGCATTTCAGATCATGGGCATCATTTATTGCGCGATGCCGTTCGTCCTGGCCATTTTTGGATTCATCTTTTTCGCCCTCTTTGCCTGGATCTACAACGTTCTCGCCGGATTCCTGGGCGGAATCGAGTTCGAGGTTAAGGACGTCGAGTAACTACGAAGCTTCCCCGTCGAAGAGGGCCCTCAAAGCCTCGCGACTGGTCTTGCCGCGGGCATTGACGGGCAGAGCCGCGACCACCCGCCAGTGCCGGGGAACCTTCCAGGCGGGCAATCGATTTGCAGCCCAAGTCTTCAAATCTCCCTCAGTCACTTCGCCAACGACGCAAACCGCGACGTCCTCCCCCCGGGCAACGGCCGGCAGACCGAAAACCGCCACATCCCGAACTCCGGAGCATTGCCGAAGCACGCCTTCGATTTCCTGCGGACTGACCTTGCGTCCCGCGATATTGAGAGTTTCAGAAGTCCGCCCGCTGATGACATACCCGCTCCCGTTCCCCTCCAGAATATCGGAAGGCACAAAAACTCCCTGACCCAACGCCCCCCCGGGCACCGGAGGATGGTATCCAAGACCCACAGCGGCACTTCGCACCTCGATCCGTCCCGGCGGCAGATTCGAAGCCTGGCGCAGGTCCACACCTTTCATGGGCGGCCCAACAAATCCTTCCGGCACGGGATCCTCACTGGCGTCATAGCAGATCCCTCCAGATTCAGAGGCCCCATAGAACGAATGCAACTTGCGGCCCCAGGATCCACGGAATGCCTCCGCGACCTCCGCCGTCAAAGGCGCCCCGGCGGAGATGCAAAGGCGCAGATCCAATGCTTCGGGTTCCACCCCAGCAAGAGTGCGAAACACTGCGGGGACGGCTGGAAAAACCGTCGCCCGGCTTTTTGTCAATCCCTCCAAGAGCGCCCGCGGCATCATGTCATCCGCTACAACCAGGGGAATCCCCCGGCAGAGCAATGGCGTAATCAGGCTGCTGAATCCATAGGAGTGTGCAAAAGAAATCGCGCCGTAGTTCCGATCCCCCTCGGCGATTCCCATTGTTTCGCAAACCGTATCGCAATCCGCCAGAAGTTGAGCTGCGGAGAAGCGGATGGCGCGAACCTCACCGCTGGTGCCGGATGTCAATTTGAGCAGATCCGCCCCCATCCCTTCCGGCGGGGAATTTTCCAGCGCGATCATCTCCGCTCCTCCTTCCACCCGAACAGCGATCCCGCAGAGCGCCTCCAGCCGCGACCGCCGTTCTCCCGAAAAATCCGAATCCACCAGCACCACCACGCACCCGGCCCGCCAAGCTCCGAGCAGAATCGCCGGCCAAACCGCTTCGTTTCGAAGCTGCAGGGCCACGACCGGGACAGAGTTCAAGCGCCCCGCCCAATGCGAGGCTTCCTCCTCAATTTCAAAAAATGTCCTTCGCCTCGAGCCGTCGGCGGCAAACACGGCGGGACTATTCCTCCGCCCAGAGAGAATCTCCTGCCATCGCTCAAGAATAAGATTTCCGCTCCCCGTCCTTCCTGGCGAAAACACGGCGGATCCGTCGAAAGATGCGGAAAGCGGTGGCCTTGAGGACTTCATAAAAGCGCGGGCCGGGATTCTGGCATTGCCAGCCACCAGGCGACAAGCCCGACCTCACCGGGTCGGTCGCATCTTTTGATTTCCGATTGCCGAATGCGATGAACTCATTGCGATTCATGTGAACAACACAAAAACAGCCCGCGCCAATGCTCGGTGACCCATCAGCAATCGAGAATCAGCAATCAGCCCCCAAAATCCGCGCTGAACAACAACAACGGGAGGGCGAACCTCCGTCTGAGCCCCATTTGATCCCGGCTCGAACAACCGCCCCCGGGAAACAGGTCCACCGAAGACGAACGCAAAGCGTCCAAAACCTCGCCCCATTTTTGGGTTCTCTGTCCGTTTTGCAGTTTTCAGGCATGCGCCCTCTGCGGTGAATTGACAAATTCTCAATTTCTTAATTGCCAAAATCCAGACTCCCACTATATTGGGAGTCTTTTCACCGTCATGAAGTCAGACATCCATCCCAATTACGTAGAAACCGTTATCACCTGTGCCTGCGGAACATCGTACCGCACCCGCTCGACACGAGATAACATCCAGATCGGCATCTGCGCCGCCTGTCATCCCTTTTTCACCGGCGAACAAAAATTCGTCGATACCGCCGGACGCGTGGACAAGTTCAAACGCCGCTACGGCACCGTCCGCGCCCCACGCCTGGGCAAACCCACCAACAAGGTCTAAGCGCAGCGTTTCTGCTCAGCGGTGATCGCACCCAACGGTGCCATCGCCGTTTTGCGTTTTCATCTCCCACCTCATGGATTTTTCCGGCCTCATCGCCAAGAAGCGACTGCGCCACGAGGAGCTGGAAAAAGAAATTGAAGGCGGATCACTTTTTGACGATGCCGCCCGCGCCCGGGATATCCTGCGGGAACATGCTGGTCTGAAAAAACTCCTCATTTCCTGGAATGAGCTGGAAAAGCTCGCCCGGGAACTGGACGAAAGCCGGACCCTCGCCCAGGACGCTGATAAGGAAATCGCCGAGCTGGCAGCAGCAGAATTGCCAGAACTGGAAAAACGCCTGCCAGAGATGGAGAAGGAACTCCAGATCGCCCTTCTTCCACCCGAGCCCGGCGAGGACCGCGATGCCATCGTCGAAATCCGGGCCGGAACCGGTGGAACCGAAGCCGCGCTTTTTGCCGCCGACCTCTATCGGATGTACCTCCGTTTCGCCGAGGCCAATGGACTGAAGGTTGAGACCATGGACTCCAGCGAAGCCGATCTCGGGGGACTCAAGGAGATCGTGTTCCGTCTCTCAGGAGAATCTGTCTTCCGCAAGATGCGCTACGAATCCGGGGTGCATCGGGTCCAGCGGGTACCCGCCACGGAGGCTCAAGGCCGCATTCACACCTCCACCGCCACCGTGGCCGTGCTCCCGGAAGCCGAAGTGGTGGATCTTGAGATCAAGCAGGACGACCTTCGCATTGAGGTCTGCCGCGCCGGTGGACCCGGCGGCCAGGGCGTCAACACGACCGACTCCGCCGTACAAATTCTCTATATCCCCACCGGACGAATCGTCCGCTGTCAGGACGGTCGCAGTCAGCAACAGAACAAGGAACGCGCCATGCAAATCATGCGATCGCGGCTCCTGGAGGACAAACGCCGGGAAGAGGAGGAAAAATATTCCGCCCATCGCAAGAGCCTCATCGGCGGCGGAGGGCGCGAAGAAAAAATCCGGACCTATAATTTTTCCGAGAACCGGGTCACCGACCATCGGATCAAAGTGACCCTCTACAACCTCGACCGCTTCCTCGATGGCGACATCCAGGAAATGATCGAAAAGCTCCTCACCAGCGACATGGAGCAACGCCTCAAGGACGCCAGCCTGTCCTGACCGTCTGACGGTCGCCCGATAATTTCCGGTCCGCCTCATGTGAAGGCTGGGCAAAGCTCCGCGGATCCGCTATTTCGCGCAGGTGATCTCATTCCTTATCCGCCGTCTGACCGCACTGGTCGCGGTGCTTTTTTGCGTGGTGACGATCACCTTCTTCCTCATGCGCCTCTCGCCGGGAGGGCCATTTGATGCGGAACGCAAACTCACTCCCGCCATCGAAAAGCAACTCCTGGCCAAGTACCAACTCGATGGCCCGCTGCATGAACAGTACTTCGGCTACATGGCCGACTTGCTGCGCGGAGACCTGCGAGACTCGACCAAATACCGCAACCGCAGCGTGGCCGAGATTCTCAGCCAGACCCTTCCGGTCACGATCACCCTCGGTGCCATCGCATTTATTCTTGCCGTCGTCGGAGGCGTCACCCTCGGGGTGACCGCAGCGGCCGGATGGGGCACGTGGAAGGACACCCTGGCGATGCTATTCGCGCTGTCGTCCATTTCCCTTCCTGCCTTCATCGTCGGCCCGGTCCTGATCCTGATCTTCAGCCTCTGGCTCCAATGGCTCCCGGTGGGAGGATGGGGATACCCGGCCGCGATGGTTCTTCCCGCCATCACCCTCGCCGCCCCTTACGTTGCCTACATCGCCCGGCTGCTGCGGGGCAGTATGATCGAGACTCTCGGTAGCGATTTCGTCCGGACCGCGCGGGCCAAGGGACTCGCCGAAAGCGTCGTGCTCTACAAACACGCCCTTCGCGTCGCCATCCTGCCCGTGGTCTCGTTCCTTGGTCCCCTCGCCGCCCACCTGCTCACGGGTTCGATCGTGGTGGAAACCATTTTTCATATTCCCGGGGCGGGAGGTTTCTTTGTCCACTCGATTCTGAACCGCGACGGCTTTCTTCTCAGCGGTGTGGTCATCGTCTATTGCACCCTGCTCGTTCTCTTCAATCTCGCCGTGGACGTGATTCACTCCCTGCTCGACCAAAGGATTCGTCTCGATGGCTGATCCGAACCCCATCCGAAAATTTTGGAAGCGCCCGGTGGCGAGGATCACCCTGGCGATCCTGGTCGCGGTCACCGCCGCCACCATCCTCGGACCGGCACTCCTGCCCGCCTCCTACGCCGAGCCGAGCTCACTTTCCTTTGCACCGCCGTCCGCCGCCCACCCTTTCGGCACCGATCTCAACGGTCGGGACGTTTTCTATCGCGTTCTGCTCGGGGGGCGCATTTCCCTGCTGGTCGGCTTCTGCGGGGCGCTGGTCAGCCTCGGCATCGGCACGACCTACGGGCTCGTCGCCGGATATGCCGGCGGACGCATCGACAATTTTATGATGCGAGTGGTGGACATCTTTTATTCCGTCCCCCGTCTGATCTTCATTCTGATCTGCATCAATGCCTTCAACGCCCAGCTCCAGCACTTCGCCGCCGCCCAGGGTTGGGACTGGCTCATCTCCTCATCGCGCATTGCCATTCTCATTCTTTCCCTCGGCGTCATCGAGTGGTTGACCCTCGCCCGCATCGTTCGAGGCCAAACCCTCAGTTTGAAAAATCGCGCCTTCGTCACCGCAGCCAAAGGTCTCGGCCAATCACATCCCGTCATCCTCATTCGCCACATCCTCCCCAATCTCTTTGGCGTCATCCTGATTTACCTCACACTCACCATCCCCGCCGTGATCATTGATGAGTCCTTTCTCAGCTTTCTAGGCCTTGGCGTCCAGGCTCCGGAGGCCAGTTGGGGATCTCTCCTCGCCGATGGAGCGGGTGCGCTCAATCCCGTTCGTATCCGCTGGTGGCTCGTCGTCTATCCCGCTGCGGCCATGGCCCTCACACTCCTCGCCCTCAACTTCCTCGGCGATGCCCTGCGCGATGCCTTGGACCCCAAACGCTCCTCCTAAGAATCCACCTCCGAGGCGGGAGGTTCATCGGGCCAGGGCCGGAGGCCGATGGTGCATTCTCCGGTATTCGCGGGGTGTCATCCCAAGTATCTGACGAAACTGACGATTAAAATTGGCCAAATTTTCAAATCCGCATTCTCCGGCAATTCGCGTGATCGACTCATCACTCTCGGAAAGCAGACAGCAGGCCTCCCGAATCCGCCGGGCATTGCGATAGGCCACAAAGGTCTGATTTGTCATCCGTCGAAATAACCGCGAAAAGCCATTGGGGGTGAGTGCGGCCACCCGGGCGACGTCTGACACCGTCAAGGCGGACCGAAAATTCTCCTCGATGTGGGCCGTCACCCGTTCGAGACGCGACACCACGCGATGAAGCCTCCGATGACGTTCGGTGGCGGCTGCCAAGGGAATCACATCTGAATGATTGGCCAGCCGTCGCAGCAAATCCATCAAGGCGAGCCAGGCTGCCAAACCGTTCTTATCCGTGAGGTCGAACAATTTCCCGTTCAAGCCGTCGCTCCCCCCAAATTGGAGGCCACCACCCGCCCGCCGCAAGAGATCCGCGACCTGCGAAAATTCTGGCAGGGTCAACAACTCGGGTGGAAATTTCCGAAACTGAATCACCACCGCCTCATTCTTTTGGGATTCCGGGGAGGATATCCAAGTATGGGGCAAATGGGCCCCAAGGAGGACAATCTCACCCGCAGCATACGGGGCCATCTGATCGCCGATCAGGCGCCGGCCATGCCCTTGCCGAATCCACGTCATCTCAAATTCCGGATGATGGTGCCAGTCCCACTCAAAAGCTTTTTCCTGACGGACAAACGCGGTCAAGGACTGCCGATTCGGCTCGAATCCCGGAGCTTCAATGCGAGGCTTCATTCTTGTTTTCTACCACTCAATTCGCTTTTTAGCATGTTTTGTATGTATTTTGGCAAGAATTCGCAAAGCATTCCCGAAGGTCATCGGATAGATTTTCAAAATGAAATCGACGCCCCTCTCTTCCCCAAACGGAAAATCTCTTCCCGTCCTGCCGCCATTGAGCGGACTTTGCAGCTTCGAAAAAGCCTGCCAACCGGGCCTGCCGGTGGCCACCTGCGTCTCGCGACTCAAACGCTTCCACTACACGCTCTGGCGACTGCATCAAATCATGATCGCCCACATCGCTGAGGAACCACGGTACGAATTGAAAATGGCCTTCAGCCATCACGGATTCCTCGCAGCGGAAAATGACACCAATTTTCGAACCCGGATCGGGGAGATGCGCGAACCCCCGCTGGGTCTGGAGGCCCTCCCCCATCCAGCTCTTGGTGTCTTCTTTGACGAGATCCTCGCCACCCCTTCCAGTGCGGAACGAGTGATTGGACTCTATGAAAAAGCCTTTCCCGCCCTGCGGACTGCTTTGCAAAACTATCTGAAGGAGAGTCATCCCCTGGCGGACGCACCCTCGATCCGCTTGTGCCGCCTGGCCCTGGTGGACCTCGAGGATATTTGTGATTATGGCGAGCAGGTGGTCGCTGCGTTGGTTCCCGATGAACTTCGCACTGAATCCGCCCAATGGATCAGCCTCCTCGATGTTTGTCTCGCCGCCGCCGGAGGCTTGGACGGCAGTGCAAAATCCAGCGCCGGCGCCGAACCCCTCCGTCACTATTCCTCCCAACCCTTCGTCTATGCCGGCGAACCTCGGCGGGATGAACGATTCCCCGATCCCTTCAATATGGGAGTCAATGCGGAGGCGTTTCTCTACGATGAGACCAAGCCCGCCGAGGCGAAAGTTCTGATGATGTTCTACAAACGCCTGCGCGAGATCGATGTGCCTGAAATGATGTCGAGCATCATCACGGAAACAAAAGGCAAGCCATGGAGCTACCACCGGGACATGACCCGCCAACTCTGGGACGAAGCCCGCCATGCCATGATGGGCGAAACCGGATTCGTCAGTCTCGGAATCGATTGGAGCCAACTCGTCATGGTCAATTTCACCTGGTCCCGCTGTCTCAACCTCGAGTTGACACCCAAGGAACGCCATGCCGTCCTCTATTTTATTGAGCAGGGATTGATGCCCAAGACCGGAAAACGTCATGAGTGGGAAGTGAGCCGGGAATCCAACAATCCCCTGGCAACGACTTTTCAGGATTTTGATTGGGCCGATGAAGTCCTCCACGCCCGGATCGGACGCGACTGGTATGTGGCCGACATGCCCAGCGCCAGTGAAGCGATAGCTTACGGAGATGCCTGTTGGAGCGAGGTCACGCTCGATTGGGCACAGTGGAAAAAGGATGGCCTGACCGAACATCGCAATTGGTGGCCCGACCTCTACCGCACCTGGTGCGCGAACAGGAACCTCCCGCCCGACCCGGAGGTGCTCGCCTTCGACATTTCGTATGAAGGGCAACGCGCCGATCTGAAAGAGACGTCGGTTTAGGAATATGCCCGCTGCAAGGCGACAGAGCCGAGCATGGCCTACTTGACCACCGGGCCGTACGGAACGATGCTGCCGCCATGTCCGAAACCTGCCCTGACATTGAAGCCCTCATCGCTGCCCGCCGCCAGGCCGCCAGCGAATCCCTCAAACCGATCTCCCATGACGAACTGATAGCCCTCGGCGAAAAACTTTTTCCCGAGATCGATCATCCCTGGCTGGAGATTTACGATGCCGCAGTCAAGGATCCCCACACCATCTTTTTCACCGGTCAGGCCGGGGATGATATTGCCTTCATCTACGCTCCCGAAAAAAATCGCGGACTCTGGTATCGCAGCCAAGGCACGCGGGGAGTGGGTCCCATCCAGGAGCGCGGTCTCAAAATCTTGGCTGAAATTGTCGCCGCCAAATAACTTTCGGATTTCCGTCTCCCATCCCCTGTTTCATTTTCTTCTCGTCGCCTCCGCTGCGATTTTCCTCAGCGCCTGCACTCCCGTGACCCTCTCCTCCGACTCCCAGAACGCGGCTCCCGCCGGCAAGACGATCGTCCCGAAGGAGAAACCAAACCCCATACCCACCGTCATTGTCGACGGGATCTGGGCTTCTCCTAACCGCTGGTCCCGACTTCGCCTCAGGATCGAATCCGAGGTCGGGCCGTGTAAGGCCTGGCATTACAACAG
Organism: uncultured Spartobacteria bacterium; assembly: GCA_937890535.1. Taxonomy (GTDB): domain Bacteria; phylum Verrucomicrobiota; class Verrucomicrobiia; order Chthoniobacterales; family Terrimicrobiaceae; genus CAMASH01. The sequence goes on from CALBXK010000353.1 coordinate 21,036, forward strand.
CAGTGGAACACAGTCATTGGAAGAGCTTGGGGCCCGTCTGGTCTCCGAATTGAGAGCTCTTGATGGCCCATTTCATGCCGTCGGATTCAGTATGGGCGGCCTGATCATTCGGGAGGCCCACCGCCAGGATCCCAACCTGCCCCTGCGGCGGGTCGTTCTTTTGAATTCGCCGCATCGAGGCAGCCTGATGGCTCATTTGTTGCCGCTCTCCGCTTGCCGGGACATGCGGCCAGGGAGCCCGTTTCTTCGCCGGCTCGATGCCTCCCCCTGGGACTTTCCCACTCTCGTCACCTGGTGCCCCGCCGACCTCATGATCCTACCCGGCTCTTCCGCCCGTTGGGCCCGGGCCACCCAAGTCGTCCGCATTGACATCCCCGCCCATGATTGGCCGGTCCTCTCCCGATCACTTCACCGCAAAATCGTCCAGTTCCTGACGACCCGGTAGCGGAACTCGACCCAATTTTTGTCCCGCTCCGCGTTGGACATTTCCATTCGGGTCGGCGAGAAAGGAACACGGATGTCTCATCTGATTTTTCTGCAAGATTTGGCCATCGTCATGATCGTGGCTGGAGTGGTCGCGGTTCTGTTCCGGCAGTTTAACCAACCCGTGGTGCTTGGGTACATTCTGGCCGGGCTCATCATTGGTCCACACATGCCGATGATTGAACTCATTCATGATGAGAAAACCATCGATACCCTGGCCCAATTGGGGGTCATTTTCCTCATGTTCACGCTGGGACTGGAGTTCAATCTGGGCAAGTTACAGAAAGTCGGAGCGACCGCATTTATCGCGGCCACGATGGAAATTCTCCTGATGATCCTGGCCGGGTATGAACTCGGCCGCCTCTTCGGCTGGAGTCAAACGGATAGTATTTTTCTTGGGGCGATTCTCTCAATTTCGTCCACCACCGTCATCATCAAAACCCTCGAAGGCCTTGGAAAGACCAAGGAACCTTTTGCGGAGCTCATCTTCGGCATCCTCATCATTGAGGACATCCTCGCGATTGTGATGATTGCCCTCCTCTCCGGGTTTGCCGCCACCGGAGAGATCGCGGCCGGATCGGTCGGCAAGACCATTTTGGGGTTGGGATCGTTTCTCGGGATCTTGCTCGTGGCCGGACTCATCATCGTGCCCCGGCTTCTCAACTACGTGGCAAAGTTCAAGAGCAATGAACTGCTGCTCGTGACCGTTCTTGCCCTCTGCTTCGGCGTGTCCCTCATCACCGTCACTCTTGGCTACAGCGTCGCCCTAGGCGCGTTCCTCATCGGGGCTATCATCGCGGAGGCCCGCCAGATCAAGAAAATCGAAATTCTGATGCATCCGCTTCGTGACATGTTCAGCGCTGTATTTTTTGTCTCGATCGGCTTGATGATTGATCCAAGCATCATCGCTCAGCACCCGGGATCCATTCTCATCATTGCGTCCCTGGTCATCGTCGGACAAATTTCCACCTGCACCCTGGGATGTTTCATCTCAGGCAAAGATCGACGGACCTCACTGCGTGTCGGCATGGGGCTGGCGCAGATCGGCGAATTCTCATTTATCATTGCGGCGCTGGGAATGCAGTATGGCGTTACCAGCGACTTTATTTATCCCATCGTGGTGGCGGTCTCAGCCGTCACCACCTTCACCACCCCCTACACCATCCGCAATGCTGAGGGGGCCGTGCGCCTCTTCGACCGCCTCGCCCCCCCCTCGCTCCTCCGCAGTATGGAGGCCTACACCCAATGGTTGGGCCGCGCTGCCCAACACGCCGGAGGAAAACTCGAACGCCGCATCCTCAGTAAGTTGGGCTGGCAGATTGGAATCAACCTTTTGCTCGTCACCGGCATTTTCCTGGCCACGGTCTTCTTCCATCACAAGGTCGGAATCCGATGGCCAGACCTTCCCATTGGCCCAGAGGGATTAAAGGCCGTCAGCTGGCTCGTCGCGCTTCTGGCCAGCTTTCCCCTCCTCATTGCGATCTGGCGCAAAATGGAGGTGGGAGCGATGGTCATTTCGGAAATGAGCGTCAATCCCGCCGTAGCCGGGTCCCGGGCTCCGGCCTTGCAGACCCTCATCTCCAACGTCATCACCGTCGCCGGCACGGGCGTGTTGATCCTGATTCTGCTCCTCTTGAGTTCCACCCTTCTGCCGTCTCGTAATATCCTCATTCTCGTCCTTGTCGTCGTGGCCATCTCGGGATTCTTTCTCTACCGAAAATCAGTCAAACTCTACGCCGGGGCGCAATACGCCCTGCACGATACTTTTGCGCAGCCACCCGACCCTCTGCTCTCCCACGAGCAGGAACCGCTGCCATCGCTTTTGCGACACGCCCGACTGGAAGCGCTCGTGATTCCCAAGGGATCGCCGGCCGCGGGAAAAATGATTTCCGAACTCAAGCTGCGCACGGAAACCGGCGCCAGCGTGGTGGGGATTCAGCGCCAAAACGAGAGCCTCATCAATCCCGCACCCCATGAGGAGTTGCACCCCGGCGACGAAGTCCTTCTCATTGGCAGCGAAGAACACCTCCTTGCCGCCAAACGCCTCCTCGGCATTTCGGAAAAAATCACCTGATCCCGTAGGAAATCGAAAGCGCTATGGAACAAGAATATCGGAAAATCCTGCGCGAGGCACTGGGTACCAGTGGAAAAAAAACATGTCGTTCAAAGATTTTCTCAGGAGCATGCCGCCGGGGAGGGAGGACTCGATTTTTGAACGGAATCGCTCCGTAACGGGGCGAGCCACCGAGCAAAACCTCTTCGAAGCTTAATTTTATGGCCGGTTGCCTTCTCGATACCAATCCCTTCAGCAAGCCCTCCACCAAACGACGGTGAGTTCTGCGGATGAAAGCGGTCTTTCCCTCAACCCACCATTGAGCAAAATTCCAGCCATGTCATATTGCGCCGCCGCCTCCCGCTACGAATCCATGACCTATCGCCGCTGCGGTCAGAGCGGATTGAAATTGCCGGCGATTTCCCTCGGCCTCTGGCACAATTTTGGCAGCGGGGATCCCTACGAAAATTCCCGCGCCATGATCCTCCGGGCCTTTGATCTTGGCATCACCCACCTCGATCTTGCGAACAACTACGGTCCCCCGCCCGGCAGCGCGGAAGAAACTCTGGGTCGCATCCTCCGGGAGGATCTCTCTTCGCACCGCGATGAACTCATCATTTCGACCAAGGCGGGATACCGGATGTGGCCGGGACCCTATGGAGAATGGGGATCACGCAAGAACCTGCTGGCGAGCCTTGACCAAAGCCTCTCCCGCCTGGGCCTCGACACCGTGGACATTTTCTACAGCCACCGTCCGGATCCAGAAACCCCTCTGGAAGAAACCATGGGAGCCCTCGCCCAGGCCGTTCGGGTCGGCAAGGCACTCTATGTTGGCATCTCCTCCTACTCCCCCGAGATGACCCGGGAAGCCGCACGACTCCTCAACGCCATGGGTGTCCCCGCCCTCATTCACCAGCCATCCTACAGCATTTTCAATCGTTGGGTCGAGACGGACCAGTTGCTCGAAACTCTTGCAGAGACAGGCCTGGGCGCAATTGCCTTCTGTCCCCTCGCCCAAGGACTCCTTACCGATCGCTATCTCAGTGGGATTCCCAAGGATTCCCGCGCCCACAAACCAGAAGGCTTTCTCAAAAAATCCTCAGTCACCGAGGAGACACTGCTTAAAATCCGTGCCCTCCAAACCATTGCAGAAAGACGCGGCCAATCCCTCGCCCAGATGGCGCTCGCCTGGGTTTTACGGCACCCGACCATGACCTCGGCACTCATTGGCGCCAGCAAGGTCAGCCAGATTGAAGAAAATGTCCGGGCACTCGATCAGTTGGCCTTCTCCGACGAGGAACTGGAATCCATCGACAAGGCCTCAGCCTAAGCCCGGGGCAGATTCACTCCTTGCGGCGAAAAATAAACAGATAGCTGTTGAATGGTGTATATCCCCACATGGGATGAACCACTCCCTCGAATTGGGTCTCGTCAAAGGACACCATGATTTCGTCACGAAAAGGAAAATTCCATCCACTGGTCGGAATCCATCGGCAGAATTTGACGAACCATTCCTCAAGTTGGGTGCAGGCAAACCGTAGATTCGGTTCATTCAATCCCACCCGGATCAAAGCCACCCCTCCGGGAGCAATCCGGTCGGCCACCTTTTGCAACAGCTTCAACTGACTCGCATCGTCCAGATAGTGTAACACATCCAACATCACGACATCCCCGCTGTGATCAGGGAGTTCGAGTGCCTCTCCCACCAAAAATTCTCCGGAGCGCGACTGGAAAGCCCGTTTCGCCAGGGCAATTTTGCCAGAGTCCAGATCCAACCCGGTGATCGGAGACTGATATCCGTTTTCCCGTAAATAGGTCGCAAGCAACCCCATCCCACAACCGATATCCAGCAACGGCCTCGGAGAATTCCGCAGAGTTTCCAGGACCGTGCCGTACGCCGGATCCAAGCAGATTTTTCCCAGAGCATAAAAATAATACCAGGGCCAGACCCGATAGCGGAAGGCTGACTTGAAGAGTGGAAGAAATTTCAATGGCCCTCGGTTCGTTTCACAGCCTGACGATAGGAAGGCAATATCGCGAGGCCGAAAAGCCCCCACATCATCAAGAGGAGGGCACCAGCCAGCGAGAGGGACACAACCTGCGCCTTCGGGGCGTCCGTAATGGCCGCCATCATCTGGACAAAAACCTCTTCGCGAATCCCAAATCCTCCCAGACTCACAGGCAGCGCGGAAACGAAGTCCACCACCGGCATGATGGCAAAAAACTCGCCAAGCGGAATCCGGAGCGAAAAGGCTCGGGCACAACAATAGAATATCGAAAAATGGCTCAGTAACGCCAAGACCGAAACGCCGAGCGCGAGCAGTGTCTGGCGCCAGTGGGTCACAACCGAACCATAGGCGACACCTGCTTTTTTACCATTTTCCCGGACCCGGCTGCGATGTCGATCCCAGCGCGAATTCCGTCCCTCGGGAGCCTCCGGGAGCCGGGCAATGATTCCTGACCTGGCCAGGATCATACTGCCGATCAGCAAGGCACTCACGATTCCCAAATAACACAGCATCAAGAACGGCACCGCTTTCAGGGCCGGAAACTCGTGGGACCAGTCGAGCCATTTGGGCAGGAAGATCAGTGACAGAAAAAGCATGGGAGGAAATCCGCTGATGCGGTCCATGAGCACGGAAACGAGCCCCGCAAATTTGCTGTACCCCTTCGCCCCCAGCCACACCACCTTCACAACATCCCCACCCACGGACCCAAAGAGAAAGTTATTGAAAAAGAGTCCAACAAACGAAATGCGAATCACCTCCCAGGGCGTCAACGAGATTCCCTGGATGCGCAGGAAGATATTCCAGCGCAGGACCCCAAGAAAGCTGGCCACTCCAGCCGTGGCAAATCCCGCCAGTAACCACCTCTCGTCCGCGCCTGCCAGCACCCGCCAGATCTGATCGCGGAATTCCTGCCTCCAAAAGATCCAGATCAAGAACCCCATACTCACCAGGGTTTGGAAGATGACAAAAATCCGTTTGCTCATTGAACGCACTTTGTCTCTCTCCAATCGCACCTCGCGACAAGCAAACAACTCTCGAAATCTACGCTGAGCCTGTTATGCATGACCCCCATGCCCACAGTGCGAGCACAGCCCCAGCCCTCGATCGCCGCCGTGCCGGAGCTTCAACGATTTTCCCTGTCCTGGTGTTGGGCCTATGTCCGACAACAATTTGTCCTGCTTTCGTTTTTTGGCCTTGGGCTGCTTGTGAGCACCCTATGCTCCCTGGTCATGGCGTTGTTTGGCCGCTGGATTTCGCAAGCAACTGGCCGAGTCTGGGTCTGCAGACTTTATCGATTCTGGCTGAACTATTCGATCCGCTTGGGCGTTTTCGACATCCAATTTCCCGACGCCGAAGCATTTAGTCAGATTCGAGGGTGCATCATCGCGGCCAATCATCCGACCGTAGTGGACGCGATTCTCCTGATGTCCAGCAACCCACATACCGTCTGCATCATGAGAGCCAGTCTGGCAAAGAATCGATCCTTGGGAGGAGTTGCCCGCCTGGCCGGATATGTTACCAATGACTGTGGCCCGGCCCTTATTCATCAAGGCGTGCAGAAAATTCAAAATAAGGAAAATCTTCTCATTTTTCCGGAAGGCACCCGCACGACCGACCAGGCCGTCAACCCCTTCAAGAATGGGTTTGCCCTCATTGCTTCCCGAAGCGGAGCCCCCATCCAGACGGTTTTCATTGAACGTGAGGCCGGATATCTCGGCAAGGGTGTCTCGTTTTTTTCCTCCACTCCACTCCC
>CALBXK010000354.1 GCA_937890535.1 uncultured Spartobacteria bacterium
GGATGCCCGGGGCCATCAGCTTCCTGCCACCGTGATTTTTCATGCCTTGTTGTCCAAGCGAGATCAATAACACACCCGAGAACCCGGGCGTGGCAAAAGCCGTCGCCATCACGGTGAGACCAGGCTGGTTCAGCAAACAATCCTGTCGCCTCCATTGCGTGGGAGATGGAATGTTTCCGCTCGGTCACAAGAAGTGACCAGCACAAAGTCCTCCCCGCGGGCACCGAGCTGGTTTACATTTACTCAGTGCGCCATTCGAATTGCTCCAAAAAATTTCCATCGATGGAGAACTCGGGAGATCTGAAAATCACTTTTAGAAATGAACGGCATACGTGATCACGGGTGTCCGGTTAACTGAGCGACGAGGTGTCACAAGCGAAATAGTATGAGTGCTTTATGGAGAAAAGATGATGTGACGCATTTGAAATCCATTCATGCTTTTTGGCATGAATTCCGGCAGATTCGTGTTGACCCAGCTTCTCGATTTGATTTTCCTGACCAACAACCTGGACATTCCGGCGTTGACTATTGCAACCATTTACCGTTTGCGATGCCGGATCGAGCTCTTCTTCCGTTGGTTCAAAGGGCACCTGCGCATCAAACATTACTATGGAAAAAGTCCCAACGCCGTGAAGACTCAGATCTGGATCGCAGTCTGCGTTTACCCTATGGTCGCCATCATTCATAAGCAAATGGAGTTGCCAGAGACTTTGCACAGAACTTTGCAACTTCTTAGGGTTCATCCATTTGAGAAAGCTAATCTCCATGAACTACTTACCGAAACCGACTTCAGGCCTTTCGAACCCATAAATTATAACCAATTGACATTGTGTGACTGATAACCGGACGCTTGTGATGGAATATAGAATGATTGGACGAACCGGCCTGCAGGTGTCTTCGCTCTGTCTAGGCACGATGACTTTCGGCAATGAGACTGACTTGAGACCGCCGCGGAGATGTTTCATAAATGCCGGGATCGTGGCTTAAACCTTTTGGATACCGCGGATGTCTATGGGGGTGGGGCGACAGAGGAGATTGTAGGCCACCTCTTGATGGACTGTCGAGAGGAGTGGATCCTGTGCTCAAAGTTTCAGGGAAGAACCGGGACGGGACCAAACGATCGTGGAGGCTCACGACGGCACGGCACAAGGGCAATTGAAGCGACATTAAGACGTCTTAAGACGGATCGCATCGAGTTTTATTTTATTCACAACTTTGATCCGTTGACTCCCTTGGAGGAAACGTTGGGCGCCCTGGATGATCTTGTGCGACAGGGAAAGATCCTTTACCCGGCGATCAGCAATGCGGCGGCCTGGCAGGTTATGAAGGGCCTAGGCATCTCTGAGCAAAACAATTTGAGAGAATTCAAGTGCATTCAGCCAATGTATAACCTTCTCAAGCGCCAAGCTGAGGTGGATCTGCTTACCATGGCAGATTCCGAAGGTTTGGGTGTGCTTTGCTACAGTCCCACCGCAGCGGGAATGCTCACGGGAAAATATACTCATGAGGAACAGAAAACGGCAGGAAGAATCTCCCAAAATAAATTCTATTCGGCCCGTTACGGCGACGAAGATTACCATTCAGCCACGAGGCAATTTGTCGACCACTGCTTAGCGCGGAGCTGGAATCCTGCCCCGGTTGCGGTCGCATGGGTTCGGTCCCATCCGGCAGTTACTGCGGCGATCATTGGTGCTCGAACAGTCGAACATATCGAAAGCTCCCTTGCGGCGCTGGATTTTCCCATGACCTCAGAGTTGAGAAAAGAAATTTCCGGGTTGACGAAAGAACCGCCCATCGCCACGGATCGCCGGGACGAACAACTGGGGATGTTCATCCACTAGGTGGATGGATGTCTTGTTTGTTGCCTTGGACAAGAAAAGTTACCATGAAGCAATTCTTTTCGGCCGTCTCGCTGGCAGTAGTTTCCTATCGTCTACCCGCTCCCACATTTAGCACCTCATAAAGCATGAAAAAAGAAGATATCCTTACTGACGTTTTCGAAGGGGATTTCCCGCCCCTATCTTACGGCACCACACTCGAAGAGATCGAAAAAACCACCCAAGAGGTCGTTGAGAAAATTTTTCGCGACAAAGATGGTCTCATTTTGTCGTCAGTCAATGCAGTGACGATGAAACCTTATCGATTGGAGGAAATTAAAGATCGTCCCGAAGGCAAAGGTACGTTCGTCGAGAGGTCGGCAATTCCGCAGGCGATCAAGCCGTTATTTATGAATTATGAGAATACCGGCCAAGCCAGTGGAACCTATCTCGATGCTCTCTGCGCAAAATATCAAGTGACCGGCTCGCCAGAGGTAAGAGAGTTCGCGCGGCGAACCGTTGAGGGGATTGTTGCGATTTGGAAAAATGGTGCCGAAATTGAGCACTCCCTGGGAGGCGGCGGCCTTGGGTGGTTCCCCAAACCCTATGACGGCTTAAGGAGCTTCAAGGGTATGCATGAGTGCAGCGTTGACCAATACTGCGAAGTAACACTAGGTCTCCAACAATACTATCGTGTCATGGCCGATGAGGATGAAAAGAGAACCATTGAAGAAATGATCGTCTCGTTTGCCGATTGGTGGTATGATCACAATTTCACCGGAATCTATCTGGGCGAGGCAGTCTGGTGGAAGCGACTCGAGACCCATTCGATGGCCGCAAGTTACTTTCTCTATCTCTTCACTCTGGCGCAAAGTTGGAGCCCCTGTAGAAAGTTTCAGCATGGATTCGAAATCTGGCAGGAATTAAAGGGGGCGCTCAAACCACCCGGCGAGGCGATTTGGGGATGCATGAACGGTCTCACTGTCAATGTTTTAGAACGCCTCAATGAAATGAGGCCTGATTTGAGCGACTTTTGGATCTCGGTGGCGAGACATCAGGCGCCACTTTTGAAGTCCTCCGTCGTCGAACGAGTCAACATGAATCGTCGATATGAGTTCGAAGGGTTCGGGGCAGATTATCTCTGCGCCGTCGATCATTTGCTGCCGGAACAAGGTTTCGCTGATCTCGCGATTAAGTGTTTGAACGACTGCAATTCCCGAAATCGATTCTACCATCTCAGACGGGGTCTTAAAACGATGGATCTCGACTCTCGCGAGCGGGGCGATGATTTTCGCGACGCCTACCAATCTGAACTACACGTCCACTGGCTATCCGGATACTGGAAGCTCAGCTTGAAGGGACGTCTGAATTGATCGCAAGATGACTCTGCTCCAAAAGAAGCGAAGGTTGATCGAACGGTTGGCCGACTCTCCCACGGCTCTCATATGCAACGCCTATTCGTTTATGGGCCATCATGCCCCTTGCTCGGATTGGTCAATCAAGTGTATGACACCCGGTCTTCCGCCGATGGTGGGGGAGGCGGTGACTATCAAACTCGATTGCAGTACGCCTGACGGCGAGCACAAGTACGAATTTGAGAATTCCGCGGACAGCGGGAACGCGCTATACTACAAATTGGTAGAGCGCCTGGGCCAGACCGAGATCCCAAAAATTGTCGTTATTGAGTCCATCGGAAATGCATCAACCTCTGCGGTTCTTGGGGATGGGATGGCAAAGCTCTTTAGATCGGCGGGTGCGACCGGCTGTGTCACAAATGGTGGCGTTCGCGACATTCATGACATTTGTAAAACAGGATTGACCACCTTTGGAGGAGGCTCCGTCGCCAATCATTACAGTCTTCGGTGGAGCGACCTCGGCAGCCCGGTGGCGGTCGGTGGGTTGACAATCGAAACCGGATCTATTGTGCACGGAGACCGAGACGGGGTGATTGTAGTTCCGAGCGAAGGATGGGACACGGTGGTCCGCGCTTGCCGGTACGTCATGGATTTTGAGAAAGCCGCTCACGTGCTTCTCCGGAGCACTACGCTCACGACTCAGGAAAAGGAATCGCAGATCGGATGCCTCGCCAATGAATATAGCGGTTTAATCCGGGACATCAACGGCTGCGATGGGCCCTAGTGCAATGCGCGGAATCATCGTGCCTCTAAGATGATGCAGATCCTGCTGATAGGAGATTCCATTTCCGAGGGATATACGCCGTTCGTCAAAGACCTCTTTGCGGGCGTAGCGGAGGTTCATCGCCCGAATGAAAACTGCGGATCGACGCACCTGGCCCTCGAAAAGCTCGACCTCTGGCTGGGGGAGACACAATGGAATGTTATCCATTTTAACTGGGGGCTTCATGACCTCCGCTACGTGGATGAAAACAACGAGTTCGCTGTCATCCCCAAGGGAAGACATTTTGTGCGCCCGCCCGTGTACCTAAAGAACCTCCGGGTCCTCGTTGGCAGATTACGGCGAACCGGTGCAAAATTGATCTGTGCCACTTCAACACCGGTACCAGAGGGATGTTCGTGGCGATTAGAAAAAGATGAGCGACAATTTAACGAAATTGCCGCAATGGTCATGAAAGAAGAAAATATTCCTGTCAACGATCTGCACAAAGCGGTCAGTCCTCGATGCGATGAGTTTCAGGAACCGAATGATGTTCATTTCAACAGAGCTGGTTCTGCGTTTTTGGGAAGAGCGGTTTTCGAGGCAATCAGGAACCTGATCAAATAATGACTCTACTAAAAAACATACTATGCCGTGTGAAGCCGAATGCAGTTCGGCGTTTGGGCAAGCTTCCAGTTGCTACAGGCCGAATCATTCCTTCAATTGATGACCGTGATAGTCCAGCTTTAATGATAGATAGCGATCCATCCGGTCTTCGAGCGATTCGGCAGCGTGGTCTGGCGATTTTGGAGGATGCATTCAAGAGCGAAAAGGGCTGGATAAAAATTCACGCCGCAGAATCTCTTATGGATTTGTGTGAGTGCGCACAGATCTCATGGAAGGCATTCGAGTGGTGGCGAGCGAATTTCCAGATCTC
>CALBXK010000355.1 GCA_937890535.1 uncultured Spartobacteria bacterium
ATTTACACCATCTTAACTCACCTCAAAGTTTGTCTAGACAATGGGGAGCACTTCAGGGAGCAAGGGTTTTGTCTTGCATTAATGGTATAGATTTTCTATAGCTCTTGACGAGCATGTCGACTCGGTTGCCCATCTTAAACAAAACCCCATTTGTCCTGGATCCGCGCCCGCTGACCGAGGCCAGCAGCTCTCACGTTGGTGCCCTGGCCATCTCCCGTGCCTTCCGCTCCCTGGGACTGCCTGCGTCCATCCTCGCCAATCTCAAACTGCGCAAACGCCAGCGTGGCTTCACCGAGGGGCAGATGATCGAGTCGGTGGTTTTGCTCCAAACCATTGGCGGGGATTGCCCCGATGACATTCGGCTCCTGGCCAACGATCCTTGTTTGGAGCGGGGTCTGGGGTATCGCCCGCCCAAAGTCACGGCCGTGCGCGAGTTCCTGGAGTTATTTCATGACGAGAGCCTGGAGCAGATGCGTCCGGCCCGCTCCGAGCAAAAGAGTTTCATCCTGCCCAGCAGCGGGCCGGTGGCCGCCTTGAGCCAAGTTCAAAGTGGCTGCGTGCGGCAGATCGCCAAACTATATCAGAAAAAGGGCGAAACTCAGCGAATCGCCACCATCGACCAGGATGCAACGATCATTGAAAGCCACAAGCGAGCGGCTCTGGCCCACTATGACGAGGGGCGAGGCTATCAGCCGATGGTGGCGTTATGGGCGGAACTGGACCTGGTGGTGGCTGATGAGTTTCGGGATGGGAACGTGCCGGCCAAGCAAGCCCCGTTGACCTGCGCGCAAATGGCCTTCGGCGCTTTACCCGATTCGGTCAAGACCCGCTACTTTCGAGGCGACTCGGCCTGCCATGAAAACAAACTGATCCAATGGTTGAACTCGCCGGAGAGGGCATTGGAGCCGGGCGGGGTGATTGGCTTTGGGATCAGCGCAGTGATGAGCTCGGATTTGGCCAAGGCGGTGGCCGAGGTGGCCGAAGCGCAATGGAAGACAATCCACACCGAAGAGGACGGGACGCTGCGGCAGTGGGCTGAAGTAGTGTTCGTGCCGGGAGAGGCCAGCGAGAAAAAGGAGAGCAAACCGTTGCGCTATGTGGGGTTGCGACTGCTCAAGCCGCAAGGGGTTTTGTTTGCCGAGGGCAGCGACCGCAAACATTACGCGGTGGTGAGCAATTTGTGGGATTGGGAGGGGGCGAGGTTGTTGGAGTGGCACCGGGAAAAGGCTGGAACCATTGAGCACACGCATGATGAGGTGAAGAACGGACTTGGGGGAGGACACATGCCCAGCCAGCGATTTGCGGTGAACGCGGTGTGGTTCAAGATGGCCCTTTTGACTTACAACATCATCAGCGCGATCAAACGGATGTGCTTTGAGCCCGAGCACCGGAATGCGAGGTTGAAGAAATTTCGACTACTGCTAATCCATGTGATGGGGAGGATGAACCGGAACAACTGCGTGATGGGCCTGAGGATGCAGGCGAGCGTAGAGACGATCGGGCGGATGCAGAAGGTATGGAAGATCTTTGAACTGGCAACGCAAGCGACGGCTTCGGTGGCGTTGGGTCGAGGAGGGACAGGGTAACCACGCTCAAACAACGGGAGGAAAAGATGGGCCTATAGAATAGGCCAATGCGAAAGTCTGTACACAACAGGCACTTACAACGTTTTTACGGAGTTTAACCGAGGAAAATCGAGGGCGCACTTTTCTAAAGCGCCCCCTCCTGGCATCCTCGTTCCGAATTTTTTCTACTCCGCCGCTTAGGCGAGGATTTGGGTAATTCAGTTGACCTGCCGCCGCCGCCGCATTCATGCTCTTCCTTCGACCCGTTCGGACCAACGTCTTTATCTGATGATTCTATGAGATTTCGATCACTCGGTTTACGCAAATCATCCACCGGGCGGGCTGCGGGCTGCTCGCTTCTTTTCGGTTCCCTGCTCCTGCCGTTCCTTCTGGAGGCCAGGGCGGCAAATCCCTTTGCCGAGGGGGTCCGACCAACCCAGCCGCTGTCTCCGCCTGAGGAACAGGGGGCTTTTCGTTTGCCGGAAGGTTTTGAGATCCAGCTGGTGGCTTCGGAACCCGAAATCGCCAAACCAATGAATATGGCCTTCGACGCCAAGGGACGACTCTGGGTCACGGTCACCCGTGAATACCCCTTCCCAGTCCCTCTGGGCCAACCCAGCCGTGACGAGATCGTCATCCTGGAGGACTTCGACGGCTCCGGTCATGCACGCAAGGTCAGCACGTTTGCCGACGGTCTGAATATCCCCATTGGTCTCTACCCCTACGGAAAGGGAGTCATCGCATGGAGCATCCCGAACATCTGGTATTTCCAGGACACGGATGGAGATGGCCGGGCGGATAAACGGGACATCCTGTTCGGGCCCCTGGGTTGGGAACGGGATACCCATGGCATGAATTCCTCCTTCACGAGGGGCTACGACGGCTGGCTGTATGTGACCCACGGATACAACAACAACTCGACCGTCCGGGGCCGCGACGGCAGCCAGATCGAGATGAACTCGGGCAATGTGTACCGGATCCGGCTGGATGGCTCGCGCGTGGAACAATACACCTGGGGTCAGGTTAATCCGTTCGGCCTCTGTTTCGATGCTCTCGGCAATCTTTATTCCGCGGATTGCCACAGCGAACCCCTCTTTCAATTGCTCCGTGGTGCCTACTACCCGAGCTTCGGCAAACCCCACGATGGACTCGGATTCGGTCCCAGCATGATTTTTCACAGCCACGGATCAACCGCAATCTCAGGTGCCGTCTACTATTCCGATCCCCGCTGGCCGGAGGAATATCAGCACAACCTTTTCACAGGAAACGTCATGACCAGCGTTGTGAACCGCGATTTTGCGGAATTCTCCGGCTCCACACCCACCGGGATTGAGCGCCCCGATTTCGTCACAACCAAGGATCCCTGGTTCCGTCCGGTAAACCTCCAACGGGGCCCCGATGGGGCCCTCTACATTGCTGATTTTTACAACCGCATCATCGGCCACTACGAGGTGCCCCTGAACCATCCAGGTCGGGATCGCGAGCGAGGGAGGATCTGGAGGGTAATCCACAAAAGCCAGAAGAACTCCGATCCGGAGCAAGCCGTGACACTCCCCGATTCCATGACCGGGTTGATCTCGGAGCTTGGCAATCCCAACCTCACCCGGCGCATGCTCGCGATGAACCAGCTCACCGATGGTTTCGCTCCAGCCGCTGTCGCCCCCCTGCAGGCTGCCTACTCCGCGCCTTCAGCCTCGGCGCTCCAGAAAATCCATATCCTGTGGAGCCTCTCCAGACTCGGACACCTGCCTCCCTCGATGCTCGAGAACGCCGCCCGCGATCCGGACCGAGGGGTCCGCATTCACGTGCAACGAATCTTGTCAGAATCGGGTACCTGGCCACCTCCCGCCCAACGCATGGCCCTCGCCGGACTCGCCGACCCGGATCCCTCCGTCAAACGGGCCGCCGCCGATGCCCTGGGTCAGCATCCCGCTTTCGAGCAGGTCGAGCCTCTGCTGCACCAATACACCATCGCCCCCGCCACGGACTCTCATCTCAGCCACACGCTGCGCATGGCTCTCCGCAATCAGCTCAATCCCGATGGTATTCTGGAACGATTGGGCCAGGCCAATTTGACATCCAACGATTCGAGCACGCTCGCACGAATCGCACTCGGCCTGAAATCACCGGCATCGGGTGCGTTCCTCCTGCATCATCTGCAGTCCCACACGGAAACCGGCCCGTTCCTCGGCGATTCGCTCTCCCACATCGCCCGCTACCTCCCCGAGTCCGGGCTGGTGGAGCTCATCGAGTTTGCCAGGCAACGGGTATCCGGCGACCTGGACCTTCAGCTGTCCCTGCTGCAATCGATCCAGGCCGGGACGGTGCAACGCGGTGTCGCGCTTCCCGACGGAGCCCGGGACTGGGGTGCCAATCTTGCGGAAGCGCTCCTCAAATCGACTGACAGTGCCAAACTTTTCTGGAGCAGCCTTCCTCTCGAGGGTCGCGACGCGACCCCCAACCCCTGGGTCCTCCAAACAAGGAATTCAAGCGATGGCGATAAAACCGACCGGTTCTTCAGCAGTCTGCCTCCCGGGGGTGAGAAGTGGATTGGCCTGCTCCGTTCCAGAGAG
>CALBXK010000356.1 GCA_937890535.1 uncultured Spartobacteria bacterium
GGGTCAAGAGCCCGATTGAGCAGAGTGCCGGCCGGCACTCCTGTCACACCGAGACGGTGGCTGCGATGATCAAATCGCAGTCGAGCGGGCACACTGCGAAATGGCTCGGCCAGGATCACCCCAGGGAGGTGGCGGATGTCCGCCAGGGCGCTGGCAGAACCGGGTTCAATTAAACTGAGAGTCACGTCCTGCCGCTGAGCCAGGGTCCATTGGAAATCGAGCAGATAGTTGATTCCGTCGCGCATGGCACCAGGCACGACAGGAATCCCCACAGCCAGCGCCAGTCCCAGAGCCGTGAACAGCGCCTGCCAGGGCTGGCGCTCAAGATTCCGCAGTGCCATGCGCATCGAAGTCCCCAACAATTTTTGTACCCCCAGCCGTTCGAGCACCGAGGGCTTGAAATCGGCCGGGGGTTCCGGTCGCATCGCCTCGGCAGGCGGCAAACGCATGGCCTGTCGCACCGCACCCAGAACTCCGAGGAACGCCGCCCCCGAACTCGCAGCGAAGGCGATCCCGACAGCAGCGTAGTCGGGATAAAACGTCAGGGAGGGAAACTGAAAAAACTTGTGATACAAGGCCACGACATTTGAGCCCAGCCACACCCCGGCGGCCCCTCCCCCCAGCAACCCGATACTCACAATCACGAGGGCGAACTTCAGGTAATGTCCGCCGACCTGCCGCGACGAATACCCGAACGCCTTCAGTTGCGCGATTTGTTCCCGCTGCATCCGAATCACGCGGGCCAGGACAGCGCTGGTCATGAAGGTGGCGATGCTGAGGAAAACCACCGGAAAAGCGATGGACATGCCATTCAGAATCGCGATCTCATCGTCGAGTTGCTTTGCTGAACCATGATCCCGCCGATCGTAGGCAATCAGACCGCCATAGGGTTCCAGGAGCCGGTCCAGTTCCGCCATCACCGGCGCCGTATCCTGCCCGGGGGCCACGTCCACCACGACATTGTTAAAAGCCCCCTCCAGGTCATTAGCAATGGCGAGATCCCGTTCATTCATCCAAAAGACGCCGAAACGCTTGTTGTCCGGCAGAGCCTGACCAGGCCGGGCCTCAAAAACATATTCCGGGGAGAGCGCGATCCCGACAATCGTCAATCGCTCCTTCGCTCCGCGAAGAATCACATCCAGGCTATCCCCAGGCTGAAACCCGTGCGACCCGGCAAACGCCTCACTCACCACCACTTCACTGGCCTGGCCCACCTCTGGAAATCTTCCCGTGCGCAGATACAAGGTATTCAAGCGCATCGGCCGATCTTCAGGGAGGGAGAGGATCGTCCCATCGGCCGGCTCATCCAGGCCCGGCAGGTCCATTCGCAGAGCCCCCTTGACCCTTGTCTCCACGGCTGCGACCCCGGGAATGGCCTCCAGCTGACCCCGAAGGGAATTTGGCGCCCGTTTGAGATCCACAAACACATCCGCAAAGCGATGGGTTTCATAGTAAGCCGCCCGGGTGGTTTCCAACGAGACGATCAGGCTACGAGCCATAATCATCATCGCCAAACCGCAGGCCATCACAAGCCCCACGGCAAGCATTTGGCCCTTCATTTTTCCGACGTCGCGGAACATTTTGAGATCCAGAGCTTTCATCGTCACCACTCCAACGAACTCGCTGGACGACGGGTCGAGTTGCAATCAATGCGGGAGATTTTCCCATCCGCCAAATGAATCACCCTGTCGGCCATTTCCGCCATGACGGCATTGTGGGTAATCAGGACCGTGAGAGTCCCCATCTCGCGATTTACTTTTTCAATTGCCTCCAGAACCGTAATTCCGGTTTTGACATCGAGGGCGCCAGTGGGTTCATCACAAAGCAAGACTTCCGGTCGCTTGGCGATGGCGCGAGCAATGGCAACACGTTGTTGCTGGCCTCCGGACATTTGGGATGGAAAGTGGTCCATACGATCCCCCAAACCGACCAGATCCAATGCCTCCTCCGGAGTCATCGGATCCCGGGCGATCTCGGTGATCAGGGCCACATTTTCTCTCGCCGTCAGACTGGGAATAAGATTGTAAAACTGGAAAACAAACCCCGCCGCATTCCGGCGGAAGGCAGTGAGCGCTGCCTCGTCGGCGTTGGTCAAATCACGTCCCCGATAAGTCAATGTGCCGGCGGTCGGAACATCGAGCCCGCCGAGCTGATTGAGCAGGGTCGATTTTCCGCTCCCGGAGGCCCCCAACAATACGATCAACTCGCCGGCACTGAGATCAACGTCAACACCGTCCAATGCCCGGACCTCGACCTCCCCGGTGACATACACTTTCGTCAAACCCCGCCCGACGAACAGCACCTCGTCCTCACCCGGGCGCCCCGTACCGATATCGGATACATTCATCTCATCGACCATCGTACGAGTATAGACATTCAATTTCGGACTTTAAACATGAGACTTTGGGTCTCGGACGCCGCTTACTGCAGAGGCCAGATCAGGGGAATCACCAAGGTGACGACGACAAAGAGAATGAGATTCAATGGCACCCCCACCCGCAGGAAATCGGAGAATTTGTATCCACCGGCCCCGTAAACGAAGGTATTGGTCTGGTAGCCAATCGGGGTGGAAAAGCTGGCGGAAGCGGCAAACATCACCGCAATAAGAAACGGCATGGGATGAAGGTTCAGGGACATAGCCGTCTGCACCGCGATCGGGGTGATGAGGATGGCCACCGCATTGTTGGAAATGAGTTCTGTGAGCAACATCGTGATGAAGTAGACAATCCCGAGCACCACAATCGGATGGGCCCCCTCAAACAACCCCAGGCAGCGGTCCACCAGCCAGGCGGCCGCCCCGGTATTTTCCATGGCCGTGCCCAAGGCGATCATGCCGACAATCATGGAAACGATCCGCCAATCGATGGCATCATAGACCTCGCTCATTCGCAGACACCGGGTGGCAACCATGACCACAACGCCCGCCATCGCCAGAATGGAAATTGGAAAATATCCAAGGGTAGCCAAGAGGATCACCAGAACCATGACGCCAAGCACGATAGGGCGTTTCTCCCGCCGGGCGGTGGCAACCACCGTGTCGGAAAGCAAGAGAAGATCCGGGTTGTCGCGAAGGCGGGAGAGTCCGTCATCCGAGATTCGCAGGAGGAGGGTATCGCCAAAGCGCAAGGCCACCTGCCCGACATTGCGGGTGATGTTTTCGCCATGACGGTGCACCGCCAGGACTTGGGCGTCAAAATCCTCAAGCAACCGGCACTCGCTGAGGGCGCGACGGGCAAAGTGGGAATTATTCGTCACCACCGCTTCCACGATGACGCTCTCGGACGCACCTGTCGGATGGAGTCCCAGTCCTCCGGGCTCCACCGGCGAAATTCCATGAATGGTCTCGATCTCCATCATCCCGGCCCGGGACCCTTCCACCGTCAGGCAATCCCCAGCCTCCAGCACCACGCCATCCACCTCACCCGCTTCGTCCGACACGGGACTTCCCTGTCGCAAGATTTCCACAACGCGAATGGCGGAGATCTTAAACAAGTCCGTTGCTGAGAGCGCCCCCCTCAAAAGGTGCGAATCGGCGCTCACCCGCATTTCGGTGGTGTAGGCCCGAGGCGAAGTGGAATTGACCAGGGAGGCGAGGGACTCACGATCGGGCAACAGGTGCCGACCGATAAGCACCATGTAGAGAATTCCGATCGTCGTGACGATTAGCCCCACGGCGGTAATCTCAAACATCCCAATCGAGATATCCCAGCGGGCACGGGCCATGGAACTGACCACAAGGTTTGTCGAGGTGCCCACCAACGAACAGGTTCCGCCCATGATGGCGGCATAAGAGAGAGGGATGAGCAGTTTGCTGGCACTGACTTTGTAATGACGCGCGACCCCCAACACCAAAGGCAGCAGCGTCACCACGACCGGAGTGTTGTTCATGAAGACTGAGCAGGCCGCCACCCCGATCATGAGGACCAACAAGAGACGCACTTCATTGACCTTGGAGAACTTCCGCATCATGCGCCCGACATCCTCAATGGCTCCGCAGCGCTGTAACCCTGCGCTGAGGATGAACATGGCGGCAACCGTCACCGGAGCCTCGTTGGCGAAAGCATTGAGAGCCTGCTGTGGTGACACCCAACCCACCAGGGCGACAAAGACCAGTACGCCCAGGGCGACGAGGTCCAAAGCCACCCACTCCGTGAGAAAAAGCACGAAGACAACCGAAATGAGAAGAAAAACGAGGGCAATGGTCATGGCGGCACCGTTGGACGGGCAGAAGGTAGGCATGGAATCGGAAAGATCACCAGCGCAGAAACATCGAATTTCACCGAGTCGATCATTGCCAACGACAGGTGGATCCCAGCATGGTGGACATTTTCCATGGGAACCGCACGAGCCATGCTGATCGTTTTTGGGTTGGGTATTGCCTACTTTCTAGCGGCCATTCCCGCCGGGGTGACTTTAAAACTCTCCCCCTGGATCGCAGCGCTGTGCGCCTGGGCCGGCTACACCGCCATCGGGGCGGCCGTGTTGTTCGTCGGAACTCCCGCCCGCCGCTGGCTCAATCGAAAATTTTCCATCTCCCCGCATCCCAATCCGGAAAAGCTTTTCTGGCGAGTTTGGATGCGCTGGGGGCTACCCGGCCTGGGCCTCCTGGCCCCGGTGACTTGTGGTCCCTATTTTGCCGCTCTGATTGCCCTGGCTCTCGGGGAAAAGCCCCGCCGCCTCATCCTCTGGATCGCGGGAGGAGCCATTCCCTGGTGTATTCTCTTTGCCATTCTCGCAGCGACCGGAAGTTCCTGGTTGGGCGGAGAGTGAGGAGAAGAGCGTGATTCGGCGACTGATTCCGGAGGTATTCCTTGGAACGATCGTCCCGGATTGCCGACCAGAATCAAGGACGCCGGTAAAACCGAATCGCCTCGATCGGAGTGCCAAACTCCCGCAAGGGATAGACGCCCTTTTGCCCTCCCCGACCGGGATCACGAATCAGATAGTCGTATCCCTGCTTGCCACAGATCACGACAAAATGCGTCACCCCGTTCGGATACCTCAGCCGGGCAATGACCGGATTGCCGGCAAGGAGATTTCTATCGATGAGAAAATACGATGGCAGGTCCTCGTAATGCGGCAGGAGCCGTTCGGTAAAGGCGAAATCGAATTCCGCCGCCTTCTCCCAATAGATCCAGCCCTCCGGGGTGTAGCCTCCTGGACGCTTGGTCAGAAAAGCATTGAGACGGCCTGGATCAACATCCATCCCGTAGGACGCCAACACCATGGCAGCGGACGATACCGCGCACCCCTCGGCCGCGAAGGTCGCCGGTGTCGAACCCAACAGGGTTGTTCCCCAACGGGCATCTGCCTGACGAAACTGGGGAACATAGAGTTCGTGATACCCCAGAAAATAGAGTCCGCCCGACGACGCGACTGGCCCCCGCCGGATCCATTCGACCGTCCACCACCCACCCCATGCCACCAAGGCCAGGCCGACCAACAGCAATAGCGATAAAATCCGGCTTGCCCTCATGCGAACTCCCATCTTCCTTGGGAGCGAATGATTTCGCGAGTCCTGATTTTTCTTTGCCTCGCATCCCTTTCCGCCATGGCCGATTTTAATTCTCTAATTCTGAAGCAGATCCGCACCATGCCCGAAGGGGGAGGATACGCCACCGATTTGGCAGCCCACACCGGACTAGCGGCCTCAGTCCAAGGCGGTCCGCCAACGCGAATTGATCCGACCCTGGCCATGCCTGGATATTGTTCCGGCGGAACCTATCTGGTGTTTTTGAAGACGCTGGCTGCGCTGCAGGACAATCATCGCCTCACCCTATCCCCCGAAATCTGGCAATCCCTTCTTCCCCGCCTGCGCCGGAATGGCACCGACACTCTCCCTGACGGCGAAGGGATCTGGGGACGTTGGAATGCCAATGGCCCCGGCACCGCACGCCTGTTTTTCGAACTCGGACTGGGCGAGAACTTTACTGAATTTTCAAACGCCCGCCCCGGCGACTTCCTTAAAATTTTTTGGACCGATGCGGTGGGAAAAAAGGAACATGGCCACTCCGCCATCTATCTCGGCCAGGAGACCATCGACGGCGTGGAATATGTCCGCTTCTGGTCAAGCAACCAACCCGACGGCTTCGGCGAGAAATCGATTCCCCGCACCAAAATCGCCCAAGCCATCTTTTCCCGCTTGGAACATCCGGAAAAGCTCACCTCCTGGAAATCTCTTCCGGAACGCGATCCCTACCTGGCCGGGCTTTTGCGAACGGAATCCAGCTTTGCCGAGGCGAGAAAAATGTCCGGCATTCGCTGAGCCACCGTCAACCACTCAGGACTATTCAGACTCGCACAAACCTGCGGAGCCAAATCAAAACGACTCATTTTCAATGGCAGCAAGACGTTCGACCAGGGCAGTATCCCGAAAAAGTTCCGGTGCATAATCGCAACACCGCGAACGTAGTTTTCCATATTCGGAGAGTCGGATGAGATCACTACCAGCCTCCGCGGCGACCGCGGCCAGTTCCCATTTAACAAATTCAGCCAATATGGCCCGATGAAGACCGTCTTGGGGACGGCCGAGCTTCACGGCAGTCGCGTCCTTTTTCCGGTAGAGATCAAGAGGATCCGCAATTAAAACCGAAAACGCGACGCCATCGTCGTAACTCAGTTTCAGAGGCCGAGACCCATCACGAAAATCATCGCTACCCAATCGCACACCGAACTGGAGTCGACCGATAGGCACGGCATCTACCAACTCGGCTGTGGCCGCATCGAGATTGGCAAAATCAAGGTCCTTGCTTAAAAGAACCTCTTCTTCTTCAGGACTGAAAGCGGGAGAGTAAAAATCAGGATCCTTCGCAGCATCCAGGAGCGCACGATACGCCAGACACGCTGCCCCGCCAATCAAAACGCCCCCGACAAGAAGACGTGGAGCAGTTTCGTGAATGGTTCGAAGGTGCCCCTTCACGCCAAGCCAATCCAACGTCCGAGCAGCCACCCTCACAAAAACCTCTCAGAGAGAAAGGAGAGGCTGGCGCGGCAGGGAAAACCCCGTTTGCGCCCGCAGGTCTCGAATCTCTTCCGCAGAATAACGATTTCCGGGCAGGGACTTCCAAGCTTCTTTGACGGGGCCGGGTTGACTCCAAGGCTTTTTGGCTTCTTTGCTCCGAAGCGGAACGGAGTTAGATTGTGTGCTGTGCGCAGACATGACGAAGGGATTCCTAGATTCAAGGATTGCACAGAACCCCAAGAAGGGAAGGAAAATTCTGAGAAGCGCCCTGGGGTCGCGTCGCTTCCGGCGAGGCCGCCGGTGCCGGCCCAACATTGAACGATAAACGCGCCCGAAAAAAACAACCGGCACGGCAACAAAATTTGCTACAATACTTTACGACGTATTCGTCTCGCCCTATCCGAAAAATTTGCGCTATCTGCGGTGAAGAATCTCCCTCTCGTTCTCTCCGGCAGCACCGGGCAGGCGCAAGATCCATGCCGCGCAGACGCACGCCACCAGCCACACAACGGCCAGCGCCCACATCACATCGCTGGCAAAATGTCCACCCTGCAGGATCCGCGCCATTCCCATGGCGGCGCCGAAGAGGAGACCTGCCCAAAACAAACTCCAACGCACCCGTGACGACCAGCCTTGGAACAAAGCGACAAAATA
This sequence comes from uncultured Spartobacteria bacterium, assembly GCA_937890535.1. Classification (GTDB taxonomy): domain Bacteria; phylum Verrucomicrobiota; class Verrucomicrobiia; order Chthoniobacterales; family Terrimicrobiaceae; genus CAMASH01. The sequence goes on from CALBXK010000356.1 coordinate 7,616, forward strand.
GAGCGCCACAAAAATGAAGGCCCCCGAAGCATGACCGCTGGGAAACGATCTGCCCGGACTGCTGACATCATAGATCAGCACCGGCTCGAACGGATATTGCCCACCGAATTCCTGAACCTGACGCGGACGCGGACGTCCCCAGTGTTCCTTGAGCAACAAATTTGTCACCAACCCCGGCCCAATCAGCATGACAAGCACCAGAAAGACCGCACTGGCCCTCCAACGGCGGGCATCTGACCAGAAAAATCCCGCCGCCAGAAGGGCCAACCCCGTCAATAAAAGCAGAAAGCCGGGGATCTTGCCAAAGTCGAACAATTGTTTCCAGGGTACGTGATCACCCCATTCCCAGGAATTGCCCCCGGCCGCAAAAATAAACTGCGAAATCGACAGATCCAGCGAAGTCAATCGGAAGAGCATCGTGCCGAGCAGGACAAGCACGGCAGGCAATCCGGCATGCCAAAGCCAAAAGCGTCGGTTGGTCTCGCGAACGGACTTGGTTTTCAGGGATGCCGGGAGGGGCGTCATGCGATTTGCAGGGGAGCATGGCAAAATCTGCGTGCACAGGACCAGAATCCCAGCCGAGGAAAAATTCAGGTTCCCGAATCCGCTTCCGGCGACGCCGCCGGCGCCGGCCCGACATTGAACGACCAGCGGGTTTCCACTTTTCGGCCGCCCGCCTCAGCACTCACGATCACCGTCACTTGACGGGCATAAAACTTCTGGGTCGCTTGATAAGTGAGCAATTTGGTTTCCGAGTCGTAGATGGCCGGAACCACTCCGACGCCGCTCAAGCGCATGGTCACGCTCTTGGGATCGATCTCTCCAAAGGCCGCCAGGTTGACTTTGATCTCCGGGCTGGGGTTGGTAATGGTTTCGCCGTCCATCGGTTGGGTCACCATGGTCACGGAAGCTGGCATGGCCGATCCGGCCCCCGACATGCCGCTCGAAGCCGATTTCTGCAAGGCCACCAACGCCGCATCAAAGACCTTGGGTTTGGTGGACTCTATGGCATACCGACCGACCATCATGGCGTCGGCGTCATGCGGAATCGGTTGACCATAAACCGTGAAAGAAACTTCATACCCCGATTCGGCGGCAACTTCGCGGACGACTTCATTGTGCAATCCATAGGGATAGGCCAAAGCGGCCACCCGAATCCCAAGATTGTCTTCCAGAGCTTGTTTTGAGTCGGCGAGTTCGGTTTGGAGCCATTCCCGGTATTCGGCTTCGGATCGTCCCTTCCTGGCATTGAGACCGGTATGAGAGAGAGTATGGCTTTGAATATCCACCCCGGCATCCCGCATCTGACCAAGCTGTCCCCAAGTCATCGAGCGTCCCCCGGAGCGGGCTCCGCCCTTCACGTAGTCCGTGTAGATGAACATAGTGAACGGATAGTCGAACTTCTGCAGAATGGGCCAGGCGACCTCATATCCCGACAGGTATCCGTCATCAATGGTGATGAGGGCGGACTGGGCGGGAATGGTTTTTTCCCCGCGACGCCAGGCCAGAAAATCCGCCATGGAAATCACGGTGATGTCGGCGTCTTTCAAGGCCTGCATCTGCGCCTCAAAATCCTTAGGGCTGATGGCAAGGCTGTTTTTTGGGTTCTCTTCAAAACGGTGATAACAAAACGCCAACACCTTGGCGTTGAGATCGACGGGCACGGGTGTCGGCTCCGGGGTGGGGACCGGAGTCGCGAGGGGCGTGGGCTCCGGGGTCGCCACCTCCGGTTTAGATTTCCCGCATCCCACCAAGGTGAAAAGGCCCACTGAAATAAGAAGAAAAACGCGATACATCACCGTTCAATAGCAGGATTGGCCGAATTTGCAATCCAAGCCCCCTTCGTCATTGATTCGCCTTCGGCTCCCCTTCGGGCTGTCAGGCTAAAGCCGGCCAGTCTGTCTCCCTGCGGTCGGCTCTTAATTCTTAATTCCTACTTTTCTTAACTTGTCCTCCACGAAGCGGAAATGACGGTCAGGGGCGCAAGCGCTGATGATGTCGTCCCGATCGAGATGCTCGGCCACAGTCGGTTCCGCCGCAAGATTATCGGCAAAATTACCGCCATCCTTCCAGGTTTTCATGGCGGCACGCTGCACGGCCTCATAGGCATCCTGGCGGCGAAGCCCTTTCTCGGTGAGCATGAGCAAGGCAGACTGGCTGGCATAGAGTCCCCCAGTGATCTCCATGTTTCGTTTCATGTTTTCCGGATAAACCTGCAACCCGTCCACCAACTGCGTCAGCTTCACCAACATGTAATCCACCAGAGTGGTGGAGTCGGGCAGAATGATGCGCTCCACCGAACTGTGACTGATGTCGCGCTCATGCCAAAGGGCAACATTCTCCAAAGCGGCGACGGCATTTCCACGAATGACACGGGCCAGGCCACTGAGGCGCTCCCCGGTGATTGGATTCCTCTTATGCGGCATCGCCGAGCTTCCCTTTTGCCCCTTGGCAAAATATTCCTCCACCTCCAACACCTCGGTACGTTGCAGGTGGCGGAACTCGGTCGCCCAGCGATCGATGGAACTCGCGATCAGCGCCAACGCGTTCATGAATTCCGCATGGCGATCCCGCTGAATGATTTGGGTGGACAACACCGCAGCTTGCAGACCCAATTTTTCGCAGACGAATTGCTCCACCCGGGGATCCAAATGAGCATGAGTGCCCACGGCGCCGCTGACCTTCCCCACCCGAATTCGGACCCTCATTTCCTCCAGGCGCTCAATGGCCCGGGAGAATTCATCATACATCAGCCCCATTTTGAGACCGAACGTGATAGGCTCGGCGTGGATGCCATGGCTGCGCCCGATCATGGGCGTGAACTTGTGCTCGATGGCTCGTTTGGCAATGACCTCTCGCAACTTGATGAGATCGTCGAGCAGGATCCCACAAGCGGCATTCATTTGCACCGCCAGGGTCGTATCGAGAAGATCTGAGGAAGTCAGTCCCTGATGAATCCAACGCGAAGGAGCCCCGACATGAGTGGCCACATCTTCAAGGAAGGCAATCACATCATGATTGGTCCGCTTTTCGTTCTCGCGAACCGTTTCAATATCAAAGGCCGCCTTGGCGCGAATTTCAGCAGCGTCTTCCTTGGGAATCGCGCCAATTTTCGCCATGCCCTCGCAGGCCAGGACTTCAATTTCGAGCCAAATTTCGAGTTTCCGCTGCTCGGTCCAGAGCGCGCGCATTTCGGGCAGAGAATAACGATCAATCACCGGAGGAGTAGAGGCGAGCGGGGGCGAAGTGGGAAGACGGAAGTTCTTCTATTGCGGATTTGGGACTGCGGATTGCGGATTGAACGCAAACGTGAAACCACGCCGACCTTGGACCTTGGAC
>CALBXK010000357.1 GCA_937890535.1 uncultured Spartobacteria bacterium
AAATGCCATTGGCACGCAGGTGCTCAAAGCGGCTATCAATGTTCATCGGGAGCTTCGGGCAGGTCTCCTGGAGCTCAAGTCGGTCGAACGGATCTCGCCGGCCCACAAGAAGCAAGTACAGACCTATTTGCGGTTGACCGGCTTGAAGCTCGGCTCCCGCTGGGTGAATGGACTGGAAGAATGACCCTCTGCGGGCTGCAAGCCGAAGGCTCCAGGCTTTCAAAATCTCCCACTGGAAATAGCGAGGAACCGCAGAAACATTCACCTTACGGAGGATGGCTCCACTTCACGTATCTTCCTTAAAATCCGTGTTTTATCCGTACCGATCCGTGGCCCATTTTCCTTTCTGGGTTAAAGCTTCCCATCAACTCCCCGCGGGTTGGAGGGCGGAGAGGCTGCTGGTGATGGTCCAGGCGTCTTCGAGGGACATGCGCTTCTCTTCGTGGCCGCTCCCCCAGGAATCTGAGTAAAGAATTTCGCCGCTGGCCGCATCGAACCCAATGACGAGTCGCATGTGGCCGCCCACCGCCTGCGGAATTTCTTTTTCGGGGATGAGACCGAGGCGGACGGACCACAAGAGCGGAATGCCTTTCTCGATGTGGCTCTGGATGTCGCGCTGGAAGCGACCGAAGTCCGCTTTCTGTTTCAGGCGCACCTCCTTGAGAATTTCCGGATTCATGGGGGCGTAGAAGCTATCTATATCACGGAGATTGGTGTCGATTTCCGGTGCGAGCTTGCCTCGTTTGGTGGCGCGGTTGTACTTGGAAATCATCTTTAGGAAGTCGTTGTATTCCCATTCCACAAGGGCGCGGGATTTGATGCCGAAGCGGGAGGTGAGTTGTTTGAGCGAATCAAACATGGCGCTTGGACTGGTTCCCTTGGAGGCGTCGCTGTTGGCGATCTGGGCGAGTTCGTGTTGATCGACTTCGACTCCATAATAGCGCAGAACCCGCTCGGCGGAGGCCACAACACAATAGCCTTTCTGGCCCTGATCGACCATGGGCAGGCCGGTGAGTACGAGGGTGCCATTGGCTCGTTTCTCGACATGATCGGCTCCCGTGAAGCTCTTTACGGCCGCGCGGGAAGCGTTCTGTGGGGTCATCTCTCCGATGGCACGTTCGGTGGTGTTCTTGGGACGAATGGTGAGGCGAATGAATTCGCCCCGCCACGGGATGCCCTTGGTGCGGGAGGCTTTGGTGGTGCTCCATTCCAGAAGGTATTCGGTGTCGTTGACCTCCCAGATTCGGCCCTGGGCTTTGACGGCGCTGCTCGTGTCGCGTCCCCGCTCGGCGGGTGACTGACCTGTGAGGGTCGTGAGGTCAGCCGTGATGGCCGACAGCAGGGTTTCGAACGAATTTTCGTTGATCTGCCCGGCATCTCCGCGGTTGAAATAGATGAGGGTTGCCTCTGCGAATTTGCCGTCTTGAAAGGCGAGGAGAACCTCATTGAGCGGACGATCCCGAAAAGTCAGCCCGGGCCGGGCGTTGCGGGCGCTGCGTTGGGCGGCGGAGGTCCACTCGAATCCCAAGGGCTTCCACTCCGGCTCCAAATCGGCGGCTGAAGTCTCCCAGAGGGAGTCCCGCTGGATGATCGGATCGATGGGAATCGGTACGGGCGGCGGTGTCTCATCTTTCGCCGAAAGGGATCCGATGAGGAGCGAGATGGCGATCAGAACGACACTGAGGGGTGAGAAAGAGTTTTTCATCGGGCTTTTCCTATCGAACAAATCCTGTTCAATCTGTCCAGAACGTATGCAAACGCTCGTCATTGGTCATAAAAATCCTGACATGGATGCGATTTGTTCCGCCATCGGGTATGCGGCCTTCAAGGCAGCCACCGGCGAGGACAATGTCATCGCCGCCCGCTGCGGCAACACCAATCCAAGAATCGATTTTGCCTTGGAAAGATTTGGCTTCGAGGCGCCTTGTTTTATCTCCAGCGTGCAACCCCGGGTGGAAGACGTGATGGAGCGGGAGGTCGTCAGTGCGCGCAAGAACGAACCCGTCTATGATGCCATGACCCGCATTGGCGAGAAACGGTTCCGCGGCCTCCCGGTCGTGGATGAAGAGGGACGTTGTGCGGGACTCATTTCGGGCTTCAAAATCAGCCAATACCTTTTTCCTCCCAAGGACCGGGTCAGTTCCGCGCGCGAGGTACATGCCTCCCTCAATGACATCACCGAAACGATTGGAGGACAACTTTTGGCGGGACAACCCGAAAGCGACATCCGGCACTTTGTGTTGGTGGTGGCTGCAATGCAGACCGATTCGTTTCAACGGCGACTGGCTCTGCTCGACCACGAGAAAACCGTGCTTATCGTCGGAGATCGCAAGAACATCCAGCTTCTCGCCATCGAGGCCGGCGTCCACGCGGTCATCGTCACCGGCAAGATGCCCATCAGTGAAGAAGTCCTGGCGAGCGCTCGAACCTGTGGGGCGGAGGTGATCAGTTCCCCGCACGATACCGCGACCACCGTGCTTCTCGCCCGCAGTGCGGTGCGGGCGGAACACATGATTTATGATGATTTTCTGTCGCTTCCGCCTGAGATGCCGTTGGAGGAAGCGCAACGCGAAGTGGCACTTTCGCCCCAGTTTGCCTTTCCGGTCGTGGCTGCCGATGGACGCCTGGCGGGAATTCTCTCCAAGAGCGATTTTCTCAAGCCCGTCCCTCGTCAGCTCATTCTGGTGGATCACAATGAACTCTCCCAAGCGGTGGATGGTGCCAAAGATGTCCCCATTGCCGAAATTCTTGATCACCACCGCATCGGGGCGGCCCCGACCGTGGTCCCGATTCTATTTATGAATCGTCCGGTGGGATCGACCTCCACCATCGTCGCCACCCTCTTTCGCCAGTCCGGGCTGTCCCTGCCGGGGAATCTTGCGGGCCTGCTCATGTGCGGCTTGATTTCCGATACCCTGAATCTGACCTCCCCCACCACCACCAATGTGGATCGCGAGGTGATGCGGGAACTTGCCCGCCTGAGCGGAGAAGACCCAACGGCCCTGGCCTCGGAGATCTTTTCTGTGGGGTCCCCTCTGCGCACCCTGGATGCCGGACAGGCCATCACCGCTGATTGCAAGGAATACGAGCAACGCGGCCACCGCTTCAGTGTCGCCCAGATCGAGGAACTGAGTTTTGAGCCGCTCAAGACCAGGGAAGCCGCTCTGCGCGAGGCCCTGGAGGCGCATCGGGCCGCCCATCGCTACGATTTCTCTGCCTTGCTGGTCACCGATGTGAACACCCAAAATTCCCTCCTTCTCGTCAGCGGCAAGGCCTCTTTCACCCGTCTCATCGACTACCCGGAAGCCGGCGATGGGTTGTGGCGCTTGGACCGGGTCGTCTCCCGCAAGAAGCAACTTCTCCCCTATCTCACGGGACTTCTGGCCCGCGGGGGATGAGGTTTCCGGGATGGATTGTAAAGCCTCATTCTCCGTAAAAAATGTCTCAGGAAGCCTGCGAGGTTCTCGCATCAGAGCGGTCCGATCCATGGGGGGAAAGTCCTGAATACTCTCGGGGATAGCCAGGGGACACCGGCTCCGTTCGTGTCGGTTATTTTCCTCATCTCCCGCGCCCTGAAATATTTTCAACATTTCTCTTGCCTCTCCAGGTTTAATCTCTAATTTCAACCCTCCCGCACACTGTCGGGGATTCGAGACAAGCACGAGGGCGTGCTTTTTTTGTCCCCTGATCAATTTCGGGGAAAACCGCCTGCAACCAATTTAATAAAAGAGCCTACGAATACCTATGGGACAGAAAGTCAATCCAATCGGCTTCCGCCTTCCGATCAGTCGCGACTGGTCATCGAGGTGGTATGCATCGCGCAAGGACTTTGCCGGCTTCCTTTTTGCCGACGGCAAAATCCGCGGCTTCCTTAAAAAGAAACTCAAACAGGCCGCTGTTTCCCGGATCGTCATCGAACGTGCCTGGAACAGCCTCCGTGTCACGATTCATACGGCCCGCCCCGGTGTGGTCATCGGACGCAAAGGTTCTGAAATCGAGAAAATGACCGAGGAAGTCGCCCGCATGGCTGGCGGCAAACAGGTCAAGGTCGATATTGTCGAAATCAAGAGTCCGGATACCGAGGCTCAATTGGTCGCCGAGAATGTGGCTTCCCAGCTCGAGCGTCGCATTTCCTTCCGCCGCGCCATGAAGCGTGCCGTCCAAATGGCCATGGAACAGGGCGCTCTTGGGATCCGCATCCGTTGCGCTGGACGCCTTGGCGGCACGGAAATCGCCCGGACCGAACGTTACCATGAGGGCAAGGTGCCCCTCCACACCCTGCGTCAGCCCATCGACTATGGATTCACCGAAGCCAACACTGTGGCCGGCAAAATAGGCATCAAATGCTGGATTTGCAAAAAACAGGAAAGCCCGGAAGATAAGGATCAGCTCGGCGAACCCGTCCGCGAAAAATCTGCCCCCCGCCCCATAGTTGCCCCAGCCGCCCCGGTGGCTCCCATCGAAACCGTTGCGCCGCCCGTCGCCGCTGCCGCTACCACAGCATAATTTTAGGAGGATCTTGTCATGCCATTGATGCCCAAACGCGTTAAGTATCGCAAAACCCAACGGGGGAGCCGTTCCGGAAATGCCTCGCGCATGCTCAAAATCGACTTCGGTGAATTTGGGTTGCAGACGCTCGAACGTGCCTGGATCACAAACACCCAGATTGAAGCCGCCCGGGTGGCCCTCACCCGCCACATGAAGCGCAAGGGCAAACTCTGGATCCGGATCTTTCCAGACAAGTCTGTCACTTCCCGCCCGCCGGAAACCCGCATGGGTAAGGGCAAGGGCCAGCCCGATCATTGGGTGGCCGTCGTTCGTCCCGGCAACGTGCTTTTCGAACTCGATGGCGTCACTGAAACCATCGCCCGCGAATCCCTCCGTCTCGCCGCCAACAAACTTCCCATCCGCACGCGCTTCATCGCCCGTCACCACGCCGGAAAATAGTTTTCCGCCCATCCGAAGCCATGAAAATCGCCGACATCAAGGAGCTCACCATTAGGGAGCTAGCCACCCGGAAAAACGAGATCCGCCGGGAGATCCTCAATCTCGCCATCCAACAGCAGGCCGGCCAACTGGAGAAGCCCCACATGCTTCGCAGTCTGCGCCGCGATGTCGCCCGCGTCGAAACCGTCGCCACCCAAAAAATAAAGACAGCCGCTGCTGCCAAATCGTAACATGAGCGAAACTTCCACACCCGTCCGCGATCGCAATCTTCGCAAAACCCGCATCGGCGAAGTCGTCTCCGACGCCATGGATAAAACCGTGGTGGTCAAGATCATCTCCCGTGTCCCGCACCCGAAATTTGGGAAAATCATTAAGCGATCGACCAAATTCCACGCCCACGATGAGAAAAACGAAGCCAAGGTTGGTGATCGTGTCAGCATCATGGAAACCCGTCCGCTCTCGCGTCTCAAGCGCTGGCGCTTGGTCGAAGTCCTCAAACACTAATTTTTTCACGTCATGATTCAGATTCTATCCCGTCTCGATGTCGCCGATAATTCCGGTGCTCGAAAGGCCACCATGATCGGTGTCATCGGAAAAGCCAGTGCCTTTGCCGGGATTGGCGACGTCATTACCGCCAACGTCAAGGAGGCCTCGACCGGAGGCACCGTCAAGAAAGGCGAGGTCGTCCGCGCCGTCGTCGTTCGCACCCGTGACACCATCCGTCGTTCCGACGGGTCCTATCTTCGCTTCGATAACAACGCGATCGTCATCATCGACAAGGATCTTAACCCACGCGGCACCCGAATTTTCGGACCTGTCGCCCGCGAACTGCGCGAGAAAAATTTCATGAAAATCGTCTCCCTGGCACCCGAAGTCCTATGAGCAGGAAAAGTTTTCACGTCAAACGCGGAGACACCGTCAAGGTTATCTCCGGAAACCACCGCGGCTCCTCCGGGAAGATCTTGCAGCTCATTCCGGCCAAGTCCCAGGTCATCATTGAGGGCGTACGTATGATCAAAAAACACGTGCGCAAATCCCAAGATAATCCCAATGGTGCCATCATCGAACGCGAAGGCCCTCTGCACGTCTCCAACGTGAAGCTTGTCGAAGGCACCGCTCCCGAAAAGCAGGAGAAAAAGAAGACGACCAAGAAAAAGGCCGCCTAAAAAACCATGGCTACTCAACCTGATCCCGAAATTCTCATCGAATACAAGACGCGTATCATTCCCGCCTTGCGCGAGAAACACGGCTATACAAACCTTTTGCAGATCCCGAGAGTCACCAAAGTGGTGGTGAATTCCTGCGTCGGTGCCGACTCCGACAGCAAGGAAGCCTTGGAAGTTGCCCGGCAGGAAATTGGTCTCATCACCGGTCAGCGACCCATCACGACGCATTCGAAGAAGAGCATCGCCAACTTCAAACTTCGCGAAGGGCAGGCCATTGGAGCCAAAGTGACCCTGCGGGGACGCACCATGTATGAGTTTCTCGAGCGTCTCATCCGGATGTCCCTTCCCCGCATTCGCGATTTTCGTGGCGTGTCCGCCAAGGCCTTCGACGGCAACGGCAATTACACTCTGGGAGTCTCGGACCAATCCATCTTCCCAGAAATCGAACTCGATAAAATCAAACGTAACATCGGTTTTGACATTACCATCGTCACGACCGCGAGCACGAACGAGGAAGCCAAATCACTCCTGATGGAGCTTGGCGTTCCCTTCACCGACAAGGCGAAGAAACCCGTCGCGCCCAAAACTGAGGAGCAGAAAGAGGAGACCGTCGAAGAGGTCGCTTAACTCCTGCTACATAGAAAATGACAGACCCAATCGCAGATATGCTCACCCGCTTGCGCAACGCCACCCGCGCCCGCAAGACGGACTTCCTGGTGCCCTATTCCAAGCTTAAAAGCGAGATTGCCCGCATTCTTGAGAAGGAAGGCTACATCTTAGGCTTCGAACTGGAAACTCCCGAGGGCGGGCATCCCCAGCTCAAAATTCGTAACAAATACGTCAACAAGGTCTGCGCCGTCGCCGGTCTCAAGCGCGTGAGCCGCCCCGGCCTGCGACGTTACGTGGGAACCGACGAGGTGCCTCGAGTCCTTGGCGGATTGGGGATCGCGATTCTTTCCACCTCGAGCGGAATTCTTTCCGGCCACGAAGCACGCAAAAAAAATGTTGGCGGGGAACTTCTCGCCTACGTCTGGTAGGGAACACAACGGAGGAATCGTTATGTCACGAATTGGAAAAAATCCCATTGATCTGCCAGAAAAAGTGCAGGTAAACATCGGTGCCTCAGGGGCCGTCACTGTGGAAGGACCCAAGGGGAAACTCTCCTGGCAACTTCCCGCCGCCATTAGCGCCCGCGTCGAAGATGGCAAGGTGCAGGTGGAACGCGCCACGGATGCCCGTCAGGTTCGCGCTTTGCACGGATTGTCACGGGCCTTGGTCGCCAACATGGTCGCCGGAGTCCACACCGGGTTTAGAAAGGATCTGGAGATCCACGGCGTCGGTTTTAAGGCTGCCGTTCAGGGCCAGAAGCTCAACCTCAATATCGGCAAATCCCATCCGGTCCTGTTCAACATTCCGGAGGAGGTGAAAATCATCGTCACGGACAACACGAAGATCAGTGTCGAAGGCATTGACAAGCACCTCGTCGGCCAGGCCGCCGCTGACATTCGTGCCTACTACCCGCCTGAGCCCTATAAGGGCAAAGGAGTGCGCTACGCCGGGGAAAAAATCCGCCGCAAAGAGGGCAAAACCGTCCAGTAAATCATGCCTTTACAAACCAACAAACGCCAGCTTCGTCACGTTCGTCTGCGCAAAAAAGTCTCCGGCACAGCTGCCCGTCCGCGTCTGGCTGTCCATTTTTCCGAGCGCCACATCACGGCTCAGATCATCGACGACACCGAGGGGCTTACCCTCGCGTCCGTCAACACAACCGAGCCGGATTTCCGCGCTGATGCAACCACCCGCGCCAATGTTGTTACTGCAACGAAGGTCGGAAAACTCATCGCCGAACGCGTGGCTGCCAAAAGCGTCACCAAGGTCGTATTTGACCGCGGCGGATTCCAATACCACGGCAAGGTGAAGGCTCTTGCAGATGCTGCGCGCGAAGCCGGCCTCGAATTTTAATCAATCCCATGGCACCTCCAAATCGAAATAACCGACGTTCCCAGTCGCCCGTAGACAAAGAACCCAAGGAATACTCTGAAAAAGTAGTATTCATTAACCGTTGCGCCAAGGTCGTAAAAGGCGGACGCCGTTTCAGCTTTAGCGCCTTGATTGTCTCAGGGAATCACAAGGGACGCGTGGGCGTGGGATTTGGCAAGGCCAACGAAGTTGCTGAGGCAATTCGCAAGGCCACGGATGCCTCCAAGAAGAATATGATCGACGTTCCCATTCACGAGAACACCATTCCCCATCAGATCATCGGCGAGTTCGGCGGAGGCCGGGTCATGCTTCGTCCGGCGTCTCCCGGAACGGGTGTGGTTGCCGGGGGAGGAGTGCGCGCCGTCATCGAGGCGGCTGGCATTCGCGATGTCCTGGCGAAATCCCTCGGATCCAACAACCCATCGAATGTGGTGAAAGCGACTCTTGCTGCTCTCACCGGCTTGCGGGCCAAGGCTGAAATTTTCAAACTCCGCGGCAAGGAATTCAAAGCGCGGGTGCCTGAAATCCAAAAGGCGATCCCCGAAATCGTCACCGCCTGAACCGCCAACCGAAATCAAATTTTTCCATGAGACTTCACGATCTAAAACCCAATCCTGGCGCCAAACATCGCCGTAAACGTCTCGGTTGCGGCGAAAGCTCCGGCCACGGCAAGACCTCCGGCAAGGGCCACAAAGGACAGAAGGCCCGTTCCGGCGGTGGCGTTCGCCCTGGATTTGAAGGTGGCCAGATGCCGCTCATCCGGCGTCTGCCCAAGCGGGGTTTCAATAATGCGCAATTCAAGACCATCTATGGAATCGTCAATGTCGATGACTTGGAAAAGCGTTTCGACGACGGCGCCGCCATCAATGAGAAAATTCTTCGTGGCATCGGTTTGGTTCGCGGACCGCTCGACGGCATCAAGGTGCTGGGTCGCGGCGAGGTGAACAAGAAATTCCATCTCGAGGTGGATCACATCACGCCCTCGGCGAAGGAGAAGATCGAGAAGGCGGGCGGCAGCGTGACCATCCCAAGTCGGAAGCCAGCAGTCGCAAGCCGGAAGTAATTTTCGGATCCGCTCATCCGAGAGTCCACTTCGAATGATCTCCGCGTTCACCAACATTTTCAAAATCCCGGAGCTGCGGCAACGCGTGCTCTTTACCCTCGCGATGATTGTCATCATGCGGGCGGGAGCGGCAATTACCACGCCGGGTGTGAATGCGGAAATTCTCAGCCAGTGGTTTCTAAATGTTGCAGACAACCAGGCGGCCGGAGGGGTGGCTGCACTCTTCAATCTCTTCAGCGGCGGCGCCTTGGCGCATTGTGCCATCTTTTCCCTGGGCATTATGCCCTACATCAGTGCTTCGATCATGATGCAGTTGCTCACGGCGGTGATCCCGCAGTTGGGCAAGCTCTCCCGTGAAGATGGCGGACGTCGCAAGGTCATGCAATACACCCGTTACGCCACGATCGTGTTGTGTGTCTTTCAGGGCTACTTGCTCGCCAAATCTTTCGAGAACCCGCAGTCCAATCCCTTCCTGCCGGGGATCATGGAAACCATCAACAGTGTGGGCCTCAATCTGGTACCCAATCCGGGGATTGTCTTTCAGCTTACGACTATCATCACGATGACGGCGGGCACGTTGTTCCTGATGTGGTTGGGGGATCAAATCACCGAGCGGGGGATCGGCAACGGGATTTCTATCGTGATCACAGTGGGAATTCTGGCCCAGCTTCCCGCCGGACTCATTCAGGCGTGGAAGACCTTTGTGCCCGCCACCCCCGGAGCTCAAGCCAATGTCAGTCCAGTGGTCTTGGTCTTGTTGTGTCTCTTTCTCGTCCTCGTGATCGGCTCGATCATTGCCGTAACCCAGGCCCAGCGAAAAATTAGCATCCAGTACGCCAAGCGCGTGGTGGGACGGAAGGTCTATGGGGGCCAGACCCAATACATGCCGCTTAAGATCAACTATGCGGGTGTGATGCCGATCATTTTTGCCCAGGCCATTCTCATCTTCCCCTCGACCATCATCAATATGGCTTTCCCCGAGAGCCGCACCGCTCAGGAAATTTCCACCCTCATGGCCACCGGCTGGCTGCACTACGTCCTCTACGGCGTGATGATTTTCTTCTTCAGCTATTTCTGGGTGGCCACCCAGTTTCAACCTGCCCAAATTGCGGACGACTTGAAAAAATATGGAGGCTTCATTCCTGGGATTCGTCCCGGCAAGCCAACGGCGGACTTTCTGGATTTCACCATGTCGCGGCTCACTTTTGCCGGGGCGATCTTTTTGACCATCATTGCGGTCTTACCGCAACTGCTGGCGCAATCGTTGAATGTCCCCTATATGGCGGCGCAGTTTTTCGGAGGCACAGGTGTGCTTATCATCGTGGGCGTCGTGCTCGACACCATGCGCCAGGTGGAAACTCATCTTCTTCAGCGGCATTACGACGGATTCCTGCGCAAGGGCAAGATCCGGGGCGCCCGCGAACAGCGTCCACGCATGGGTTCCACCCAGGTCGTCAACGACAATACTCTCGTGCTCATTTACGCCGCCCTGGGCATCCTCATCATTGCCGCTGCGACCATCTATCTCGCAGCCCAACGATAAGGGGGGGATGAAGAATCGCATTGTCCTCTTGGGCCCGCCTGCGAGCGGGAAGGGTACGCAGGCTGCACTGCTGGCGGCCACATTCGGGCTCCCGGCCGCTTCCACCGGGGCCATGCTTCGTGAGGAGAAATCCCGTGGCAGCGCCATCGGTACGGAGGCGGAGCGCTGGACCACGCAAGGCGGCCTCGTTCCGGACGAGCTCGCTCTCAGGATTGTCTGGCAGTGGATTGATGGACGGACCCGTTTTATCTTCGACGGATTCCCACGCACCCTCGGTCAAGCCCAGGCATTCGATGACGGCCTCCAGGAACGCGGACTTACTCTCGACGTGGTCTATCTCCTGGAACTCTCCGACGAGACTGTCCTGAATCGCATCTGCACGCGTCTGACCTGCCCAGGTTGTGGGTCCGTCTTCAACGAATCATTTCACTTTGTAACCAAGGGCTCGCCCTGTCCGTCCTGTGGGGTGGAACTCACCCGCCGGAAGGACGACACCCGTGAGGCCCTGGATCGCAGATTGTCCGAATACCGAAAGGAAACCCTCCCGGTGACGGAACATTATGAAGCCCGGGGGCTCCTCCGAAGAATTGATGCCTCCCCAGCCAGGGCCGTACTTTTTCAAGCCCTCTATGACGATCTGTGCGCCAATAACCCGGAGGAGGCCTTGTCGTGATCCCGATCAAACGCGGACCCGAGATCGAGAAGATGCGCCAGGCGGGCGAATCCGCGGCCACCATTCTTAGTGAACTGGCCGCCATGGTCGCGCCCGGGGTCAGCACCGGCGAGATCGACCACGCCGCCTCGCAGTTGATGGCCGAGGCGGGAGTCCGCAGCGCCTTCCTCGGCTACAAAAAATTTCCCGGCCATATCTGTATCTCCCTTAATGAGGAGGTGGTTCATGACATAGGCGATCCCCGCAAGATCGCCTATGGCGACGTGGTCAAAATCGATTGTGGGATCATCCGCGATGGGTGGATCGGAGATACCGCCACCAGTGTTCCGGCCGGAACGATCGATCCCGCCGTGGAGAAGTTGCTCTCCACCACCCGGAATATCTTGGAGGGCGTTGTTCAGCTCGTCCGCCCCGGCCGTCGTCTCGGCGACATCGGCGCTTATGTGGAAAGTCAGGCCATCCAGTACGGATACTCTGTGGTGAAGGAGTTTGTCGGCCATGGCGTTGGTCGCAGCCTCCATGAAGAACCTCAGATACCCAATTTTGGAAAACGTGGCACCGGACCGGTTCTTAGGGCGGGAATGACTCTCGCCATCGAGCCCATGATCAACATGGGTCGGGCCAAAGTGCGCGTCCTCGACGACAAATGGACCGTTGTCACGGCCGATGGCCTCCCCTCCGCCCATTTTGAACACACCGTACTAGTCACAAATGACGCACCAGAAGTGTTGACATGGCCACGAAAGACGTTATTGACTTAAAGAGGAAGGTTGTCGAGTTGCTGCCCAATTCCATTTTCCATGGGACTTTTCGTCCCGTGATCAAATGGAGGAGGCCCTCTTGTCTAAATTTTCAAGGCGGTGTGAATGCCCGTAATTCACGTCGCTTCCCGGTGAAGCCGTCCCGGACGAAAAATAAAACGTTCGTCCGCGACCTCACTGCTGGTCGGGTAACCGACCGGAAAAATAACACGTCAAAACGCCAAAACCACAAACAGTAAAATGAAAGTTCGAGCCTCAGTAAAACGCCTCTGCGAAGCCTGCA
The DNA here is from genome assembly GCA_937890535.1 of uncultured Spartobacteria bacterium. Taxonomy (GTDB): domain Bacteria; phylum Verrucomicrobiota; class Verrucomicrobiia; order Chthoniobacterales; family Terrimicrobiaceae; genus CAMASH01. Next base: position 12,417 of record CALBXK010000357.1, read on the forward strand.
AAATCGTGCGGCGCAAAAATGTCGTGCGGGTGATTTGCACGAACCCCCGCCATAAACAGAAACAAGGTTAGTCTCTGCGATTCCCGACTGACTCGTTCCGTTTGACAAAATTTTCCATTCCCGAATCTGAAGTCTCAAATCCTCAATCCTAAATAATTATATGCCCCGTTTACTTGGAGTAGAAATCCCCGGCCAGAAGCGCATCGAAGCTTCGCTTTGCTACATTTATGGAGTTGGCCCGAGTCATGCCCAGCGCATTCTCGAGACGACCGCCATCGATCCCAATATCCGAGCGAAGGATCTGGCCCCCGAGCAGATCAACGCCATCATTCACGCCATTGATTCCCTAAAAATCGTCATCGAAGGCGATCTTCGTCGGGAAGTTCAAGGCAACCTCAAGCGTCTGCAGGCCATCAATTGCTACCGGGGAATCCGCCATCGGCGGGGACTTCCTGTCCGAGGCCAACGCACGTCCACCAACGCCCGCACCCGCAAGGGAGCGCGTCGAACCGTGGGTGTCCAACGCAATCCCAATGCGAAAACTGGTAAAGTCTAATATCTAAACTCATGGCTGACGAACCTCAATCCACACCCGAGACTCCCGAAGCGGAGGCTCAACCGGTCAAAGAGAAAAAACCCAAGGCGGCTCCTAAAAAGAAAGCTCCCGTTGCGGAAAAACCTGTCGCGACTGCGGAGGCCGCCGCACTGGAAGCCCCGCTCTCAGAATCAAGCCCCGTTTCCGAAGTTGCCGCGCCTGTTGCGGCGGAAACGACTCCAGTTGCTCCCGTCGAGGAAGCCAAGCCTGAGGTTGCGGCGAATGCAACTCCGGCAACTCCGGCTGCTCCGGCTGCTCCGGCCAAGGAAGCCAAGCCCAAGGCGACTAAAAAATCAAAGAAAGACGCCAAGAAGGACGCCGCCCCGGCCACCCCGGTGAGTTTCTCGCTTGATGATGCCATCGAGCCCATGAAAATCGTCAAGGCCAAGGGGAGCAAGAATGTGCCCAATGGTATTGCCCACGTTCAGGCCAGCTTTAACAATACCATCGTCAGTATCACGGATCTCAAAGGGGATCTGCTGGGCTGGTCAAGTGCCGGCAAGTGCGGATTCAAGGGTTCGCGTAAAAGCACCGCCTATGCTGCTCAAACTGTCGCCCAGGATGCCTGCAAACAGGCCATGGGCCACGGCATCAAAGAGGTCGAGGTCCGCGTCAAAGGCCCCGGTTCCGGACGTGAGTCCGCAGTTCGGGCCATGCAGGCCGTCGGCTTGGAGATCAATGTCATTCGTGACGTGACCCCGGTGCCACACAATGGTTGTCGCCCGCCGAAACAGCGCCGCGTCTAAAAAACCAGCTCCCGCTACAAACTTACAAACTTAATACTTCGCAATACTATGGCTCGTTATACAGGACCCAAAACCAAGATTAGCCGCCGCTATGGGGTGCTCATTCATGGTTCACCCAAAGCCTTCGAAAACAAAAACTATCCTCCCGGCCAGCATGGACCGAAGGGCTCCCGCCGGAAACTTTCCGACTACGCCCTGGCGCTCGCCGAGAAGCAGAAGCTTCGTTTTCAATACGGTGTGTTGGAGCGTCAGTTCCGCCGCTATTTCCAGCAGGCCAACAGCACGCGTGGAGTGACCGGCGAGATTTTGCTCCAGCTTCTGGAGACCCGACTCGACAACGTTGTTCATAAGATGGGCTTTGCCAAGACCCTGCAGGCGGCTCGCCAGATGGTGTCCCACGGGCACGTCTTTGTGAACGGCCACAAGACCAACGCGTCCTCGATGAATCTCAAACCGGGCAACGTGATTGCGATCAAGCAGGGCGAACGTTCGAAGCGCCTGGCCAACAAATTTCTCGATCAGACCTCCGCGCTCACCCCGCCCGACTGGTTGTTGGTGGAAAAAGAAAATCTGAGCGGTTCGGTTGTTCGCATTCCCACCCGCGAGGACATCAATCCGATCGTCAACGAGCAGCTTGTTGTCGAACTCTATTCGCGCTGATCCCCGATCAAAAACTCTCAAACGAAACGCCCGCCTGACACGGCGGGCGTTCTGTTTTGTGGGGTGAGAATCGGGAAATGGGATCTTAACAGAAGATCGCAAGAGTCGCAAAGACATCCGTTTTTGCAAAAATCACCCATCAGGTGACTCTGCGCTTCCTGCTGTCTCCTTCTGATTTTCAGTATCCGGCGCGAGATCGGCCCGGAGGAAGAGTTCCTGTCTTCGGAAAATACCTTGGGAGCGATAGTTGGTTTGGAGCCATTGATAGGTCTCAGTTGCCCAATTTTGAAACCGCGAGTCCTCGGTCTGATTGATGGCGCGATTGTCGATCAATACCGCTGCGGGTCGGTATTTCGCAAATTCCCGGAGCGTCTCCTCATGGAAGTGGGAAATATTGTGCGCGTTGTCCACATAGAGATTGTACTCAAACGAGGGTCGGTCGGTCATAAAATTCACCGTGGGCGCGTAGGGATAGCAGACCAAATAGTCGCCGGGTTGGGTGTGGGCCTGGATCAGGTCGCACATATTTTGCAGAGACTCACGAGTCTGCTGTTTCAGATCCACCCGCACGCCATTCTCCGCCACCAGTTCATAGGTGCGCTTGCGCCGCGCCGCAATCGTGCCCGCAGAATCCTTCGGAAAGGAATGGTAAAAATAGAACCCAACATCGAGGAGACAAATCACCGCTAACGCCCAGGCCCAAATCCAAATCCAGACCCCAGCACCTCGCCTCTGCGCCAGGTGCCAAGCCCCCCAGGTTGCGCAGGCCATCGCGATCATGAATGGCACCATGAACTCAGAAAGATGCGGGGTATCGGGACGGAAGAAAAAATATTGAGGGAACAAGGTCAACCCCGAGCCCGCCGTGACCAACATCGCCAGGGTTTCGGTGCGAAGCCCCTCATCCGCTCTCACCAGAGCGAGGAGGAACAATGTCGCCGCCGGGAGTACGATCAGCATCGCAATCAAGATCGGCCCATAGGTGATGAGGACGAAGGCCTGATCATAAAACGATCGAGCCCCGTACAGATCCTCAAGGGTCTTTTTTTGCAGATAGTCCTCGCTCTCAATATCCCGCTTCGTGTCGCTTTTCGGTTTTTGATTTTTTTCGACGCCGCTCGGTTTTCCGCCTTCTGGGTTCCGGACGAATGCGTCGGCTTCCTGTTGGGCGAGATAGCGGACGAGATTGATCCAACCGAGGTATTGACCCACAAACTCATCGGCATAACCACGCTGCCGCGCATCGAAATAGAAGGGGGCATGCGTCCCCGCAAAAATAATCACCGTCAGCCCCAACGCCCCTGCTGCCGTCACCGCCCGCCGGCGCAGTGCGCCGCGGAATCCGAGCGGATAGAGAACCAGAAGGCCGAGAGTGATCACCGTAAAAAATGCCCCGATATCAATCCGGATCAAATAAGTCAGCCCCAAGGCTCCCCCGGCCCCTGCGATCCAAAGCCATCGTCGGCGGGTCGTCGGCTGCACAAAGACATACGCCTGCAGGAGCATCAGCATGTTCAGCACCGCCAAAAATCCCATGTAGTTGCGGAAAATCATGCCTGGGATCAAGACCGGCCCGAGGGCCACCAGAGTCGCAAACCATCCCCGGCCCGTCACTCGCCGGACGATCAAGTAGGCCATCACTCCGGTCAGCGTGCAGAGGGTGAAAAAGAAGACCCGTAGGGCGACGTAATTTGGTCCCGTGAGTTCAAAAACCCAAGCGACCGGCCAGAACCACATCACATTGTAGCCAAGAAAGGTATCCACGATCGGTCGCTGTCCTTCCATGAGCCGCATCGCGATCACCGCCACGGTGCCGCCTTCCCCTCCAAGGTTCAGGCCCTTGCGAAGATACGAGGCATAGTAGAGAACAGCGAAGAGCGCCACGACGGCAGCCCCCCAGCGGGCAAGAAATTCCTCCGCCCGGAGATCCGGCCGTCGGGCTTTCCAAATACTTTCAATTTTTTTCCAGTGCATCTTATTTGCCCTCCCGGGCACTCCGCATTATTATGCGACCGTCATGACCATCTCCGAGCAAGCCTCCGCACGCAAGTTCCCTCCGTTCAGCCTCACCGGACTTCTCCGGTCCACCTTCGCACCCACCCCGGGTCAAAAGGTCTGCGTCCTCATCGATCTCGCCGACCCCCGCGACATCATCGATTTTAAGTTCCTTCAGGATCCCGCCCTCACCATCCAACACAATGCCATAACCCATTTCTACGAGGGTCTGAAAAAGGGCACCCTTGCCGATCTCGAACTACAAGGCGGCGAGATCTTCGCTTACCAGATCACTGGCGGGAGTAACCTCGACCTCCCCGACCTTGCAATCGCTCTCGATGGACGCGAACTCAGCCTCGAGAAAGATATCTACCGCAACTACGACATCATTCTTTGCATTTCCACCTACTCGGCCACCGCGCCCCTCACCGCTCACGCCAAAATATTTGGCTTCCGCGGCGCCACCCTCCACGGCCTCAACCCCGTCATCCTCTCCTCCGGTCTCGCCGTCAACTACGACGACGTCAGCCGCGATGCCGAAAAAATGCGCCTCGGAATGACGGTTGCCGACTGGGCCGAAATTGATTTTCAACTCGACTCCGGGACGCACACCCTCCGACTCGAACTCGACCGGCAGGAAGCCCAAAAGAGCCACGGCCTCTGCCGCGGCACCGAACCCGACGTCGCCAACCTTCCCGCCGGCGAGATTTACTTTGTCCCCACCGGCGCCTCGGGCACCTTCCCCCTGAAATACGAGGACGACACTCTTGGCCTCATGCGAGTCGCCGAGGGTCGGATTCAAAGCGCCGAACTTCTCACCGGCAACGCCAACACCATCCGGCTCCACAATGAGAAGCTCGCCAGTGATCCTGTCACCGGGGAACTCGGCGAACTTGGCTTTGGCACCCAAATTCTCCCCGTCTCCGGGCGCGATATTCAGGATGAGAAAATTCGCGGCACCGTCCACGTCGCCACCGGTCGCAGTGATCATCTTGGTGGGGCCTTGACCCCCGAAAAATTCTCCAACCACCAGAACGCGACCCACGACGACATCCTCTTCGCCCCCCACAAGACCCCGGAGATCCTTGTCACCCAGGTCCGCCTCCACCGTAACGGAGAAACCCAAATCATCATCGAGAACTACCAGCCCTCGTCCTACGTCACAGACCTGATCGCGGGATAGGCGTTCGGCGAGAATTTGGGGAACGGCTTCGTCTGCGAGCGAAGGCCGAAGCCAGCGCAGCGAGTATGAGCCGGCTCAGACAACTTGAGTTGCTGGAAAACCGCTGAACCCGACAATCGAACCCATATTTTCACGGATTTCCGGTCGCCTCAGCGAGCCGGAGTTGGAACGCCGGGTGTGATCCTGATGATGTCATCGCCGACCTCGAAGTGAGAATGCGGAGACTGCCTGGTGACAAAATCCTGGAGTTCTTCGAGTGAGGGGAAATCCTTATTCCTGCCAAAGCACCGTGCGTCATCGATCAGAATGACATGGCCGGCCACCGGCGACGAAAAGACGTGAACCAATTCCTCCATGATGGGGGTCTCCTTCTCTCCGAGCGCGGTCACACCCATCGAATAATGACCGTCCAACCAGAACATGGCTGGCCGCTCGATCTCTTTCACAAGTTTTTCGAGTTCGATCGTACTGTCCCCATGAATGATCTCGATATGGCGGTACCGAGCAAAACCGGAGGCCGCTTCCCTCCAAAGCTCCGGACTCAACTCGATGGAATAAATCCTGTCGAAACGGGACTTCATGGCATGCACCATATCTCCGTAGAAGGTGCCGGTTTCGACCAGGATGCGCAGATTGTATCGCTCGGCGTAGTCGAGCAACGTCTGTTGCTTGGCACCATGGGGCCTCGGAGGAGGACGCCCGGATGCCAGCCATCGGCCATAGTCCCTGTCGTGTCGCCACTTTCTCGACCAATAAAGCAGGGGGTGATAAATGCCGGTGGAACGGGCGAGTTTTTTTAGTATGGCGCGCATCGTGGGAATGGGAAATTTACGGAAGCCGATGTCCGGCGTTCGCTCTCAAATCGCGTCTGGACTTTGCACGCCCGCCACCCTAGCACCCAAGCCAAGACGATGTTGCTCCCTCGATCCAAAGAAGGTCATTTTTAAGCGGCCCCACATAGTGACGAGAGACCGTCCGGGGGCGCAGGAAGTTCGTCCAGCTAATTTCGTAATCTGACGGCAGGACACCGCCCTTTCGCAAGGCTGATCCGGTGGATCGGAGTTTGACGCTAGAAACGGGTGTTTCCATGGACTGAGGTTGGCAAAGCGGGGATTGAGAGTCAAGCGCTCGCCTTTTCGTGATGGGGGGTGCGGCCCGCATCACGAAATGGCGAGTCCGACGGGGTGTCTGAGCCGAAAATACGAGGCTCCTGGGGGCACCTTGTCGTGGGATTTGGGCTTGAGCAGCGACAAGACGGCATAGAGCATGCCGCTCAAGATGGGTGTTACGTTTTTCGTAGGTTGCGCTAACGCGCTGGTATTGCTGCGGAAGCGTACCAGCGATACATTTTGAAATCCATCTATAGGTTGCGCTAACGCGCTGGTATTGCTGCGGAAGCGTACCAGCGATACATTTTG
>CALBXK010000358.1 GCA_937890535.1 uncultured Spartobacteria bacterium
GGTACCGGTACTTTTCCTGCAATTGAGCGGCTAATAAGCTTGGTAGGTAGTCGCGATTCGATCCGAATTCCACATAGAATCCGATTTCATTGAGCAATTGTTGAACCCCAATGGAGGTTTGCCCCACTCCGATTTTTCCCAGGAGGGCTTGAAAAAAGACCGCCTGGCCGCAGCCGGGGGTACCGGGAAGTCCATCGACTCCGGCCGGACCCAAAACAAAATTGAGATCCGAGTTTCGGCGATAGCGGGCGGGTTGGCCGGAGGTGAATTGGTAATCCCAGTAACTGCCCAATGTTGCTTGCCCTACGCTTCGTGTCAGAATGTCAAACGCCTGCCGGGCGGACTGGAACGAGCCCATATCATTGGTGGAGCGGCGCAGGATCAAACTCGTTTGCCCAATGACGGAAAGCACCAACGCCATGATGAGCGAAAATACCGCGAATGACACCAGGAGTTCGATCAGGGTGAATGCGTTTCTGCAGCGGCTGTGCCACCGGGAAAATGTGGTGCTGACGTTAGAATCCGCCATCGGCGATTTGCAGGGCTCGAATGTTGGGGGCAAGGCCATTGGTCGTGCCGGAAGAATTCAGTTGCCAGGAGGTCACGCGGAGTCGCCGCAGGCTGTCTTCGACGCCTACAGGCTGATCCGGATAGACCGGGGCCAGCGACTCGACCGAAACCTTATAGAGTTTGGAAGACGAGGCGGCTTCCACAGGTTGACCGTCCCGGTCAAAATAGAAAAGGTTGTTCGAGGGGACATCCCCAAAGCTCAATGACAGATACTCGGCCTGGATCGTTTGCAGGTAGCGGCTTCGCGCTGAGGAATCCCTCGCATCGCGCAGGGTGATCAAGCCGGTGGGAAGAAGTCCCAACACGGAAATGAGACCAAAGCTGACCAAGCCGAGGGCAATTGTTACCTCCACCAGAGTCATGCCGCGCTTTGTTGATAACCTGCTCATTCTTCTTTGATAGCACAGTTTTCTTAAAAAGCGAGAAAATAATACGAATTAGGTATTAAATAAATGTAATTACAAAGTGTTGGCCTTTTCGAGAACGGTAAGAATTTTTTCCCGGTACCGATCCGGGGCTTCGGAATCTTTGGCGGCCGGCCAGGAAAAACCATCGCTGGCTTTCAATCCATGAAACAGGCTTTGGATCGAGTCTTGGCTCAAAAGATCTTCCGCTTCCTTTTTGAGTTTTGTGTTTTTGATCAAGGGCAATTGTTTCTCCAACTGGAGCAAATATTCATAGTCCTGCATTCCATCGCGGACGGCTTCCCACTGGATGGTGTTTGTGACATCGGATGTTCCCAAAAAGACCGGAGTGAACCAGGTGCCCCTCGCTCCGTCATAGGCGCTCCAGGCATCTTTGAGTCCTCCCGCGTCGGAAAAGGCCCAGAATCCAATCCCTTGAATTTGGAGCTTCCATCCCGCCCAGGGCATCAGACGATAATACCGATTCGGGTCGGTATGGGGAGCGGGGGCCGAGCACATGTACAACTCCATTGGTTTTCCTTCCTCCCTCAATTGCTGGTAGAATTTCCACAGGCTTCCCCCCCCTGCTGCCAGGGTTCCCCAGTTTGGGCAAAGCACATCCGGCAGTTTGAAGGCTTCGGGATGAGCCGCTTGGGCGGGATCTTTCCAGACCGGATCGCTCCAGATCGTCAGCCCGGTTGCCGCCGCCTTGATCGGTTTTGCCCATGCAAGCAGATGTTCATCGTGGCTGTCGGCGGAAGGTTCGTCGAACAGGAGTAAACAGATCTGCTCTGGCTTGAGGCCTTTTTCCGAAGCATGATCCGCGACCGCTCGAGCCCATTGTGCCACCCGGTTGGCAAATCGTGGTGACTCCATCGGCACCCCGCCGATGGCGGAAGACACATTGACAAAAATCATGTAGCGACGGGAGTTCGGCCACATTTTCACCCATTCGTCGAAGGCGGTGAAATCCAAGGCGCTCACGAGTTTGTCGGAGGCGTCATAATCCTCCGCTTTCGGAACCGGCAACACGCTGGGAGTTCCCCAGGGGCTATCCACATTGTGGGAGCGCATCATTTCTATAGCGGCGGCGCGATTCTCGGGCGTCAGTTGATAGGCCCCGGCACCATTGGTATAGTCCCACATTCCCAAATGCAGGCTAGGGGTTCCCATGGCCACCGAAGAGATCTTCACTTTCATGCCCACCGTGATTTTCTCTGCGCCCTGATCCGCAAAGCTCAACTGAAAATCCTGTTCTCCCACCGGCGTTTTGGAGCTGTCCACGCTGACCCAGAGCTTCATGGTCAAACCGGCCGGAATGTCCAACTTCCAACCGTCGCCTTCCTGCGGGACAGGGAGCAGGGCCATGGCCACCGGCTCCAGTTGAGGCGTATCCGTCCAGGGACAATAGAAGAGGCTCATGCCTTGGCACGGCGTGTCGATGGAAATGGTGACCTGCTTGGGGAGGGCGGACGCATTCGTGACTAAGAGCATGTCGCCCCGTACTTCGTTGCCCATCTGGCGAAAATTCAAGGTCACGCTTTCTTGCTCTTTGGTGGGCGGTGTTTCCAGCCAGCCCAGGTAGGCATTGCGATGTTGCTTGGTGATGAGCAGAGAAGGATAACCCTCGGCCTTCAGGAGGGAGCCAAAGACGGACAGGAGCCGGGACTCGGTCTCGTTGATCGGAATGACGGTGCGGAATCCGGGAGCCACATCGAGGGGAGCCCCGTCGGCTGTCGCGGCGGCACTCGCCAACTGCGCCTTCAGTTTGTCTTTGTTCGGGGAATCCAAAGCCGATTCTTTGATGGCGGTTTGAATGAGGGAACAGTCCAAGGCGAGGCGGCGCAGGATGCTATAGCCGATGACATTGTCTTTGACGTATTGTCGCGTCGCCGCCATGTCACCGATGACATGCAGGACCTCTGCAGGCTTCTGCGAATCGCTTCCAAAGACCGCCAGTTCATCAAGAAAAAAGAAGGGGTTGCCTCCGGGATAGGCGCAGATTCCGACGTAGCGGCCTGTGATATTGAGGTCATTGACCACAAATTGATGTTCGGTGTATCCCGTAGCGGGCGGGAGTCCGTTTTCCCGTGAGCGGGAAATGAGTTCGCCAGCCGAGGACCAGTTTTTTCCGTCGTCACTGATCACGATGGCGATGGCCGAGGGCCAGAAAACACCAGCGGTACCCGCTGCGGAACTCACCATCATGCCGCCGATGGGTTGCACCGAACCCAGGTCAAAGGTGATGAAAATGGGTTCTCTCGCATGCGCCCATCCGACCGTTCCTTTCCGGCCCCATAAGGAGGAGGAGGCAATTTCGCCGGGTTTAAGGGCCTCGAACAAGCCATCGCTGAGTTGCTTGCCATCTTCAGGGTCCGTACAAAGATCATAATTCGGAGCGGGATCGAATACGGCCGGGATGTCCAGATTGAGAATGGGATTGGATGGGGTGGACGACTCGAGGGCCTCCCGGGTCAGGGCGGTCGAGCTAGTTACTATTGCCGAGCAAAGGATGAGGATGGCGGGTTGCCGGAGGAACGAAGAAGTCATGGCAGGGGAGATGGATTAGGTGTTTGGTTGGGGTTCGATTATTCCTTGAGATAGTCGCTCACCTTTAGAGCATAAGGAAACATGGGCGGATGTCGGTCTTGTTTGAGCCAGAGAATGGCGGATTCAGCATAAGCTGTGGTTCCGTGTCCGTCGGCGCCATGTTCCGGATGCGAGTAGAAATCGGCCCACCGCCAAACGCCAATGTGACGAAAGAGGTTTTTGGTGCAGGCAAAAAAGTGGGGAAAATCGTTCTTCAGGGGCTCCAGTTGGTCGGCGGCGGGGCCACTGCGGGCCAAGGCTCTGGGGTCAGCCGCCTGGGCAACTTCCAAGGCGTTGAGAGGAACTCCGGATTTATCCAGATAGCAAAGGGCCGCCTGGGGATCGATCAGGACCCATTTTTTTAGCGAACGGGACCAGATTTCGGAAACGAAATGGCCGTTTTCTCCATTAAGATGCTGCATGAGTGGAACGAGTCTCGCCGGAGTGCCCAAAGCCAAACAGCATTGCTGGAATGCGACGGCATAGTGGACGCACATGGCGATGACGGGTTGGCCATCTGGTCCCTTTCCCAGCCCCCCCCAACGGAGAATCTCCCCGATTCGCCAAGGGCAGTAATATTCCCCCGCATGGGTGTTGCGATAGGTCCAGGCCCCATGCACCCACAGGGCAATGCGCCACGCATCCTGCCAATCTGGATTTTGCAGCCTGTTGAGCGGGCCAGGCAGGAGTTTTCGAATTTTTGCCGCCGGCAGCGCGGGATCGTTGTAGGAAGGAACCAAATAGTCCGGGGGAGAACCGTCCGACACCCGCACGACCGGATGGCCGGTGTTTGCGTCGATCGCCAGGGCGGCGGCGGGGTCCAGCAAAGTGATTTCGATGTTTTGCCTGTTGGCGTGGGTAGGGAGCGACGCCTCCATCCAGCGAAAATGTTGCGGTCCGAGATTGCAGGGAAGGCAGGGTGCCAGGGAGAGAGGGACCCCGTCGGCGGCGACGGCGAGGTGATGGACTTCGCCTCGAGCCAGGAGAAAGAGGGTGTCCTCGTCGCCCTGCGGATTTTCGAGTGTAAAGACTCGCCCGGACCAGGGTTTTTGAAAATGGGTCAGCCCTTCGTCAGCGCAGATTTTCATTTCTGAGCCGGGGCGGGGGTTTCAGTGTCGATGCGGAACAGACGCCTGGGGTTGTGGTTCAAGATGCGATCCTGCACCCCGGCATCCGGCAACGCCGTACGCAGGAGCCCGAGTCGGTAGGCAAGGAGGTCCGCTTTTCCAAAACCAAAATCGCTTCCAAAGCAGAGCCGGTCCTGCGGTCCGTTCTGAAAGATTTGCCGCAAAGCGCCAGGATGCGGGCTGCACAGGCAGCCCCAGACATTGGGGCAGCCATTGAGAACCATGAGGGCCTCCTGCCAAAATTCCAGCAACCCGCAATGTCCCAGAACCAGGGTTGTTTTCGGGTGGCGCCGGGCCAGCAGCCCGACTTGTGACGGGAGACTCATGGGTGGCGTTCCGTCATGAAACAAGATCGGAACATCCGCCGATGCCGCACGGGCGCAGACTTCGTTCATCAGGGGATGATTGATCGAGACTCCCTGCATCCAAGGATGGAATTTAATCCCTCGAACTTTCAAGACATCGAGGCAGCGCTCCAACTCGTCGATGGCCTTCTTTCCTTGTGTGAGGTTCACGGTGCAGAAAGGCAACATCCGTCCGTCCGAGCGATCTGCTGCGGACGCAATGTCATTATTGTCCTGTATGAGTAAGGTGTCGTCCATCATTCCCCGGGTTGGCAGGACGGCAGCGTGGGTGATGCCGTGCCGGTCCAGGACCTCCAACCAAAGCGAGGGATCGCGGGAGTCGGCACCGCTCCATTCCGGATGCCAGTGGGTGTGACAGTCGATCATCATGATTCGAGAAAGCTCAAAAAATTGCCTCCCAGTACGCCTGCCAGCAACTTGGGCGGGATGTGCGTTCGCAGCAAATCAAGTTCGAACTCCTGGTCGTTTTGTGGAGAGCAACTGGCAAAACAAAATCGGGTGGGAGCGGTTTCGGCGTAGGAGGCCAGCACGGTGGGACGCACAAATCCGAAATCGTACCAGACATTCGCGGGCGCGAGTTCCAGGAGTGGGAACATGTCACTGGCGTAGTCCGAAGTGCCGCCGCGACCGAGCAGAAAACGCACCCCGGGGTGCCGGTCGGCCAGGAAAAGGAGTTGGCTGGGGGTTCCCGAGGCACTGGGCGAAGCATGTGCGTACACGCGCACATTCCTCTTTTCGGCCCATTGCAAGAGAGGGTCCCAAAGGGCATCGCCCAAATGACACCCTTGGCGATGCGGTGCCAATATGAGGATGCGTCCACCGTCGTCCAGAGCGCTCTGGGCCAGAGCCAGGGCATCGGTTTTCCAGGGATTGACGGAGAAGGCGGCAATCAGCCTGGTTTGATGCTCCCGGGCAATGGCGGCAATGCGGGCGTTTCCGCTTTGATTTTCCGCTGCGAACTCGCGGGAGCCCGGAGCGATGACGGCTTGGGTCACTCCAATACGGTCCATCTGCGAAAGCAGGGCCTCGACGCTCAGACATTCGTCGTTTTCGGCTCCGAGCGTACAATATCCGTCAGTGACGAAAAGTTCTTCTTTTTCAAACAGTTGGTCGAAAATTTCCATGTCTCGTAGACACAAATATCACAATAAGTGCGATTATGGAAGTAAATATCAACTCATTGGCAAATCGTCCTTGTTCCGGGTTCAGTGGATCGCTAATTCCTCTGAGTGACCATGAATTCGGGATCCCTGGTGTTTGTTCTTCGTTTTACGATCGCAGTTCTGCTGGCCAAACGGATGCGGCACCGTGCTCGCGATACGACTACACCCGCGGCTCGAATCCTTTTGCCTTCACTCCATACGGTGTCTTTAAGAATCCCGAGCAAGCAGAGCGCCAGACGTTCCGCAAGGCGGGTGGGGGACTCGGTATTCGGAGCTTCATGCATCCGTTCAATTGGCAGGGTATCGCGCACGGCACGAGCAGTTGCGCAACAGCAGATGCTGCCGTGTTGGCAAAAGCCGCTGCGCTCTTCGGTGTTCCCGCCTGGCGGGCGCTCGCCGAGCGGCAGATCCAGTGGACGGTAGGCCACAACACCCTCAACCGCTCGCTCTACAACGGTATCGGTTACAGGCACCCGTGGCCTTCGGGTTGTCGAGACCGCTTCGGCCAGATTCCAGGGCTGAGATTGTGCCTTTTCCGGATTGGTGTGCAGCGGTGGCTTGACGGGTCGTCTTCCTGAGCTGCATCTTTCTCTCTGTGAGCATCGATCTCCCACATCGCCCGCGTCGCCTTCGGTGTACGTCAGCCATTCGCAGCCTCGTACGGGAAACCCGTATCACGGCTGACGATTTGATTTACCCGCTATTTGTTCATGACCGGGCGGAAGACGACGAGATCGCCTCGATGCCGGGGGTGGTTCGTTTTTCCCTCGATTCGCTGGTCCGGGAATGTGAGGCCGCTTATGGTGCGGGGATTTCTGCGGTGGCCTTGTTTCCTTCGATTTCCGCCTCGCTCAAGGATGAATGCGGGACCCATGGGCTCGCCGAGAGCAATATTCTTCATCGAGCCGTCCAGCGGGTGAAGGCCGAGGTTCCCGAGTTGGCGGTGATCACCGATGTCGCCCTGGATCCCTATACCACCCACGGTCACGATGGTTTGCTTTCGGCGGACGGAACCGATGTGGCCAATGACGCCACGGTGGAAATTCTCAGCAGGCTGGCGGTGGCCCAAGCCCGGGCCGGTGCGGATATCGTGGCGCCCTCAGATATGATGGATGGACGGGTGGGCGCGATTCGCACTGCGCTTGATCAAGCGGGTTTCGAGAAAACCCTCATTCTGTCTTACGCCGCTAAATACGCTTCTGCTTTTTACGGGCCCTTCCGGGATGCGGTGGGCAGCAAGATTGGCAAAGACGCCGTGAGCAAGGCAACCTACCAGATGGATCCAGCGAACGTGAATGAGGCGGTGCGGGAAATTGCGCTGGACGAAGCGGAAGGGGCCGACATCGTAATGGTCAAGCCGGCTGGCACCTATCTTGATGTGATTCGGGCCGTGAAGGAATCAACCCGCCTTCCGGTTGCCGCTTATCAGGTGAGCGGCGAGTATGCTCAGATTCATGCGGCCGCCCGCCTGGGCTGGTTGGACTATGAATCGACCCGTGATGAAGCCTTGTTGGCCATTAAACGCGCCGGGGCGGATATGATTTTGACCTACTTCGCCCGCGAAGTGGCGGAAGGGATCGGGGAAAAAGCGGAAAAGCGGAAAGACTGAAAAGCGGAAAGTCGGAATCCTTTTTGGCCTGCGGGAGGGGAGATCGCTTGTCTCGGGGCTTTATTCTTAAGACTTAAAACTCCTAAGTGTATTTGACGACTTCCTCGATGGTGGAGAGCCCATCGTAAATAGAGCGCAACCCGTCTTCGCGAAGGGTGCTCATGCCCAGTTCGATGGCCTTTTGACGCATGACGACCGCAGGGGTTCGGCTGTTGATCATTTCGCGCAGGGGATCGGAAATTTTCAGAAGTTCGTAGATGCCTTTGCGGCCTTTGTATCCGGTCTCGTTGCAGACTTCGCAGCCCTTTCCATAGTAGAAATTTTTGTCCCCGATATCGTGGGGGGTGAGGCCGAGGGACTGAAGGACTTGCTCGCTGGGTTCGTAGGCGGTCCGGCAGGTGGTGCAAATTCTTCGGATCAGGCGCTGGGCAAGCACGCACTCGAGGGAGGCCGAGATGAGAAAGGGCTCGACTCCCATATCGGTGAGCCGGGTGACTGCGCCAGTCGAATCGTTGGTGTGCAGGGTCGTGAATACGAGGTGTCCGGTGAGCGAGGCCTGAATGGCGATCTGGGCGGTTTCGGTATCGCGGGTTTCTCCCACAAGAATGCGGTCGGGGTCCTGGCGCAGGAAGGCCCGGAGAACCCGGCTGAAATTCAGACCGATGTTGTCGTTAATCGGCACCTGAATGATTCCATCAATCTCGTATTCGACCGGATCCTCGGCGGTGAGCAGCTTGGAATCGATGGTATTGATCTTGCGCAGACAGGAATAGAGCGTCGTGGTTTTTCCCGAACCGGTCGGGCCGGTGACGATAAAGATCCCGTTGGGTTTTTCGATGACCTCCAGGATGTAGTCGTGGATGTAGGCCGGCATCCCGAGGGTTTCAAGATCGAGGTTGACGCTCGAACGATCCAGGACGCGGAGCACGACGCTTTCGCCAAAGGCGGTGGGGAGAACGGACACACGCATGTCCACCTGTTTGCCGTTGACTGTGCGCTGGATGCGCCCGTCCTGGGGCAGGCGGCGCTCGGCAATGTTGAGGTTGGCCATCACCTTGACACGGGAAATGACCGGGAGGGCGAGGTGGCGGGGTGGGGGGTCCATCTCGTAGAGGGCGCCATCGACCCGGTAGCGGACCTTGAATTCGCTCTCGAAAGGTTCGAAATGGATGTCACTGGCGCGTGCTGCGATGGCTTTGTCCAGGATGAGGTCGACAAAGCGGATGATGGGGGCGGCATTGGCCTCTTGAGCCACGGCCTTGGCATTAAAGGCGTTGGCGCCCTCATCCAGCGTCACCTCGGTGTTTTCACCGAGTTGGGCGAGCACGTCGTCGAGGGTGGAGGTTTCTGAACCGTAATATTCCTGGATCAGAGCCTGCACTTTGGCGGGCGGAGCGACGACCGGGTGAATCTCCCGTCCGAGCGCAAACCGGAGATCTTCGGCGATCTGGGTATTGAAGGGATCCGTGAAGGCCACGTAAATCGTGTTTTCGCTGGCCCCGACCGGCAGGGCACCGTGGAGCCGGGCAAGCCCGGTGGGGATGAGGTGGAGGGTTTGGGAGGCCCCGTCGAAAACGTCGAGATCGACGACTTCAGTACCGATGGAAGTTGCGATGCCTTGGTAAAATTGTTCCTCCGTCAAGACGCCGCTATCCACGATGACACGGTCGATCTCTTTTCCGCTGACGGCGCACTCCTGCACAAAAGCGTCGGCTTGATCTGCAGCGATCCAGCCTGCTTCCACGAAGATGTCGGTGACTTGTTTGGCGTCCATTTTAAGAAAGTGGGAGGTGGAAGGTGGGAGGTTGGAAGGGCAGGGGCTCAGTCGGCATCGGTCATGGTGGTGGTGATAACCTCTCCGGCAGTGGTCATGCCGGAAAGAACCTTGCGGACGCCATCTTCCCGTAGGGTGCGCATTCCGAGTTCGCGAGCCCGGGCCCGGAGCTGAATTGTGGTGGCGCCATTGATGATCATGTGGCGCACTTCATCGTCGATCTGGAAGAGTTCGAAGATGCCTTTGCGGCCTTTGAATCCCTTGCCCCGGCACACTTCGCAGCCGTTGGGTTGCATGACATTGGCGTCGAGGGCTTGATTGGGATCGATTCGCAGGGTCGTATATTCGTACTCGCTCAGTTCGGCGGGTTTTTTGCATTTTGGGCAGAGAAAGCGGACCAGACGTTGGGCGAGGGCGGCCCGGACGGAGCTCGAAACCAGGAAGGGTTTGATGCCGATATCGACGAGGCGGGCCATGGCGCCGGGGGCGTCGTTGGTGTGCAGGGTGGAGAGGACGAGGTGCCCGGTGAGGCTGGCATTGATGGCAATGCTGGCAGTTTCCATATCGCGAATTTCACCAATCATGATGATATTCGGTGCCTGACGGAGGATGGAACGCAGGGCGGCGGGAAAAGTCATGCCGATGTCGGCGTTGACCGGTACCTGATTGATGCCGCTGAGTTGATACTCGACCGGATCCTCAACCGTGATAATCTTTCGGTCCGGTTTATTCATGTAGTGCAAGGACGCGTAGAGCGTGGTCGTCTTGCCGGAGCCGGTCGGGCCGGTGACCAGGATAATCCCATCGGGCAGATTGATCAGGGTTTCAAATTTGAGTTGATCATCGGAAAGGAATCCGAGATCGGGCAGGCCAAGGAGGAGGGAGGTCTTGTCCAGAATTCGCATCACCATGCTTTCGCCGTGGACGGTGGGGATGCTGGAGACACGCAAATCGAGGGACTTGTCGCCGAGCTTCACCTGGATGCGGCCGTCCTGCGGGAGGCGTTTCTCCGCGATGCTCATCGAGCCGGACATGATTTTGAGGCGGCTGATAATGGCGGAGTGCAGCTTCTTGGGCGGGCTGGGCATTTCCTGCAGGACGCCATCGATGCGGAACCGGACCCGGAATTTCTCGTTCAGGGGTTCGAGATGGATATCGCTGGCGCGGTTGTTGTAGGCTTCGAGTAGCAATATCGAGACCATCTTGATCACAGGAGCATCGCCTTCCGTCGTTTCTCCCTCGTTCATCCCCTCAAGCGTCATTTCATCGGAACCACCCGCCGCGTTTCCCTCCTCGTCGGAACCGTAGAACTCGGTGATGGCCTTCGAAATTGCGTCCGGTGTGGAGCAAACGTACTCGACATCGCGGTTGAGTACAAAGGAGAGCGAATCGGCGGCTTCCATGTCCATCGGGTCGCTGATGGCGACGACGAGGGTCCCGTCGCGAAGGGCAATTGGCACGGCGCGGTACCGACGGGCGTCCTCCAAGCTCATGGTTTCCATCACATCAGGGGAAGGGGCCACGGTGGCCAGATCCATGAACTCCATGCCGTTTTGGGCGGCGAGGGTGCGAATCATGTCCTCCTGGGAGAGGATGCCCTCCCGGATCAATTCGTCGAGGACGCTGCCTGCTCCGGCCTTGGACCGGGCTTCGGCAACTTGTGCGGGATTGATGAGATCGGCATCCTGGAGGATCTCGACCACGTATTCTTCGTTATGAGCCACGTTCGTTTGGAGGATTTCATCTCACGATTAAGGAAGCGGAGAGGGAAAGTCAACGATGGCTCCCTATTTGGCATTATTGTTTTTTCCGGGATTGCCAGACGGGAAGATTTCGAATTAGGTTTTTTCCGTGTCTATCAAATACAGAACCTATCTGATCTTTGGGGCTCCCGGAAGCGGGAAGGGCACCCAGGGCAAAGCATTGGGCATGATCCCGCGGTTTTTTCATTGTGCCTGCGGCGATGTTTTCCGTTCGATTGATACCCGAACCGAATTGGGACGGGCATTTTTGGAGTATTCCAGCAGGGGACAACTCGTGCCGGATGAGATCACCGTCGAACTGTGGAGGGTGCGGATCCAGCAGGAGGTGGATGCTCATGCCTTCAAGCCGGATATCGATTTTCTGGTGTTGGACGGCATTCCCCGCAACGTCAATCAAGCGAAGATCATGTCTTCAATTGTCGAGGTGCGAAAAGTGTTTCATTTGAGCTGCCCGGAGCGTTCGAAGCTGGTGTCCCGTCTCAAGAAGCGGGCGATCAAGGACAATCGTCTTGATGACGCGAACGAAGAAGTCATTCGTCGGCGGCTGGAGGTGTATGAAGCGGAGTCGAAACCGTTGCTCGAATATTTTGGCGGGGATACGACGCTGGAGATCGACGCCACCGAGACGCCGATTGAGGTCTCATTAAAGATCATTTCTGCCATCGTGGCCAGTCGTCAAAGTTCCATGGAGTTCAGCGAGCAAAGCTCGGACGATTGAGGGTGGGGGAGTCCACCTGAGGACCTGAGAGTTGCGAGGAAATACCCCTCGAAGGGTTCGCAATTTGTGATATCGATTGGTACAGGTTCTATTGTGCGAATTGTATTTTTTGGTACGGGAGCCATTGGAGTGCCGTCGTTGCAGGCCCTATTGAAAGAGAGTTCTCTGGAAGTGGGGGCCATTTTTACCCAGCCGGACCGGCCGGCTGGCAGGGGAAGGAAATTGCGCGCCTCGCCAATCAAGGACGCCGCCGGGGCGACGGGAATTCCGATTTATCAGCCGGAGAGGATTCGGGAGCCAGCGAATCTCCCAGTCTTGGAGAGTTTCTCCCCGGATGTGATTGTGGTGGCGGCCTACGGCCAGATTCTTCCTCGGGCGGTGTTGGAATTGCCTCGTTTCGGATGTTTGAATATTCATGCCTCCTTGTTGCCCCATCATCGGGGGGCCTCTCCGGTCCATGCCGCGATTCTCAGCGGGGATCGGGAAACTGGGATTACCATCATGCAAATGGACGAGGGGATGGACACCGGGGACATCTTGTTCCAAGAGGCGATTCCGATCGCTCCCTTGGACACGGCGGGCACTCTGCACGATCGGCTTGGCCTTTTGGCGCCTGCTGCCCTGTTGAGAACTCTCGCTTTGCTTGAGACCGGCGCATTACAGCCCCTGCCGCAGGAAGCCTCCCTGGCCACTCATGCCCCCAAGCTTCGACGCGAGGACGGAGCCATGGATTGGCGCCGGACGGCCCGAGATCTCGATCGACAGATCCGCGGCCTTTCGCCCTGGCCGGGAGCCTTCACCCTCTGGCCGGGAGATCCCGCCTCGGTATTGAAAGTGCATCAGGCGGCACTCGTGGACGGAGTCCATGCGGCGGCGGGTTCCGTTCTCGATCTTTCCGAGGGGATTCTGGTTGCGACTGGTGACGGGGCTCTTCGCTTGCAGGAGGTGCAACTCGCGGGAGGCAGGAGGCTCCCGACAGCCGAATTCCTGCGCGGGAATCCCCTGCAAAAAGGACAGGTCTTGGGTGCACCCTGATTCCGGGGGACTCGATACCGCCGAAGCAGAAGCGAGTTTTCCCTTTCCATGCCCGGCTGGATTGGTTTTCATCTCGTGCCGCTGGCAATCTTCATGTCCACCTCATCCCGATACAAACGCGTTGTTTTGAAATTAAGCGGTGAGGCCTTGCGCGAGCCGGGCAGTGGCGACAACATTTCTCCGCAAATCGTCCAACGCATCGCCGCTCAGATTGGAGAGGTGAAAAAAACTGGTGTCGAACTGGCCATCGTCATTGGGGGAGGAAATATCTGGCGGGGGCTCGCCGCTGCGCATCGGGGGATGAATCGCGCCACGGCGGATTACATGGGCATGTTGGCCACGGTGATCAATGGGCTGGCCATTATGAGTGCTCTCGAGGATCAAGGCATCACGGTGCGGGTACACACGGCCATCGCGATGAAAAATATCGCCGAACCCTTCATTTTGCGCCGCGCCATCCGGCAATTGGAACTCGGTCATGTCGTCATTTTTGTCGCAGGGACGGGCAACCCTTTCTTTTCCACGGATACCACGGCCGCACTGCGGGCGAATGAGATCGGTGCCCAGGTCATTCTCAAGGCCACCAAGGTTGATGGGATTTACGACAGCGATCCCATGATCAATCCTGAGGCCAAAAAATTCGATCGCATCACCTACAGTGAGGCTTTGTCCAGACGCTTGAAAGTGATGGACTCGACGGCGTTCAGTCTCTGCATGGATAATCATATGCCGATCATCGTCTTCAATATGAATGAACCGGAACAGATCCGCAAAGCGCTCGTGGGTGAACCGGTCGGAACCCTGGTTTCTGAAGAGCCGGAAGCCTGAAAGATATTCAAAGCGGGCGACGAGGAATTTTCAGCCAAATGATTTTTTTGCAATTTTTCGCGTTTCCCAACCAAGATTTCCCACTATTAAGTACCCATGAATTTGGAAGAAGCACTGTTTGAAGCCGAGGCGAGCATGGAAAAGGCCGTGGAATTTATGATGCACGAGTTTGCCGGAATCCGGACGGGAAAAGCCTCGCCTGCTTTGGTGGAGACCCTGGACGTTGAGACCTATGGCAGCACGATGAAGCTCAAGCAACTTGCACTCATTTCCGTGCCGGAGCCGCGTCTGCTGGTCATTCAACCCTTTGATGCCGGGACGGTGAAGGACATTGCTCGGGCCATCAATGAGTCCAAGATTGGCATCACTCCGGCGGTGGATGGAAAACTCATCCGCATCCCCATTCCCGAACTTTCCGAGGAACGTCGTCGCGATCTGGCAAAAACGGTGAAAACCATCGCCGAAGATACCCGGGTGCGGGTGCGCAGCTGTCGCCGAGAAGCCATGGAGTCGGCCAAAAAGTTACAAAAGAGCGGGGAACTCACCGAGGATGCGCTGCGGGATGCCGAAGGCGACATCCAGAAGCTCACGGACAAGGCGGTTGCCGATATTGACAGCCATGTGAACCACAAGGAACAGGAGTTATTGAAAATCTGATGAAACGCCTCCTGTTTTTGGCCCTTTGCGGCTGCTCCCTTCCCACCCTGCTGATGGCGGATGTCGTTCGCCTCGCCCCAGATATTGCCTGGTTGAATGCCGCGGGAAAGCTCAAGAAGATCACCGCCTTCAAAGGCCAACCGGTCGTTGTCATTGTGGCCCGCTCACCTCAGGACTGGACGTTTCGCTCCCAGGTCGGTCAGTTGCAGAAAATGTATGAACGCCTGGCCGACAAGAAAATTATCTTCGTCGCCGCCTTCACCAAGGAACCAGGCCGGATCAAATCCAATATTCCCTTTGTGATCGCTCCGGACGGACCCCGTGTCGCCAACGATTTTGATATCACAGGAAAATTTGGCATCGCCTTCATCGGGCGGGACCGGAACCTGGATTACGTGACCAATAAGGTCGTTCCGGCCCAGCGGATTTACGACATTGTTGGCGCTTCTTTTGTCAATCAGGAGAAACTGCGGAGACCCTGATCGCGCCTGCGGCGCGGAAAGAGGAATGCGGGCGGCGGGAGAATGCGGAGGCGCGATCCGTTCAGGATTCTGAATCCGGCGGGGGGTCGGCGGGCGGCTGGAGGTTCTTTTCATCCAAGACGCCCCATTTGTCGATCCGGCTGTTGATGAGACGGGCGCCTTTTGAAAAAGTGAAATAGGCCCAGATCCATTGCAGGAAGACGGCCGAGCGGTTGCGGAATCCGACGAGAAAGATGAGGTGAATAAACACCCAGGCCAGCCAGGCGAGAATACCTCCAAAGCGGAGCTTTCCGATCTCGGCCACGGCGGCATTTCGTCCAATGGTGGCCATGCTTCCCTTGTCAAAATAATGCCAGGGTTTGGGATTTTCCCCTCGAATCTGACGTAGGATGTTATCTGCCGCATGGCTGCCGGCCTGCATGGCGGCGGGGCTGACTCCCGGAACCGGTTCTCCGCCATTGAAGGTGGTGGCGGCCATGTCCCCAATCGCCTGGATCTCGGGATGTCCGGGAATGGTGAGATCGGGATTCACCAGGGTGCGGCCCTGACGGTCGGTCCCGGTCCCGAGCATGCCGGCAAGGGGAGAGGCCGCGTTGCCTGCTGCCCAAATGACGGTTCGAGTAGGGATGACCTGGTTGTCGATGTCCACTTCGCCCTCGGCCAACCGCGTGACCGTGCTGTTCAAGCGCACCTCAACCTTCAAGTGTTGCAATTGCCGGAGCGCGCTGGTGGAGGTCTCTGCCGAGAATGTCGGGAGGACTCGCGGACCAGCCTCGACCAGAATGACCTGGGAATCCGCCGGGTCGATGCAGCGAAAATCGCGGCGGAGGGAAAAGCGCGCCAATTCGGAAATGGCCCCAGCCATCTCGACGCCGGTGGGACCGGCGCCGACGACCACAAAAGTCATGGCCGAATGGCGTTCTTCGTCGGTGCGGGCTTTTTCCGCCACTTCAAAGGCCAGCAAGATCCGGCGACGGAGTTCCAGCACATCTTCCAGGCTTTTGAGGCCGGGGGCCAGGGGTTCCCAGTCGTCATGGCCAAAATAATGGTGACGGGCTCCGGCGGCGACGATGAGATGATTGTATCGAAAGGTCAGGTCTGGCGTGATGACTTCCCGGGTGTCCAGGCGGATCTCCCGGACCTCATCGAGAACGACACGAACATTTTCCTGATCCCGCAAGATCGCCCGGATCGGCTGGGCGATATCGGCCGGGGACAAACCCGCCGTTGCAACTTGGTACAATAGAGGTTGAAACAAATGATGATTGCTTCGATCAATGAGG
Organism: uncultured Spartobacteria bacterium; assembly: GCA_937890535.1. GTDB lineage: Bacteria > Verrucomicrobiota > Verrucomicrobiia > Chthoniobacterales > Terrimicrobiaceae > CAMASH01. The sequence continues at coordinate 16,368 of CALBXK010000358.1, forward strand.
ATCACCTGCACATCCTTTCCGCGAAACCGTTTGGCTGCCGAAAGGCCGCCAAACCCACCACCAATGATGACAACCACCGGAAGGCTTGCAATTTTTGCTGATGCGACCGAAGAATTCGTTGATTGCTTTTCCACTTTGTGAAACTTTTCACAAGGTTGGCAAAAGTCCAGTCGCGAACGAACTCAAGCGAATCACTATTTTTCGAAACCGATAATCATGGCCACAATCATTGAACAGCCGGACACCCTGGCGAGAAGTCTGAAGGAGGCCGATGAGGTCGGGTCCACGGGAGAGTTATTGGGCGAAAAGCTCATATTGAACATGGGGCCTTCCCATCCCTCGACCCATGGGGTGTTGCGCATCATTCTGGAGCTCGACGGTGAGATCATCACCAAGGCGACGCCGGACATCGGGTACTTGCACCGCGGGGATGAAAAGATCGCCGAGAACATGCAGTACAACCAGTTTGTTCCCTACACGGACCGTCTCGATTATCTCGCTCCCCTGGCCAACAATGTGGCCTATGCGCTGGCGGTGGAAAAATTGATGGGCTGGGAACTGCCGGCTCGTGGAAAGGCGATCCGGGTGTTGTGTTGCGAACTGGCCCGCATTTCCTCGCATCTGTTGGGCATTGGTTGCATGGCGATGGATATCGGGGCTGTCACCGTCTTCATGTACACCTTCACGGAACGCGAAAAAATCTACAACCTCATCGAGCGATTGAGTGGAGCGCGTTTCACCACTAGCTATACGCGGGTGGGCGGGCAGACCCACGATCTCCCGGATGGATTTCCTGCCCAGGTCCGCGATTTTTTGGAGTCGGTCAAACCAGTCATTCAGGAGGTGGACAAATTGCTCACCCGTAACCGAATTTTTGTGGACCGATGCCGCGATGTCGGCGTGATTTCAAAAGAAGACGCCATCAAGTACGCAATTTCCGGACCCAATCTTCGAGGCACCGGGATCGAACATGACTTGCGGCGCAAGCATCCGTATCTCGATTACGAGAAATACGATTTTGAGATTCCTGTCGGAACCGTGGGCGACAGTTTCGACCGCTACCTCGTGCGCATGGAAGAGATGCGTCAGAGCGTGCGCCTTTTGGAACAGGTTTTGGACAAGATGCCCACCGGCCCGATCAACTTTGTCGATCCCAAGCAATCTCTACCTCCCAAGGTGGAAGTGCTGACCAAGATGGAGGAACTTATCCAGCATTTTATGCTTGTCACCGAAGGGGTTGACGCGCCGGAAGGGGAGATCTATTTCGGGGCGGAAAATCCCAAGGGCGAACTCGGTTTCTACATTCACAGCAAAGGGGGAGGGGTGCCTTATCGCCTAAAAATCCGGGCTCCCAGCTTCGTCAATCTCAGTATCCTGCCGAAAATCCTGCCGGGACAGATGATCAGCGACGTGGTCACAATTCTCGGCTCCCTCGACTTCGTCATGGGGGAGTGCGACCGGTAGGGGATAGAGACGCGGAGATGGGGAGATGGGGAGATGGGGAGACGACGCAGGAAGAACTGAGGCACTCGAAGGGGGTAAATTTCGGGAGGGATGAGACGCCTCAGCGGCACCGATCGGGCTATCAAGCCTGCTCAAGCAAAGCCTCGACCGCCGCGCTTAGGCTTCCCTTCTTTTTCGCCATCGCGTCCAGCTTGCGGCGGGCAGCGGGAGCTAGAAGCACCGTCGTGCGGATATGGGGCCGGGGCTTACGGCCGGATCCGGCCCTCTTCCCCCCGCGCAGGGCTCGCAGCGTTTCGCTCGCGGCTTCGCGCAACGGCTCGTTCAACTCGGGAGCCGATTGCAGGGTTGCGTCCTCGATCTCTTGCTCGTAGGGCGTGAGGGGAACCTGGAATGCCTTGATGGGGTCGTATTTCATAGCGGTCTTTTTTTCTGATGTCTGCGTGATGGCCATGCCGTGATGATTCTCCAAGCGTTCCCGCAGGGCTCGCAGTGCGCATATCCGTCGATCTCGGTAACAATCACAATCTGTTCGGGATAAGAGGAGGTGTGATAGGTCATCTGTATGCCGTTGCGCTCAATCGCCTCGATGATCATCTCAAAAGTCAGCCTACGCTCTAGCAGGCTCACCTTTGAGGCATCACCGGGAAGAAATCTCACATCACCATCTCGTGGATCGTCTATTTGCTGTATCAACTTAAAACCGATGAAAGCTGCCTTCTCCCTCATTGCTCTCATTGCGACAATTGGTCTTGCTCACGCCGGGGGATTCGGCGGCCCGCCCCCTTCACCAATGGCTCACCTCGATGCCCTCGTGGTGGCCTTGCCGGCGGATTGTGACCCGCAACTGCGTCACTTCCTCGAGCGCCAAAGTTACGCCAAAGCGCTCGATTGGCTCCAGGTCCGGGTCGAGAGCGACGCGGGGTAGGGAGGGCGCGGCGCGGGCATTTTCATTACGCTCAAGCAGTCTGTCGGACTTCTTGTCCAATGCGATCTCGACGTTCGGAATTTGTGTCTCGTTGGCACGCGCCCACTCGACAGGCTGCTAAAATTGGCACTTCGTGCCAAAAAACACCTATTTGTACTCTTTTTTTTCAGTCCGCGAAGCGGACTGCCAGCAGATTGTCGAGGGGGAACGTTGATTGATGAGGAATTTTCGAACCTTTCTCAACGCAAAGCCTCAAGTCCGACAAGCTGCTAGACACTTCCTTTTCCCCCCAAGGACCGGCGATTTGCAATCGCCGACCCAAACCAGGGGCGATTTGCAATTCGCCCATCCTTGTTCCGTTGAGCCTCTCCGTCCAGGTTCTGATCCCTTTCGTTTCCTTTCTTGCCAATTAGCGGCCCTCGCGCTCGGCACGACGAAAGGTTTCCATTTCGCGCTTCAGTGGTTCCCAATACTTCCGATCAATTTCCTGCTCGGCGCGGACTTCCGCATCCAAGGCTTCGCGTAGCGCGGGCAGGTTGGCGGAAATGGCATGGGCGAGAAGACGGCGGAAGGTTTGTTTTTTACAGGTTTCGTCCGGGAAGCGTTGGGCGAGGGCGGCAAGGCTTTCAGCGACGCGGGATTCCTCCAGCCAGAAAGCAACCCGTTCCGGAGTGGGATGATTTCTCAATGACGCGTAATGTCCTTCCACCAGGGCACTGATCATCGGCCAGTCTTTCTGACGTTGGGTTTTTTTGGCCTGGACCAGATCCGGAACCGATAGGAGGTGGATCTCCACGCCTCCCTCTTCGGTGATCGTTGTTCTTCTCTCCCAAAGAACCCCAAACTCTGGAAGATCCCGAAGCTTTGTCATCACATCAATGCGTAGGCCCTCGACTCCCTCCGCCCGGCAGCGGAAATGGACGGCATGACCTCTCGCCAGAACCGCGGAATCGAATCGCGGGACTGCGATCCTATTGGCGGAAAGTTCCGCCAGAGTTCGGCGCAGGCCGGCGAAATTGATTTCAGCCGCCAGGATAAGAAAATCGACGTCCTTGCTAAACTGCGCCGCGCCGTAAAACACGCAAGCCTGGCCGCCCATAAGCAGCGCCTGAACTTGATGTTTCTGGATCGTAGAAAGGACTTGTCGGATCGGGGTCGGGATCAAGGCTGCCTCCCATGGCTAGATATTGAGCGAAGATTTTTTCACTTTCCCGAAAGCGTTCCATCGGGGTGAGCCTCGCCCACTCCTGCCACTCCTCCGGCCAGTCTTCAAATCTCACAGTAACCGAGTATCCGCATAAATGGGAAAGCTGTCGAGAAGGGAAAATGGGACAGGATTTACAGGATGAAGAAAAAGAGATTGCGAAGGGTGTGTGACCTGTCCTTCCTGTCACTCCTCGTTTTCAGGATAATCTCTCTGCGCCTCTGCCCCTCTGCGGGAGTTTTTCTGGCTCATCGGGTTTCTATGGGATCCGGTTGTCTGAGTCTGCTGACCCCGGATGCAGCAACCCCGGAATCTTTTACCTTGTCACCATCTCGTGGATCGTCTATTTGCTGTATCAACTTAAAACCGATGAAAGCTGCCTTCTCCCTCATTGCTCTCATTGCGACAATTGGTCTTGCTCACGCCGGGGGATTCGGCGGGCCGCCTCCCTTCACCAACGGTTCGCCTTTGGTATCTGGAGTTGACGGATCTTACTCAGGTACCCTCACCGCAGAGAATACCGTGGGCATCGTGCGTTTTACCTATTCGAATAATATTCAAACGTCGGATCTCACAGGCAATAGCTATACCATATTTTCCGAAGGACTCGTTTTTGGCGGGCCCAATCAGGTCACTATTGCGGACACAGCGATTACTGGAGTTTTGGAGCGCGACACGGATCCGGCCTTTTCCAATACGGCCATGACGGGATACTTCACAGCGACCCTTGAGCAAAACTCTTCCTTGGGTTGCTTTAATGGAAACGGTATCCTGCAGTTTTATATTGAAGATGTTGACAATGAGGGAACCTACCTGAATTTCTTCTCCAAGGATGTCAAGGTCACCGGCTTGCGGAACTCGCAGTCGACGAGTTCCTAGTTTCTCCGCCGCGAATCGGATCTTTGGCGAGACCCCGTGGTTGGGGTCTTTATGAGGAGGGTTAAAAGCCTGATCAAATTCGCGTATTTCCCTTGGAATTGCGCTTGTCTTTCCTAAGGCGATAGATCAGCTTCGTGCGGTGAAGAAAAGCTCTTTGAAAGCCTCGCTTTTGCTCGGATGGGTGGTTGGGGCCGTGTGGATAGTCGGGGTGGTTGATGCTCAGGTTCCTGATCAGCCTGCAATCCCAGCCCCCACGGTCGAGATCGCCCAGGGAGGTTCCCAGGCAATGACCTATCGGGTGTCTCTTGACGAAATGTATCTTTCGGGCAAGGGGCGGCAGAAGATTCCCGTCCAAGCGAGTCTGGAGAATCTAAAGACTCTCGCAGTGGATTTGATTCTCGCGACCAAGGAGACCGTCTACCTTGTCCTTTACCCTTTGGGGGAAGCGCATACTGCCGGGAATCGGAGATTCATCACAGACGAGATTGTGGTTCAGGCGGATCAGAGTGCGGTGGCTCATTGGAACAAAAATCAGGCGTATTCAGCGTCAGTCCACTCGGATATGCACCGGGATATTTCAAGGTGACCGTGACAAATCCTACGGAGACGTTGAAGGCAGCTGCGGAGATCAAAGGCATGTCGGGTGTCAGTTCGGCTGAACCGAAAATCGCTCAAATAATGCAAAAGCGAGCGGTGCCGAACGACCCGCTTTTTCCCCAACAGTGGCACCTGGAAAATACTGGGCAGAATGGCGGACTCCCGGGAGTGGATCTTAATGTGCTCACCGTTTGGGATGATTATCGTGGTAACAATCAGGTCATTGGAATTGTGGATGATGGCCTTGAGAGAAATCATGAGGATCTGGGCTCGGCATACGTGCCTGCCTTCCAGTTTGGGCCGGGGAGAGCATACGTTCCAGATTCGCGCCATAAACAATATCCAGGAAATTTCCTTCATCGAGACAGTGAAGGTCTTGGTGCGATGATGTTTTGAGACGGATTCTTAAGGTTTATTATAGTCGCGCCGTGGAGGGAAAAATGACTTTGGGTGACCGCCGTTTTTCCAGAGCATTCACCTTGATTGAGGGCATTGTGGTGGTGGCGATCCTGGCCATTCTCGTCACGATCGTGTTTAAATATTCCTCGGGGTGGATCGGACGGGTGGAAGGCGTGCGCTGTGCGAATAACATGAGAAGTTTGCAGGTGTCTCTTGCTTCTTACGTGCAGGATGTGGGCCATTGGCCTCAGGAGCCACCGGAGAATTCTGATACCAGCAATAATGACGCCAGTGAAGATTGGTGGCTGAACGAGTTGAAGGGTTTTGGCGCCACCCCGGAAGTCTGGATGTGCCCCTCTGTGAAACGCCTGATTTCCAAACGCAATTCCGACGGCCGGCCGAAAATTTCCTATACGCCAACTCCCTTTGATGAGAGTCCCTTCACGCCCTACAAATGGAGTACCCAACCGTGGTTGATTGAAATTGGAAATATGCATGGACGGGGAGCGCTGATCTGCTACCCGGACGGATCGATAAAGTCCATGGATGATGTCGTCGAGTTGAAGTGACGCTCACCCCTCGGTTGGTAAGGCGTTCTTGTTTACGCGGAAACCTTGGCGGGCCAATGATTCCTTGGGATGGAGGCTCGCCATTGTGCCGGGATCGGGACTAGGTTGTCGGGGATCTTGATGACATGAAACGCGGATTTCTTGAGAAACTTATTGAGCGCATTCGGCTGGTGCAGCCCGGTGACGTGCAGAACTACCTGGTGGAGATCGCCCGCGAGAAAGGATTTCTTGAAACGATCTTCAATGCGATTCGTGAGGGGGTGATCGTGACCGATCCCGGCGGACGGGTTATCTACCTGAATCAGGCCGCCGGAGGATTCTTTGGCATCGATCCACAACAAAGTTTGGGCAAACTGCTCGATGAGGTGGTGAAGGGCCTTGATCTGGCACAGATTTCTGACGGAAGTGGGGTCGTGAACCGGGATCTGGAGGTTTTCTACCCTGTAAACCGCTTTCTCAATTTTTATGTGGTGCCCTTGATGAGCGAAGGAGGGCAGGCGGAAACAGAAGGGCTCGCCATCATTCTGCGGGATATCACAGAGACGCGGCGGGCCACGCAGGAGACGATCGAAAGCGAACGGTTTTCTGCCCTGACCCTGTTGGCGGCGGGCGTGGCGCATGAGATTGGAAATCCCCTCAACTCGCTCGACATCCATCTCCAACTCATGCAGCGCCGGGTCAAGAAACTCGCCGCCCGCGTCCGGGCCGGGTTTGACGAATCGATCGCGGTGGCCCGCCAGGAGGTGGCCCGCTTGGACCACATCATCACCCAGTTTCTTCGCGCCATTCGACCTCAGCCGCTGGTTTTACGGATGGTAAATCTCAATGCCATCATTAAAGAATCTGTGGCATTCCTTGATGCCGAAATTCAAAATCGAGACATTTTGGTCGAATTGGAGTTGGAGGAGGCCTTGCCACCATTGGAACTCGACTCCGACCAGATCAAGCAAGCGATTTACAATGTGATTCGCAATGCCTTCCAGGCGATGAAGAGCGGGGGGATCCTTCGCATCCGCTCTGGGGCCGACGAATTCCATGCCGTTCTTGCGTTTTCGGATACGGGGGGCGGGATCGATCCGGAGAATATCAGCAAAATTTTTGAGCCCTATTTTACGACCAAGTCCGGCGGGTCTGGGTTGGGTCTGCTCATTGTTCGTCGAATCGTGAGGGCTCATGGTGGTGAGATGATGATCGAGAGCACTCCCATGCAAGGGGTGACGCTTACGATCAAGCTGCCACGGGCGGATCGGCGAGTACGGTTTCTGGAACAGGGCTCCGAACCGAACAGTGCTGAGAACCCTTGAACCTATATAGGAAAATAGGCCACGGATGGATACCTGCAACGGAACGGGAGCGGAGGGAACCGCAGACATCGCCTGCTGGAAGCAGCCCGAAGGCGACGAATTCTGGGGGGAATATGGCGCATCCGTAGCAACGGCCGGGCTTTCAAAGGCGGTTGTAAAAAAGCGGGAATTGACAGGCATGATCATTGTGCAAGTATTGCATTTGTAATATAAACCCAGAAAGGAAAATGGGACATGATTAACAGGATTAACATGATGAAGGAAAAGAGGTTGCGAAAGGTGAGGGATGCACCCATTTGGTGAGGGGTCATTCATGTCCAAGTTGCTCTCTATCAATCCTGTAAATCTTGTTAATCCTGTCTATCTCCGTTTTTAGGATAAATGCAATGAAAACACTACAGATACGTCTGCCCCAAGAGCTCCGCGAAGAAGCCGATTCCGTCCTCGGAGCCATCGGGCTTGATATGCCCACAGCGGTCCGTCTGTATCTCACCAAAATCGTTCAGACACGCAGTATTCCGTTTGCCCTCGAAGCCGGGCCCCTTGAAGCCATCTCCGTGGATGATGAAACGCAGGCCCGCATGGATGCTGTTGCCACAGTTTGGAGTGCCAGTAAGCGGGTGAAATGACCCTCTTTGTCTCCCGTCGGATCCTCAGGCGGGAGTTCGGACGCGCTATTTCTACTGCTCGAACAGGACATTCGATCCGGAGCCATCGACAAGATCGATCTCCGCTAGGAGAAAATTGGACGGATATGCCGTTCCAAGAGATTGTATTTCACGTGATGACCCACCCCTTGGGCGTGGGCTTTGAGGGCGTCGGTGTACCGGGTTCCCATCTTGGCGGCAACTTTGAATCCGACATGGATGAGTTGGCGGAGATTGGAATTGTAGCGGGGATCGCTTTGATCATGACGGAGGGCGGCGACAAATTGTTCGGATGACCAGGTGTTGACCTCTTCCGGAGTGGGAAGTTTGTCGCGGTCGATGTCGATCACTGTCGCATAGGGGGCCGTGAGGGCATCGAATTGGGCATGAGCGCTGGCATAGACTTCCCGGGCAATGGCGAGGCCCTCGTCTTCGGCCTCGGCCAGGCCAATGACTTCTTCCAGCCAGGTCGTTCCTGCAGTCTTCACATGCAGGCCAGCATCATGCTTCTTGAGGAGACGGTTGATGATGGGATAGAGGGAAAACTTGTCGCTTCCGGAATGGACGCTGAGCTTGAGGGAGGCGGGGAGTCCAAACTCCATGATCGCAAAGGCCAGAACGCAGAGGTCTTCGTCGAACTCTTTCTCGAATTGAGCGAGATCACCCACGTAATCGACGCCTTTGTTGAAGCGACCGGTGAATTTTGGGGCGATTGTCTGGGCGGGTACTTTTTCCTGCGCCAACATGGCGAGAATGAGAAAGAGTTCCACCGGAGTTTGCGGCATGTCGGTTTCGTCAACTGAGACTTCAGTGACAAAGTCATGACCTTTGGCGGCGGCGATGTGACGATAAATGCGGCCCGCTTCCTCGGCGGCGAGGAGGAATTTTTCGGCCGTGGCGCGAAGTGTCACTTCACTGAGGGTGATGGGGGCTGCAATTCCGGGGATGACAAGCTCTCCGGTGTATTTTTGGTGGGCGGAAACAAAGGCGTCAATGGCGGAGGGCTCGGCGGCCTCGCCGGTGAAATCGGCCACGTCGAGGGTAAAGAAGTTGCTGCCCTTTAAAAATCCGTCCACGGTTTTCAACCCGATATGATCGGCATCGACATAGTACGAAGCGTCCCACCCCAGGGCCCGGACCGCGGCGTCGGCCTCAGCCCGGAGGTCATCCGGAGTCGAACCGATAATGGTGTGTTCGCGATTGGATTTATTCCAGACCGGAAAGACGGCGATGCCCTCCTTGTGGGCGTCAAGCACGGCCGAGAGTTGGGCTTCGCCCTGATGGGCAAAACGGTCGCCGGATCCAAAAGTGAATTTTTCGATGGTTTTCATTTGCGGGGAAGCCTCCCTGACTTTTTAGGTTTTTGCAATCATCGGGACGGAGGGACGCTACCAAGGTTAGTTATTTCCATTTGATGGAACATCCGAGGGCGGATTTCTGATCGGCGGGTGGCCGGGCCCCTTCGAGAACCGCGTCAATGGCGGCTCGCATTTCATCTCCAGTGACCGGATGTCCATTTCCGGGGGTGCTGGAGTCGAGGCGGCCGCGATAGTCGAGGCGGCGTTGGGGGTTATAGAGGAAAAAATCCGGGGTGCACTTGGCATCATAGGCGCGGGCAGTTTGTTGGGATGCGTCGTAAAGGAGCGGGAAGGGAAAATTGTGGGAGATCGCCATTTCTTTGAGTTTGCCGGGGGCATCTTCGGGATATTGATCGGCGTCGTTCGAGCAGATCGCGATGACGGATAGACCCTTGCTTGCGTAATCCCGGGCGATGCGGAGAAATTCTTCCCGCACATGGACAACATAGGGGCAATGGCGGCAGATAAACATGACGAGAAGAGCCCTGGCCGGAGGCAATTCGGACAGAGTAACGGTTTTTCCGGTGACGACATCGGGGAGGGAAAAATTTGGGGCCGGGGACTCCAAGGCGGTCTTGTTGTTGGCTTCGGTGGGCATGGGATCATGATGGTGAGGTGATCTCGGTTTTGCAATGCGGTAGACGCGCCCAACTGCATCGTCGTGGCCAATCGGGAGCTGGCTAGAGGTCCATCACAGGCTCTGTGGTTTATTTCTGTTTTTAGGACTACCCGAGATCCTGCAAGGCGCGGGTGAGTGCTCCCGGTAGGGGGCGGGAACCTTGGCCGTCCAGGCGATCATCGATGGCTTCCAGGCGATGAATGAGGTCGAGCACTTCGGAACGGGGGGCGGGCCCGCCGGCCGCAGCACAAAAATGGGTGCGACAGCCAAAGGGGCGATCCTGGTAGATCAGGCAACGGGCAGTTTCCGGATGGAGGAGGGGACAAGCCCCGTCGCTTCGTTCCGGCAATTTGCGGCGTCCCGTGGTCCGCAAGGCTCTGGCCGCCAGGAGGGCTTCTCCCTTGGTCAAATGAGGGGTGAGTCCGGTGAGTTTGAAATGACAACACTCGGTTCGGAGCGTGCAATTCCGAGTCAGGGGACGGGCGGCCAGATCGGTGTAAACCTCCCGAACCTCCTCTATTTCAGTGGAAATATCATCCCTGTGTTTGTTGGAATTAGACATGAATTAAATTAATAAAAAAACGTAAAAATATGACGTAAATCTATTACTTGCAGCTAATTAATAGAATTTGTTTATTATCTATCAATGGAAGATCATTCGTTAGAATGCGGATGATCCAGATCGGGGAGTTCTTAGAAGGAGGCGGTGAGGAGAATTACAAGCCCTCCACAATAACGTCAAAGATCTCGGTGTTGTCATGGAAGCCGTTCAAGCGCTCCGAGCCTGGCCCCGCACCGACGACGATGCCGTCTTCGGCGACGCCGATGGCGGCGGAGGAGGAGAAGGCTGACGGTTCGTGGGCTGGGATGGAAGGGTCGGAGGGTGAGCGGGAACCGGGTCCAGTGGCCCAGGTGAGGGAAGGTATGCCCTGGGTATTGATACCACCCACGGCGCCGCCCCGGTCGTCACGGAAGGGGTATCCGTTGAGATGCATGCCGCCGATACTTTGTTTGCCGGCGACAAGGATGAGGGCACTTTCGCCGGCATAGGCTCGGGCCCGGGCTACGGCGTCATCCAGAGCGAGCAATTCGCGGATCATACGCTCTCCGGCATTCTGATAAGCGGCCTTGCCGACGAGGCTGGCATCGACCACAAGGAAATAGCCCTTGCGATCAAACTGAAGGAGTTGGATGGCGCGCTGCACCATCTGAGCCAGGGTGGGCTGGGAACTCGCTTCGGAAATTTCATCGGCAAAGGCGAGGTTACCCGGAGCAAATATTCCCAGCAGGCGAGGCGTTCGCCAGTCGGGGGTATTGTCCAATTCTGAGAGATTGCGGACAATATCATAGCCTTTCTGCCGCATTTCGAGCATGAGGTCGCGTCCATCGGTCCGGCGTCCGCCTTTGTGCTCGGGGAGCATGTCGGCCTCGCCGCCACCGAGGATGAGGTCCAGTGGGGCGGTGTCCGCAAGTTGAGCCGCAATCGCCAGAGAATCGTGAGGATCCCCTCCCTGACCATAGAAAACGCCCGGGGTGATGTCCGACACGGCCGCATTGGAGACCAGACCGACGGCGCGATGGTGGTCGCGGGCCAGGGTGATTAAATTCACCAGGGGCAGCCCGGAGGGATCCATTCCCATGGAACCATTGTTGACTTTCTGCCCGGTGGCGATGGCGGTGGTGGCGGAGGCGGTGTCGCTCACGGCAAAGTCGCTGGCCTGCGAGCTGAGGAAACCCAGATGGGGAAATTTCTCAAGGGCAAGACGGTGGTCGGCACCGCCTTGATAGATTCTCGCCGCCGTCAGAGTGGAAGGCGAGAGGTTGTCCGTCAGGAAGAGAATGATGGCAAACGGCCTCTGCACCACCCAATTGGTATAAAAGAGAATCCCTCCGGCAAGAAAGACGAGAAGACAAACGAGGGCAATGAAACGGTTGCGGATGCGGATACTCATGGGTGGCGACCGTCGATAGTTCCATCACAACCCGGGCGTTTGCGCAAGAGCGCGTCTTTTTCGATTGCGAAAGGCGAAGTTTGCGAAGATATTGAAAAATCAGATTACTCGATGGTGTAACGGTAACACAGCGCCCTTTGGAGGCGTTATTCATGGTTCGAATCCATGTCGGGTAGCCAATATGGCTATTAGACCGTCGGATGACAGGTCAGCCAGGCGGCAATGAGGAATTCCTCGTCCCTCGTCGTAGGGCTTGCTGCTAAAAACGGCGGTTTTCATGGGGGATCAAGTTCCGCCTGCGACTTCAGAGCGAGCAAGGCGAGCAAGCGTCCGGTCCGACCTTTTTCGCGACGATAGGAGTAGTAGGATTCCGGGTCGGAGGCTGTGCAGATGCCGCAATCATTGACATCGTCCACTCCGGCGGAATGGGCCTGTCGGCTGATCTCGGCGGCGATATCCACTTCATAGTGGGGGGGGCGGATGCAGGGAGCGATCTGGATGCGAAGATCCGAGGGGTCGATCCCGAATTGATCCCTCAAGGCGGTGATGGTACGGGGGACGATTCCAAGTTCGGTGCCTTTCCTGCCGGAATGGGCCAGTCCGATGGCGCGGCCTTTTTTGTCGGCAAAATAGACGGCCGCACAATCTGCGACATAGATGGCCAGACAGATCTGCGCTGATGCGGTGATGAGGGCATCGGCTCCGGGGACGGGTTCCCGGGGGGCGGAATCGACCCGGACGGCAAGAGCGCCGTGGACCTGTTCGGCGCAAGCAAACGCTTGGTCGCGAAATCCCAGCTGGTTCGCGGTTGCACGGTGAAGGGTGCTGAGCCGGCTTAGCGCGGTCTCACGATCGGTTATGACATCGACCCCCGGACAACGCTGCAGAAACGCCGCTCGCAAAAACGGCAGGGCATTCAAGCCGGGAAACGATTCTGCCGGGCATGACTTCACTTGCCGGAGCTTTGCGATGAATTCTTCTTCCCACTCGCGTCCTCGAGAATCGGCTGGATTGGATCCTGATCCTTGAAGACTTTGGGCAGCTTCGGCTGCGGACGTTCGGGATTGGTGGCTTTCTGGAAGCGCTTCCTCTCGCGGGAATCCAGGGCCTGAGGATTGAGGGGACGGATGAGGGGATCTTCAAAAGTCTCGACGTACTGGGTGTCGAGCGAGAGAGCGAAGTCATAGCTGGCCATAGCGGCGATATAGTCAAAACGGGCCAGGAGCACATTTGACTGGGCGGTCAGGAGCTGGGTCTGGGCGTTGAGAACATCAAGCTGGGTGCCGGCTCCGGCATCCAGCCGCTCGCGGGAGAGGCGCAGGGCCTCGGTCGCCTGCACGACGCTGGCCGTGGTGGCATCGATGGTTTCCTGAGCCTGGGTGAGATTCGATATGGCCACCTGGACGTCGAGAACGACCTGTCGGATGGCATCATCATAGCTGTTCTTGGCCTGCATGAGCTGGGCCTTGGCCTGGGTGACGTTGCCGTAGGTTTGCCCGGCGTCCCAGATGTTCCAGGTCCCCGTGGCCCCAAAGAACCATCCTTGGACCAACTCGTCGAGATTTTGAGAGCCTGAATTGTTGGTGAATTCGTAGCCGGCGTTGGCGTTGATGGTGGGGAGCCATCCGGCGATCTGGACATTGATGTTTGCGGCATTGACCAGAATGTCCTGGCGTTGCGCCTTGAGGGCCGGGTTGCGGGCGATGGCGATGCGGATGGATTCATCGGGATCCACCTTGCGCAGGCTGTAGCCCAGCGTGCCGATGACATTGAACGGAACCTCGCTGGGGCGGCCCTTGGGGTAGTCCATGCCGAGAAGCTGAACCAGTTGATACAGGGCGATGCGATAGGCGTTTTCGGCCTGGATGAGGGGTGGCTTTGCGTTGGCCAATTGCACCTCGGCCTGGAGGACGTTGAAGCGTGGTACCGTGCCGGCATCATAGCGGTTTTGTTGGT
>CALBXK010000359.1 GCA_937890535.1 uncultured Spartobacteria bacterium
ACTGAGATCCTGACCGGGAGGGCGAGGCTCCGTCCGAGCCGAAATATATGGGCTCTTATTGTACTCTCTGCCTGCAGGGAGGCTACGATTTTTCTTTTTTGAGAAAATTCTCCGCGAGGGCTTCGTAAAGCGCGGTCGGGCAAACGCGTTTTGAGACTTCATAGGCAATGATGGCCGCTGCCGCCAGCGGGAGGGTGAAAGCGACGGAGCCGGTCATTTCGATGAGAATGACGAAGGAGGTCATCGGGCTCTGCACGACGCCGGAGAAGTAAGCAACGATGAAGAGAAGGATCACGGCCTGGAAGGGAATGCCAGTCCAGACCAACCACGGGGCAGAGAGTTTGCCGAGTCCCGCTCCAACAGAAAACGAGGGATCAAAGAGACCGCCCGGGATACCGGTCAAGAGGGCCAGCATCGAGGCGCTGGCACGCATCAGTGGGTAGGTGGGTCCAATCTCCGCGCTCAGGGTCGCGAGCCGGGTCTGTTCAGCTTCGGAAAGTGTGGCGGTGTATTTTGGACTGCCATCGAGAAGCAGGGCCCGGGCCTGATCATATCCACTGCCCAACGTGAGTCCTCCGGAAACAACCGCGAGAGCTCCGGAGGCCAACCCGAAGGTGAGGGCGATGACCCAGAAACGACGGCGAATCGCCTTGGACACCATGGGCATGAGGCGAAGCAGGATGGTGGAAAAGCATCCCCCCAGAAACCCGCCGACCACGCCAATCAGCACGGTTGCGAGCCAGGGGCCGGGCTTGAGGAACTCGAGGGGAATCACCTCGCCGTAGTCGAGACGGCCATAGAAGAAATAGTTGCCAAGAAATATCATGCAGACGGCACAGGCGACGAGGACGGTTCGCACCAAGGTGCCGAGATTTTCTTTTTCAAAGGACCTGCCAATTTCTTCAAAGGCAAAAATGATGCCCGCGATGGGCGCGTTAAATGCCGCCGCGATGCCGGCGGCCCCGCCTCCCAGAATCAAACCGCGTTGGACAAGGTGGGCAGGGAACCGGGTCCATTTGCTGATCCAGTGCATGAAACAGGCTCCAAGCTGGACGGACGGGCCCTCCCGCCCGATGGAGAGGAACGAAAAGAGGCCTAAGGTGGTGAGAATCAATTTTCCCAGAGCCACTTTCAGGGAGAGCAGTTCATCCCGGGCGGCCCCCGGTCCCATCTTCAGCGCCGCGATCGTCTGAGGGATACCGGTGCCGTCGGTCCCGCGAAAATAGTTGTCACGCAGATAGAGGATGAGCCCGAGCCCGAGCGGCATGATCACCAACATTGCATAGGGAGAACCGGACCAGATCCATTGACTGGCGAAGCCGGCGATGTGTTCCGCGACTGCGAAATAGAGCGCACCCAGGCCCGTCAGAGCCGCTCCGATGAGGGCAGCGGAAACCGCCCACCACCCCCACCGGGGCTTGGGGTCCTTTGGAATATCCGCCGCCGCTGGATCACTCATGAGGAACATGGTTTCGCCATTCTTCAAATTTTACAAGAAGGCAGCTCTGAAGATTCGCCCGAACCTTTGCAAAAAGTGAATTTTCCCGTCTCATGACGTCGCCACGACCGGTCGTATCTCATGCATTTTCTCGCTTTGGGACCCGGATCGCCCCTAAATTAAAAAATCATGAAACCCCTCTGTCACTATGATGGGATTGATCTTATCAAAAAGTGGGCCGTGTTGTTCGATGCGCATGCGTCTCCCTTGATCATTTACGGGCACACTTCCGGCGAGGATTTTTTGATCAAGTTTGGCGGGACGGAGTTGCGCGGCTTGCAGGGCCTGGAGGAACACCATCATTTAAAGGAACAATTTTTCGACGAATCCCATCTCTACTATAATTTCGAGGTGGAATCCGAAGGGCCGCCCCTGATGATGACGAGCCAGATGGTCTGGGACACCAACCGTCGTTGCGGCGACGGCGGAAGCGAACATTTGATTGCAGATCTGAAGCATCGCTGGACCTTTATTCGACGCCCCTCGGATGGTCGGGCGGTATTCCATCATCACGAATTGTTGTTGCTCGATTATCGGGACGGATTTGCGCCCAGCGAGCAGGATGCGAGCAATCTCCACATCGACCCTGACCGGGTGGGCTTCGGGAAATAGCCGGGCGGGTGAGCCAGTGACTGCCAATGCGGTCGCACTTGAACGCAAGCCGCTCTAATTGCCGGAGATCGGACAGCCGAAGAATCCCCGTTTGCGAATGAGGTCTGCCACTTGCGGCGGAACCATTGCCTCCCATGTCGAATCTCCCTTGGCGATGAGTTTTAAGATATCGCGGGAAAATATGTGAGCGAAATCGGGATTGGAATTATCGAGGTGTACAAAGCTCCCTCGCCGGGCAAGGTATTCATAGAGCGGGGCCATTTTCGGTTTGATCTCGAGGGTATCGATGGTCAGCAAGGGATCGCCAGGGGACTTCTGGAAGGGATAGACGAAGAGTTTGAGGTCATTTTTGAAGAGGCGGCCAAAGCTCTCAAGGATACCGCCTGGCAGCCCGGTGTAGTATTTTTCGTCCACAATCTCCATGAGGCTGGGCACGCCCATGACGATGCCGATGCGCTCCTTCGTCTTTAAGGCGAGGTAGGCCGCCAAACGGTAATACTCGAAGTAGTCGGAGATCATTACGGTCAGACCGCAGGCGGAGAGGAGTTCGGCCCGGGCGAGAAAATCGCGATGATCGACCGTTTTTTTGTCAGCGAGCAGGTTGCGCATGGTGAGCTCCATGAGAGGCAGGATGGGCTTATCGGCAACGGCGGGGTCGGCTTTGAATTTTTCCATGGCGCAGGCGACCATGTCGAGGTTCACGTGGGTGGTGGGACGGAAACTGCCGCGCTCGACGAGCACGGCCTTTTTGTACAGGGCTTCAGAGGGTTGTAGGACTTCGCGATCGGCTCCGAACATGGCGGCCCCGCTAAGTCCGAGCTGCACAAGCTGGAGGGCCGTAAGGCGGTTATCCACATTGCGAAACTCGATACCACTGAGTTCGATCATGTCGATTTCGATGCGGCCGGTGCTGAGTCGGTCGAGGAGGGAGTCCACCAGTTGCTCGGGCTGGTGGTGGAGAAAAAATGCGCCGTAGCAGAGGTTGACCCCGACGATGCCGAGAGCCTCCTGCTGCAGCGAGGCCTCGGCGTCGAGCATGCGAACGTGCATGAGAATCTGGCTGGGCTCATCCCGCGGACGGCTCTGGAATTTGATGCCCATCCAGCCGTGACATTCGTTCCCGCCCTTAAAACTGCGAGCGACGACGGTGTCGGCGAAGGCAAAAAATGCCGAAGTGTCGCCGCGTGCGGGGCCAAGGCGTTCCGTATTTAACTCAAACTCATAGTCCAGCATGGCCTGGAGGCGG
The DNA here is from genome assembly GCA_937890535.1 of uncultured Spartobacteria bacterium. Lineage (GTDB taxonomy): Bacteria > Verrucomicrobiota > Verrucomicrobiia > Chthoniobacterales > Terrimicrobiaceae > CAMASH01. The sequence continues at coordinate 3,357 of CALBXK010000359.1, forward strand.
CCCTTGGAGACATACCTTTCGCTGTGTCCGTAAATGGCATCACTGACTTTCATGTCATAGGCCGAGATGCTCTTGGCAATCGTACCCGCTCCGCCTCCGACCCGAAAAAACCAGCGCACCACTTCCTGACCGGCACCGATCTCCGCGAAAGTGCCATACCAGCGAGGGTCCAGATTGACTCTCAGGGCCTTGTTATGCGTATCGACAGATTCATTGCTCACGGTGCTTTGCTAGCAGAAATCATGCGAGGCCTCGCTAAAATTCAAACAAGGGATGACATTTCGAGACCCGCCCCGAGAGCGAAGGTTGAACCCTCAGGCTCCTGGAAAAGCCGAGCCCCCCGGCCTCCCCGTGGCGGGTTTATGCCCGATCAAGTTCCAAGGCTTGCTGGCCGGGATGGATCTCGAAGAGAATGGGCACGGCGCAGGCTTCTTGGAGATTTTCTCGGTTCGTCCTCGCGGCCAGAGATTGCTTTTTTTCCATGCTGTTGAGGATTAGACCGGCGCATTCGAGGCCCCGGGAGCGAATATTTTCGACGGTGAGCAAGGTGTGATTGATGCAGCCGAGCCGGTTCGGCACCACGATCAGGACCGGCAATTGAAAGAGCCCGGCCAAATCCGCCATGGTTTGTTTGGCAGCGAGCGGCGTCATCCAACCGCCGGCCCCTTCGACCAGCAGGGACTGGCGTTGGGCCCGATGGGACTGGAACCAGGCGGCGAGAAAGTCGAGATTCACCGGCTCCAGGTGATTCCGGCTGGCAGCCAGTGGGGCCGCCTCGATGTCGAAATATTGCGGATTCATTTCCTCCATGCTGAGTTCTCCCCCGGAAGCAGCCCGCAGGATGTGAACATCTTCGCGGGACCCGCAGCAGATGGGCTTCAGAGCCACCGAGTTCAGCCCCGTCTTGCGCAAGGCTCGGACCAGCAGAGCGGTGACAAAAGTTTTTCCCACACCGGTATCGGTCCCGGTGACGAAATAGTTCACGGCTTGTTCTGGGCTTCCGCGGCTTCGAGGAAGATGCGTTCGAGGGTCAGTTGGGGCTTGCGGGCCTGCAAAAGTTTGGCCCCGGAGGCCTGGGCAAGTTCGGAAATTTTGGCGGCGAGTTCCGGCGGGGCATTTTCGATGAGGTATTCGGTTTGGTCTTCGACGGTGACAAGCTCTTCGAGCGAGCCTTCGCGCATGAGCTTTCCCCGGGCCATGATGCCGACGCGGTCGCAGACTTCCTGCACTTGCTCGAGGAGATGGGAAGTGAGAAGAACGGTCTTTCCCTGGCTCTTCAACTCCAAAATCAGATCGCGGATTTGTCGCGACCCGAGCGGATCCACCCCGGCGGTGGGTTCATCAAGGATGAGAAGACGCGGATCCTGAATGAGCGCCTGGGCGAGCCCGATGCGCTGGAGCATTCCCTTGGAATACCCACCCACCCGCCGGTAACGGGCATCCTCCATCCCAACC
>CALBXK010000360.1 GCA_937890535.1 uncultured Spartobacteria bacterium
TAGTTCTGGCTCTACTGCTTGTTCATTCACCATGCCGTCCAGCCTCCGTCCACGACGAGGCCGTGACCATTGATATAAGTCGCGGCGTCCGATAGGAGAAAGGCCACCGCACCGGCGATTTCATCGGCCTTTCCAATCCGCCCCATGGGCGTCTTGTCCGCGAGGCGAGCGACAAACTCGGGATGATTTTTTTGCACTGAGAGATTTGGAAATGGCCCTGGAATTACGGAATTACATCGCACCGCGTGTTTCCCCCAGGTGACGGCCAGATAACGCATCATCTGGTCGATCGCCGCCTTTTGCATACCATATTGAATCGGATTCGGGGCCAGGAGCCCCTCATAGATACGGGAATCCGGAGCCACCAGACCATACATGCTGGAAAAAAGAACCAGGCTGCCTCCTCCTTGCCGGACCATGGCCGATCCGACCTCACGCACAACACAGAACAAGGCACTCAGACCGGCCTCATTGTAGGAGGTCAACTCCTCACGGGTCAATTGGTCGAGGGGAGTTCCGCTCAGCGGCGTCGTCAGAAAGACAGCCCCGTGGGGAGAGCGCCCGGCCTCGCACTCCTTCTGAATCCAGGCGAGCACCTCGTCCGTCTCGATCACATTCAGAGAAACCGGAACCGCTCGCGACGAAAGGTTCCATTCCGCAATGAAGGCCTGAGCCCGGTCCTCAAGATCGATACACATGACGTCGGCATTTTGAGAGTCGAGGGCAGACACAACCGCCCGGCCCAAATAGCCGGCACCACCGAAAACCCAGAGACGACGCTGAGACAAATCGAATATCGAAGGAGCCGCTGGAATACTCATGTTTTTTTCAATGGATGCACCAGGTTTTTCGATAACCATGCCGCGGCTTCCTCGTGTGCCGCCTCATGGATTCTGTGGCCCTCGCTTGGCATGACATGGAGTTCGATCGGAGCAGATCTTTTCTGGGCGAACGAGGACGAGACCACCTTTCTGCTGAAGGCGATGAGGCTATCCGTACCCACCCGCTCGTCATTGTTGCCAATGCACATCCACAGCGGGCGACCCGCTAATTTGTCCGCCACGTTGGACAGGGAGAGGGATTGCGTCAGGGAATGCTTTTCCAATCCCCAAAATTCGTTTAATATGGGCAATTCCGTCACAGGCGCGAAGGCCACTCCGCACCGCACCCGGGGCTCGGCTGCCATGGCATGCAATCCCATAAAACCGCCCCGGGATGTCCCCGCGATGGCGATTTGATGCGGATCGCTGAAGCCCTCCGCGATGAGAAAATCGATGATCTCAGAGACTTTCTGAGTGAAGGGCGTGACGAAATCCTCATCCTGGTCCAAACGAGCCCGCCAGCCATTCAAACCTTGCTGCTCGCCCGGCTTTAAGTCCGCGCCGTGACACGGCACGTCGAGCCCATAACTTTTTATGCCCTTTGGGCCCAAAAGTCTTCCCACCTCGTTCATTTCGTCGTTGGTCAGGCTGTATTCGAGGTCGGACCCGATGACAATAATCGACGGTGCCAACTCAGCTTTCGGTTTTCCAAGAGAGCCAAATTTTATCCCCGACGGGGTTTCCAGCATGTGTAAGGGATCGTTCATTTCAAGCTGTGGCGTGATCGGTCAAAGGATATTGACCCCTATTTGCCCTGCAATTGAGACTCGGTCAACTCATTGAGCATCGGCTCGGATTTAAGATAGCGTTCACAGTTCTGCGCCATGATGTCGTAAACCCTTTTGAGGAAATGCGGGCTCAAAGCCGAACCGGAAATATGAGGTGTCATGACCAAATTGGGCATATCCCAGAGGGGATGCTCCGGCGGCAATGGATAGGCGTAGTGCACATCCAGGCTGGCGCCACGAATCCACTTTTCCTTCAGACAGCGGATGAAGACTTCCTCGTCGATGATCTGGGCCCGGGCCGGATTGATCAAGACCGCCGACGGACGCAGCATCTTGAGTTCTTTTTCACCGATCAAACCCCTGGTCGAATCGGTTAGCGGAATCGTGACCAAAAAGTAATCCAGGCCACTCATGAATTCTTCGATCTCGGACGGCTGGAAAACTTGGTCAGGCAGGACACCTTCCGGGTCTCCGGTGCCCTCCACACAGTAGGTGAGCGGGCGCTTCCTGATGGCACCATCGCGGGTCAGGACAGAAACGTTGAGGTGCATCGCCTTGGCCAGGCGGGCCGTCTCGCGTGCGATTCCACCGTAGCCGTAAAAGCCAATGTTCGCGCCGTACAAGTCGCGTTGAAAGCGCTCGGCCGGATCCCAAACATGATTTTTTTGGTTGGCCATCTGATCGATCATGTGGCGCTCCCAAAACAGCATCATGAAAATATTCCACTCGGCGATGGGACCGTCGAAATTTCCCAGACCGTTTGTCACCCGGATGCCCCGCTCGATCAGCGGCAAATGCAGTACATGCGAATACCCCGCCGAGGTGATCTGCATCCATCGGAGCGAATCGAACTCCTCAAAATTCGCGGGAGGAACCTCACAGGCCAGAACATCCACCCCCTTCATGAGTTGGGGATCCATCTCCGTTTTCGGATCCGTAATCCAAGGAGCCATCCGGATCTCACAGCCGGGGCAACGTTGGCGGATTTGGGCGATCCCGGCCGCATCCTCTGCGATCGAAATAAGAATCGTCAGATTTTTTTCCATGAAAACTTGCTATTTGTATTCAGACTTTCCCGGTACCGCGTTCCATTCCCCCGAGCCGGGGATGAACGGATACTTGGCCTTGAGTTCGTCGGTCAATCGAATGCCGAGGCCGGGGACTTCAGGGGGAAGGATGTGTCCGTCCTCGAAGCGATAGCCATCGGGATAGACCTCGGTGTGCAGCGGGCCCGCCAGGGGGGGCAGTTCCAGGATGGCGATGTTGGGCGTGGCAAAAGCAGCGTGAATATTTTCCATCACCCCTCCGCCGCTGCTCCAGGCGTGGGTGGCGACGCGCTTTCCGGTCAGGGCAAACATTTTTCCGACATCCACGAACGCCGACATTCCGATATAAGATGCGTCCGGTTGGGCGATGTCGAAGGCGCTGAGTTGGGCGTACTGCCAGAACTCCTCCCGGGTGGAGAGGCATTCCCCTCCCGCAATGGGGATGGAGGTGCTGCGGCAGAGTTCGGCGTAACCCTCGACGTTATTATAGTTTAAGGGCTCTTCATAAAAGAAGATGTCGTACGGCTCCATGGCCTTCAGCACCGCCTTGGCGGTTCCCACGTCCCACGGCGTCATTTTATCATTCATGGCATTGCTCATGTGCCCGTCGAGACAGATGGTGAAATCCTGGCCGATACTTTTGCGAATCGCCTCCAGTTTCTCACACTCGACGTCAACCCAGGCCTGCGGCGTGCGGCCGTTGAAAGTTTCACCCGTCTCCGCGTTGTACCAACCCGCAGCCACCTTGGCGGCTCGAAAGCCGGCCTGGCGGTACTGTTCAAATTTTTGCGTCAATTCGCTCCACGGATAATTGCTGATGCTACCGGTGGCATAGGCTGGCAGCTTGTCGTGCATCCGCCCCCCTAGCAGGTGATGCACGGGAAGCTTATCCATTTTACCCCGCAAATCCCAAAGCGCCCCCTCGATGCCCGCCAGCACATGCACCCCGATGCCGTTCCGGCCCCAGAAATAGGAGCAATGATACATTCGGTCCCAGAGCATTCGGGGGTTGATCTCCTTTTCCCCCAACCCCATCAGGATCGGTTTATAAAACTCCACGATCCCGGGTACGAGTTCCGGCGCATGGTAGCCGGTATAGGTTTCGCCGATTCCCACCAAACCGGTATCGGTGTGGACTTCTATAAATGCCGCTGATCGACATTTACGGAAGCACAACAAGTAGGGATCGTGGGTGAGGGGACCGGTCAGGAGGACTGTTTTTACATCGGTGATTTTCATCGATTGGGAATTGAGAGACTACGAAACGTACGGTTGCGTAGGTGACTCAAACAATTTTGAGCTTCACAAATCCGACCCCGCGCCCCTGGGGCTGGATGCACCAGAAGACAATGAGCACCGTCTGGTCGGGCAACACCGTGACACAGGGCTCCCCAAAGGAATAATTGGTCCAGTTGCTGAATTCTACCGAGCCGGGGGCGCGGGTCACCGTTCCAGCCTGCCAAGCAATGGCGTTGTTTTTCACGCCGAAACCCGCCGCAGACGGTTCCGCAACCGCCAACCATATCCCGGGTGTCTCACAGCGGCGTTGGTTATAGACAAACAAGGCTTGATTATCTCCCCAGGGCGCCAGCCCTTCCACCTGGCCCATAATGCCGGTCGAACCGGTGGGCAGCCACGTGTCTCCTCCATCGAACGACATCGTGAAAGGATTTGGATAATCGTCGCCTTTTCCCCGGGTCAAATGACAGCAGGTGCACAGCAAGGCGCCATTGGCGAGCTCGGCCACCCATGAGGCGGCGATGCAGGTATTTTCGCCTTCCACGCGCATGATCGATTGATGCCGCCAGGTGGCGCCTTCATCATCACTAATCATGATCACGGTGTGCCGCAGATCGACCTCAAGGTTGGGATCGAAGGTGTTGTGCGGGGCATACGGGGCAATCCATCGCCCCGCGCGCGTCACACAAATCGGGGTCGGGGTCTCGGCTGCGCCCGGCAACGGCAGTGAAAAAGCCTCCGGCTCCGACCAAGTATGCCCGCTATCCGTCGAACGCGACCAGATCAACTCGTTGGGCAATATTCCCAGCGTTTCCTCAGACCAGAAGGATTCATCTTCCCCTTTTCTCGGCATCCGAAAGCCATACAAAAACAAATCCCCGTTGGCGGCTTTGCTGATGGAACAATTGATCGAATATTTTTCACGCAGGTGCGGCCATATCTTTCCTTGCAATTGCCAGGTCTTCCCGCCGTCGTTTGAGCGCGAGAGGCAGGGCGCAAAATTATTCATGCCAATGCCGGACTGCAAATGGAAACTGCAGAGAATTTCGCCTTCCCGCGTCACGACGGAGCGGGATGTAACCGCGACACAGTCAGGGCCTTCGTTGGGACATTGATGGACGAAACCATCGTCCAGTTTTTCGTATTTTATCATAAATTTTTTTCGATGTTTATAGGAGTGATTATTCGCCAAAATCCTTGTTGGCCCGACCTTGCCAGTAACCCCAAAGCCAGTTGCTCATGCCGTCGCCGCTGTAGAGTTTCGTTCTGTGCTGGAGTTCCGGAAGATATCGGTCGGGGTCGTAAAAAGACCTCAAGTCCTTGATACCCAGCGATTGGAAAACATTCCGGGCGGCGGCGTCCATTTCCGGATCTTTCATGTGTTCGTGCGCCTGAACAAGAGCGCGGGCAATAAACGTGCTGTCGCAACTCCTGCAGCCTGCCGCAAAGCGGAACCCCACCCAATCGCCCATGGTATGGCTTGAATTTTCCTCCTCGCGGAAAAAGCCCGGCTCCATGCGGCGGGAAACACCGGTTTTCATGTCAACAAGGACATGCACATACATTGTCCCATCGGGCACGAGGACCAATTTCGCTTCGTCCCATTGTTGCTGAATCGACTGTTTCCAGTTCTTCGCCCAAGGATTTTGAGGATCGTGCTTGAGCAAATAACCCATTTCCATAATGCCCATGGAAACCGAGCCCTCCAATTCGCCGATGAGATACGCACCCATTTTTTTCTCAAAAGGCGTCGGCTCATAGTCCGGTTTCCGTTTTTGATAAAGTCGTGATTCCACCGCTTCGTTCGTCACCCCCAGGGCAAGAATCCGGTCATATTCCCGCTTAAACTCTGGATCGCCGGAATGATTGTACGCCATCAGCAACAAGGTGGGGAAGCGGTTGAGCGGCCAGGACATATTGTCCATCCAGAAATATTTGTAGCGATAATCGCGTTTCACCCAGAAGCGGACGATGTGTGTCATCATACGATCAATCTCCGCCCTTTCTTCGACAGTTCCGTACGCATGGAAATAATCCAAGGCGTACATTACATAGAGAACCTGGTCGGTGGAGGTCTGGTCCGAAAACTTGTCTCCGTAAACTTTCGGAAGAAAGCCTTCCTCCAGTTGTTTGCCCATTTCATAGATATACTTGAGAGCGCCAAAAGAGCGCCGGGCCCTCTCAAGAGCGACGGGATCTTTTTCCACCGTGTACCGGTAAAGCAATCCCATCATGTAGGCCGCCGTGGCCATCGAGCAATTTTCGTAATTATGCCACTCGGTCGGTTTGACCCCGGGAAGGCAAATCGGAGATTGGTCTTTTCCGAAAAATGAGTCGGTGATGGGTCCCTCAGTTTCGGTATCGATATACGTGTACACGATGCCATGGGGGTCGAGAAAATGTCTTTCGGCCCATTCCTCGATTTCATGGGCGCGGTTTGCCAGGGACTTATTCATTTCTTTGGATTCGCAGGGCAAAATCTTATTCTTTAATGCCTTGGGGCTCTTAACTCAAACGACGGCTTTCTGGAGCAAGTGGGGAAGATTCTTCTCCGTCCAGTTTCGCAAATATTCCAGATCACTTACGGTGCCGGAGCGATAAGGCGGCTTGCAGGCGATCGGACATTGCAAGAAATTATCCAACTGCCCAAAGAGGCGGTCCAATGCCGAGTCCTGCAACCCGGGAGTCGGCAGCGATCCCAGAGTGGAAAACAGACGGCCGATCTCGTCTTGAACTTCGAACGCGTGATTCCACTGGCGGTCGCGGCAAGCCTCAAAATATTCCATCATCCAGCCCGGATTGAGCAGCACCAGGGCACTGTACGATCCGGTGGCCCCCATCGGCGTCGCGCTGGCCAGGATGTGCTCGCCCACGAAAACCTTCAGGTCCGGATTCGCGAGCGTGATCTGTTTCACGGCGTGAATATCGGCGCCGCCGAATTTCGTTCCCCACAGCGTGGGGACTTCCCGGCCCAGGCGCTGGTAGAGTCCCGGAGAAATGCGGCGTTTGGCTCGCCCCGTATCATAATGCACCAGAGGAACATCGCCGGCAGCGGTGGCCACGGCTTTGAAAAACTCGACAACCTCTTCATCGTCCAACTCCAGCCAGAAAGGCAGAGCAATCTGAATGATGTCTGCCCCAATTTCGCGGGCGAAGCGGACGCGTTGGCATGCCTCCTCCGTACCGAGGGCCGTGCAACCGGCCTGCACCGGTGTGCCATGCTCATGGGCCGTTTGGACGAGGATGCGGTTGACCTGGCTAAACAACGCGAAATCCTGGGCATAGAATTCGCCGGTGGTACCGCCGCTATAGACTCCGTTCACGCGCGAAGCGCAACAACGGGCGATGTCGCCCTCATAGATTTCGTCATCGAGGGAGCCGTTCTCTTGCCAGGGCAGCGGCAAAGCCGCCCACATTCCGCACAGCTGGTCTTTAGTAATAGGTTTCATATTTATGGAATTTTTTGGTGATTATTTTTTGGGCAACCGTAGCAGCCAGCGACAGGCATTATCGCCAAGAATGGCGCGTTTTTCTTTGGGACTGAGATCAGCCTCCAGGATGCGGGCGCACTGGGCTGCGACGGAGTACAGGGGCGAATCGGAACCAAAGAGAAAGCGCGCGGCCCCCAGTTCCTGCACGCCATTTTCTATATGGTCGGATACCAGGGAAACTGCCGATGAGGTATCGACGACACAATTCGGCGACGTGCAGCGGCGCATGGCCTTGAGATGCCCTTGAAAGGCCTGGCAATTGCCAAAATGCGCCATGACCACCCGCACCGCGGGATAACGGTTGGCCCACTTGACAATTTCTGAGGGCATGTCGTTGGGCTCTCCGCTGTGGGTCAGGATGGCGGCGTTCGTTTCGCCGGCCAGTTCCAGCAAAACCTGGGCCTGCTGGGCAAAACGATACTTATGATAGGTCGGCCCGATCTTCATCCCCACCACCTTCGGGTGCGTCGCAATATTTTTGAATTTTCGAAGGCTGTCTTTCGACCGGGGATCGACGACCCACCACATCATCGCGTCCTCGCGCTTCTCAATTTGCCGGAGAAGCTTGAGATTCGCCGGCTTTCCGTACAGCCCGCTGAGATGGCTCAAGATGCAAATATTCACCCCGACCCGCGCCGCGCGGTCCAGAACCGTCCCCAAGTCGTTCGTTCCGAGCCACGGCATCTTATTGTGTAGCCCCACGTGGGCATGCACGTCCACAACCCTGGCCGGGCGGCAGGGATGATCGCGAAAACAATGGTTGGATGGGCGTTTCTTCACAACGGGCAATGGGGGCAATTCCGTTTGCAGAGGCAAACAGTTGAGGCGCGCATCAGGCTTTTCAATGCTGGAGAATTTCTCAATCGCATTTTCATGGCGTCCTTCCGACGCGACGACTTGGTGGGATTTATTCGTTCCCGCCGGAGGGTGAAATCAACTCCAGTTTTTCGAAAACAGCGACGGAATCAGGCAACTTAGGGCCGATCATAATGCGGATAATGGCCACATCCTCCGGCATCAGAATTGAGAGCTCCTCCTCTTGAAAGGAATCCGAGAGCAATAAATCCTTGGATACCGCCGGAGAAAAATTATCTTCCGCATCACGGGGCATAACCGTGACGGTCGCCGCCCCCTCCCCTTTGGCCTTCCATTTTAATAGCCAAACTCCCGGGTCATCGATTTTGACATCTTGGAAAAGATACCTAGGTTCCGAACCCGCCCGGATCTCCACTCCGTACTCTGTTCCTTCGAGTACCTTCACCCAAGGATTTCCACTCGTTTCGACCGCCGATGCGAACCAACCTTTCGGGAGCGCCTGATCGGCATGACTATCTCGCACTTTCCACGAGTCGATAAACTCGCCATTTTTTAAAAACTCGCCCTCATCCCCCGCGAAGGCTGATCCAATCAGCAGACATAAGAGGAAAAACCCGCTTCGAATTCTCAAGAGGTTGGTGCGAAGAGACAGGCTGACATGATGAGACTTCCGCGCTGGAGTTGGTTCAATCACGATCGAAAAAAACTCCCGCCTCTTTTTTATTTTGTCGAAGGCTCCATTCAAAGCTCCGCCTTGGAAATGCCCTCCAACAATCATCGGTTTCTTTTTTTATGCGGCTTTCGGCAGGCTCCTTGAAGCAGAACCTAACAGGTCCTGGGTTGCCGATTTCGTCGCATTGTTCCCATGAGTACCATTCCACCAAGAACAATGAGTGCGACCTGGGAGGGTTCGGGAACGGGTGAATAGGCGATGTAAGTTGCTTGCACACCGAGTCCGGACACGAAGTTTGTGGCCACTCCGGTAGTTGGATCAATTTCATTGAGGAGATTAAAGCTAAAATCGGCTTCGTAGAGGGAACCATTTGCCAATTCTAAGCCGCGAGCGGAAAGGAAGTTTCCGCCCGACACGTTAAAAGCGGTCAGCGTGCCATCAGACAAATACTTCCTGATTGGGGTGGCGGAGCTGACCACGGTCGAGGAGACAAAGACATTCCCCGAACCATCAATTGCGAGTCCGAAGGCGTTAAAGCCTGCCGTGTCTGCGAATTGTGAACTGTCCCATGAACCGGGAGTGGCAATGGATGGAGCAAGTTTGACAACGCTATTGGCGTAGACGCCGCCAGCAGCATTATTGGACACAAAGAGGTTTCCAATATTGTCGAATGCCAAATCCTGGGCACTGAAGAGCGGGGCAAATGGGGCCCCCGTGATGGAGATGGCAGAAAAACCACCGCCAGTGATGATGCCGATATCGTGTCCTCCCGAGGGCCCTCCAGCGGCGGAGACGCCGTAGAGATCTCCGGTACTGTTGAAGGCCAAGCTGAGAACCTGATCCGGCAAAGTGGCGAAGACGGTGGAAACACCACCTGGGGTCACCTGGTTGACGGTGGCTGTGCCGCTTTTGAGGACGCTGACATAGATGTCTCCATTGGTCGCGGCTGCGATCCCTTGGACGTGAGCGCCGGGCCCGTAGCTGATCAGGTCAGGAAGGAGGGTTCCGGTAGAGGAGACCTTGTTGACCACCCCGCTGGTGCCGGTCGTCACGTAAAAGAATTGAGCGCTGGCAGTCGCAGTCCACAGCAGAAAAGGGACCGCCACGGTCGCCAAGAGACGAAGCATAGGATTGAGGAGGGTTTTCATGGGAATATTCTTATTTATGGGATCAAGGAGGGTTTTCATGAGGGCAACGTCGCGCAGTCATGGCTGAATTGAAAGCCTCTGAGTAAGGCCACTTTTCGTGACCAGTTTACGTTCACCAATGAGAAAATCTGTATCCATCCGCGTGCACAGCCTTTTCGCTATCTCCTCAGGCATCTAGCTATCGGTCCGAAAAGGTGCTGCCGGAAATCCGTCCTCGTTATAAAACGAGTGTCCTTGTGGATCAAAGGCTCAGGCGCAGAACGCGTCGGCTTGATGGAAACTACGGCACAGGACGCGGCCATGGAGATGACCCGGTCAAGCGCCCCGCGAAGTCCCGGTCGCCGGCAGCCCGACCGCCTACCGCTTGATTATTGAGATGGCTAGTGTATCTGAAGGAACATGCCTTTTCATGGCGGCCGAGCTGAACAATTGGCATCCTTCATTCGCGAGCAAATCCTGCGCAAGGAATTGTCGAATCCGCTTCCTTCCAGCCGGGTCTGGTGTCGGCAACTGAACGTTGGCCGGCCCAACCTTCTCCGGGCCTTGCATATCCTTGAGCACGCCGGGTTGGTCACCATCACGGCGAACGGCGCCGCGATTGTTCCATTCAAGGCGGACGCAAAATCCCATCCCTTGAGTCACTCCCGGCTTGCGCGCTTTCTCTTTCTGGGTCGAAACTACCCGGAACTTCAGCACGACACCAAGTGGCTCTTCACCTTGTCGGAAGGAATGCAAAACAGCGGCATTCGTCTTTCCCTCGAACGCTGCGGCTCCATGCGGCTTCGTACCATTGCGTCGCAGAGGCCTCACCGCGACGAGTTGTGTTTCCTCCATTCTCTTCCCGGCTCCTACCAGCGTCTCTTCATGGACCGGAAAAAGCCCGCCGTGGTCATCGGTTACACCGGAGAGAATATCACCCTTCCCTTCCTGACTCCTGACCTGGAAGGCTCAACCCGCCATGCCACGCTGAGATTGCTGAGACGCGGCCTCAAGCACATCGTCCTCATCAATCTTGCGAATCGGGAGGCGGGCATCACGAAAAGCATAGAGAGCTTCAAGGCCGCGTGCACGCAATGGCCCCATCAGCCGGTACGGGCGGATGTCGTGCGCGTTTGGAATGATATCACTTCGTTGCGATCGACGATGGAGAAGCTCGCCGTGAAAATGAAAGAGCCATGTGGTTTCATCGTCTTTTCACCCGTTTCTGTCGGCATACTCGCGACGGCTCTTCTGCAGCGGGGCATCTCCATCCCGGAAAAGGCGGAAATCGTTGCGATCGAGCATTGCCCTGATGAAATCTCCTTGAGCGTTCCCATCACCCTTTACGGGTTTCCCACCCGCCGCTTTGCCAAGGCGATCCTCGACAGTGCCGATCATTACTTCGAAACGGGCAAGGTTCCCGTCGTCGATAAAACCCTTGATCTGGACGGCCCCAAGGAATACTGACGGCCCTTTTCTGCTAACGATTACGGCGTTTCTCCGACCGCGGCCAACTCCCAATCATCGGTCCGGAATGGTCCGGTCGGAAAGCCCTCTTCGTTGAAAAGATTCCCTCGCGGGTTGTTGGCCCAGGCGTAACGAACCGCTACCGGTTCGGGAACTTCATCGCTCCAAACCACCACGTTGTTTCCCGCAATTTCCGCCTTGGCATCGAAGAAGCGGCCATCCGCACCGGCAACGCGAAACCCGACCAATTTTCCATCCTTCGCCACCAGGCCTCCCCCGCCGGTTCTAAACTGAAGCCGCGCCTTGTTCCCAGTCACCTGCACGGACTGGCAGCTTGGTCCGGTATAAGAAATGTTTTTTCCATAAACCAATCCCTCCGCAAGCCGGGCGAGGCGCCTTCCGACTTCCTGCTTGTTGGGAGGATGAAGATCATCAGCCGCGCCGATGTCAATAGTGACCGCCATGGCCGTCCCCGGGATTTCCAACGCCTCGGCCTGGGCCTCGCGCACCGCCGGCCAATTGTCGCCAACCGAGGAGAAGAGAGTCGGGTCTGCGTTCGGCAGCTGTACGATGAAGAAAGGCAACGCACCCAAATTCCAGGCTTCCTGCCAGTCGGTGACGACCGCTTTCAGATAGTGGCTATAGAGTGCACCCTGGATCGCGTTCGATTCCCCCTGATACCAAAGGACTCCGCTAATTGTGAATCGAAGAACCGGCGAGACCATTCCGTTAAAAAGTGATCCTGCCCGGTTGACGTAAATCGCTGGATCAACTGGCGGCGCCGGTTCAGGCTGAGCTGAATCTCTTTTCCAAGCGGCAAGCTTCTTTTCGTACTCCGCCTTTTTGGCCGCGTATTGCGAAATTTCATAGTTATCCCAATGATCCCGCACCCGCCGGGTTACAGGGTTTTTGGCAAGTGACTCTTCGCTTGTCCAGGCTTCGGCCACCGAGCCCCCCACCGACATGGCAATCATTCCCACCGGCACGCCAAGGTCCCGATGCAGGTCCCGTCCGAAATAGTAGGCCACGCCGGAGAAATCACCAATCGTCTCAGAAGAGCATTCCACCCACCGACCGGGAAAGGCAATGGGCGGTGCCACCGGTTGGGTGGGCATCAGGGGGTCCGGGATGTCATCCAGAGGAACCCGACTCACCTGCACCGGGACGGTGAACAAGCGGAGCTTCGGATAATTCGCCTTCGAGATTTCCTCTCCCGCGTTGGAGGTCCGGGAAACCGGCCACCACATATTGGACTGTCCGGCCCCCACCCACACCTCACCCACCAACAAATTTCGAACCGTCAGAGTGTTTTTCCCGGCAATTGTCATTTCCATCGGGCCACTGGACACGATCGGCTCCAGCATCACCTCCCAATAGCGCTCTGCGTTCGCCACGCTTGAAACAATCTGTCCTCCAAGGGTCACGCTAACTTTCTCACCCGGATCGGCCCAGCCCCACACTCTCGCGTTGGCGTTCTGTTGCAGCACCATGTTATCACTGATGATGGCGGGGAGAGTCACATCCGCGTGAAGCGTTCCCGGCAAAAGTGCAAAGACGGTGACAAAAACACAAAAACTTCTCGCAAAAAACGCCGTTTTCGTCCGGCAGGTCTGGGTGTGGGCGATCGAACGCATTGCAGTAACTAAGAAGACCTGATGGGTGAAGGAAAGCGACATGATTTGGCTACTTCTCGTGGCCAAGTCGCATCGCCTGCCGGCCCTAACTTGATTATTGGCCCAGCTCATGTATCAGAGGAAGATGCTCTTTCACAGTGGCCGGGCGGAACAACTGGCATCCTTCTTCCGGGATCAGATCTTGAGCGGTGAGCCGTCAACTCAACGTCGGTCGACCGAACCTTCTCAGAGCCCTGCAAAACCAGGATATTCGCTTTTCCCTCGAGTGCTGCAGCGCCAAGCGTCTGAGCGCCATCGCCACTCAGGAGCCGCGCGCTGAGGAGTTGTGTTTTCTCCATTCTCAGCCAGGTGCCTACCAGCAGTTCTTTGAAGAGCAAAAATACCGGCCGTGATTCTGGGGTATGCGGGGGAAGGTGATCCAAACCGGAAGGATCCTCGAGCACGCGGCCCCAAAAATTTACTGACCCCAACGTTCTTCAGTCCCACAGGCACCTGACACCCGGCCACAATAAGTGGCCGTTTAAGCCCACTTTCCTGGGTCGCTGCGGAGTGGTAGGTATCACCATCTGCAGACGCTCAAGTCTCGCGAAAGTATCCTGAATTGCTCATGACCACCACTAGTTCCCTCCCCTGTTTCCACATTCGTCGCCGCCTTGGATTTTTGCTGCTCTTCGCTCTCGCGTTGACAGTCCCAGTCGGATACAGCACCGAAACGGAAACTCGCACCATGTCCCCCGCCGGAGGTGTCCAATTCGGGTCCAAGAGCATTCGGACCAAAAAGGACTACGGCAGTCTTGTTTTCACCTTGGACAACGACATTCAAGGCTCCATGGGAGAAATCTTCAACTTCGGCGAAGGTTACATTTCTCCCCCCTTTTTTCTCGACCACGCCCAGGCCGTGGAAGGCAACACTTCCAGCTTCGCCACTCACTTTCGCGCCAGCACAACCAGCAGCGAAGTACTCGGCACCTACAAAATCAGCACGACGCTATTGCCGGATGGTCTCGTCCGGGTCAATGCCGTCGCCAAAATGGACGAATCGAAACGGCTGGAATCACGTTATCTGACAATTTCGCTTCCGACCTTTATGACATTCAAAGGAAGGCTCATCCAGGGGGGTGAATCCCGCGATTTTGATGCCGCCACCGCCGTCACTTTCTCCGGGTCTGAATTGAAGGACGCCACCTTGGAGTTTTTTCCGGATGATAAGAAGATCACTTTCTCGGTTCTCCTTGAAAATTGCTCCTCGGTAACGATAAACAAAAGTTCGGTCCAACTGCACGCCGACGACGAAGGGGTTCTGAGCTACCTGGTCGACCTCCGCACCCAGCCTGATATCGTCGGAAAAACCGAAGTTCTCCCCAATGGCATCGACGTGTGGAGCGGAGATCGTCTTCCCATCCCGGACTACAGCACTTCCAAGAATCTTATCCTGAACCCTTCCTTCGAAGCCGGATTTCGATATTGGACTTTCCGGACCTTTTCGGACTACGCGATGCCGCTGGAATACGATGAAACCATGGTCATCGACGACGAAGTGGCTCACTCTGGAACGAATTCCCTGCGCCTTCGGGCCATGAAGACATCACTTCCCTTCGGCACCTTCGGCCTGCCGGTCGTCACCGAC
>CALBXK010000361.1 GCA_937890535.1 uncultured Spartobacteria bacterium
GCCTTCAGCTCAACATCGCCCATGATTGAGTCCATTCAAAACGTCGAAGCGGCAAACGTAAGCAAGGAGGAATGATATGTTTTCATTTTTTAGTTGGAGTTGGATTGATGTTTCTGAACCAGAAATTAGGCGAAAGGCAATGTCGGCACAACCACTACTTGCTCTTCAAATATTTTAAATAGCCCGGACTCTCAAATCTTTGCGGCGGCCAGCGATTCTCCGTGAAAGAACTCCGGAAGAACCAAGGTGTGTTCCTTCCCGGTTGTCCTCTCCACGACCGCCAAAATCGCCCGGACCACCTGCCGGTGAATGCCGTCGCTGCTTTTGATGGTATAGTGGGCTGAAGTAGGCCGGAGGAAATGAATCGATTTGTCGCCATCCCGGCACACCAGTGAAACATCCTCAGGAATCTTGAATCCCCGGGTTTGCAGCCAGGATTGGGTCAGAATATAATAGTTGACCCATACCACGCAAAGGCCGGTGGGCTTGATTTTTTGGGCAAAGAGCCGTTGCAGAATGATCTCGCAATTTTCGGGAGTGCCATCATGGATTTTCACGAGGTCGCTCGAGGAGGCTTCCGGCAGATGCTTTTGCACCGTCTCCACAAAAGCATCGATACTCTTGGGATTTTTCGCGGCGCAGCTTTCCTCGATCAGGAGATGGATGCGTTCATGTCCGAGGTTTAAAAACTGATTGGCACAGTGGCGATATACGGCCTCAAAATTCATTTCAAAATCCGGGAAAGATACTTCTGCATCGGCCACTCCACTGCACACCAAACAGGGCAGTTTCCGATCCGAAAACCATTTTTGAACCAGCGAAGGCGCTTCCACCAACACCCAACAGGCGACCTTGATCTTTGAGATAGTTCGCCCAAATTCCTCGTGTCCCTGCTGCCAGGTTTTTTTGGTAAACTGCGTCAGCTCCACGTCAAAATCGAGTTTCTGCAGGCGATCCGCCACATCTCGGTAATGTTCAGAGCGGAGAAGAATTTCCAACCCGAAGCCCACAAAAACAATTTTCCGATGCCCGGACTCGGGAGGTACCTCCGGACAATCTCCGGAAAACACCACTCGGGTGGGCCGCCCTTGTCGGGCCTCGACATAACCATCACGGGCGAGAATTTTAACCGCCGCCACGACGGTGGGAACACTGACGCAAAGATTATCGCTCAGGGTACGGACATTGGGTAAGACTCCTGATATCTCGCCGGACTCGATGGCCTTCTTTAAGGACTCAGCCGCACCTGCGATCAGAGAGGGACGATTTGGAACGATCACGGGAAGAACATGAGGGGATCAGGAGTTATCCTTAAACTCGAGGTGAAGCATTGGCCATTCATGCAACGCAATGACCGACTTTTCGGGTTACCTCGATAGCCAAGGATACGCAAGCCACGATTTTGGTCCGGCGAGCCGCTGGACTTTACCCAACCAACTTAGGGATGAGTAGGGTTTCTAGGATCTCGCATTCTGCCCGGTGCTCGCGTTGGGCACGGGCTTTGATGGCCTGGACAAGCTCTGGACGCAGCCGGGTGACGTATTGAACTCGCCCGCTGACTTTTCTTCCCGCGCCTTTGCGAGTGCCTCCCCAGCGGGCCGTTTGGGTGTCGAAGTGGTCGAGAATATCTTCTCCGGCGTCGAATCGCGCCTCAAGGTTTTTGGTTGTGGTCTTTTTCATGGTAGAGGGCTTTTTCGTTTTCCCGACTGCGACGGGCACTGATGAGACGGATTTTGCCGCCTCGCAAGGTGAAGATGATGGTCCAGTATCTCCCTCCGATTTTCCCAATCGCCAGTTTTCTGGTCTCTTGTGGATAATAGCTCTCCAGCTCAAGTACGGCGCCAGCCCACAGGGCGGACGCCGCTTCGAGCGTGATCCCGTGTTTCTCCCGGTTGCTTTCGCTCTTGGCCGCGTCCCACTCAAATTTCACCGAGAAGACTCTCGCCCCACATACCCTTGATTGTCAAATTTGTTTTTCAAGTAAGCGCTTGTTTCGTGTTGGGACGGCTGAAAATAGCCTCATTTACGACCACGGGTGTCGTTCCTCGACGGCTCGCCGAGGCTGCGACGGATCGGGCGAAATCCGGACGGCCAGGCTTTCAAATTGGTCCGGCGAGCCGCCGGACCATGGGGCCGCGTGCGCTCCCCCACCGGAATGACTCGCGGGGAACTGCGGTCACCCCGTCACCAGCCGGGAGGGATGCACTTCCGTGTCCAGGTTTTGCCGATCCAGAAACCGGCTCCAATGCCGGACGTAGGCGGCATCCTCCAATCCCGCGAGAAGCGCGGAATTGTCCCAGACATTAAAGACATACATCCCATCAGCCCCCTTGGCGTAGGCCTCGGCCGCGCGACGAAGAAAATCTTCCCGGAAATTTGCTAGTCGACGCCCCGGTTCGATTCCTTGCGCCATTTCGGCATCCGTCAATTCGCTTTCGCTGGTCTGGTGGCGGAAATATTCGATGCCAGCCAGAATCTGAGTCGGTGTATTCCGCGTCATCGCAACCCAAGGGGCCACATCGCACCACCGATCGTGACCGGGAAAGGCTGGGATGAGGACATCGACCAATCCCTCGGCGGCCCAGACCGCCGGATCAAAACCGAAACCTTCATAATTGGTGGCCGGCAAACGGATCGAGATACGGACCTTGTCGGCCGAATCCGGCCGAACTTCGCCCAAGGTCTGCCGCAAATCCCGGAGAAATCCGGTCATCACTTCCTGCCGGATGCAAATCCAACGGGGGTCATCGATCTCGACCGCGCTCCCGTCTGTCCCATGCCGTCGGGAAAATTCTTCGAGCAGCGGCCCATCGTATCCCATGACACGGGGATAACGGCAAAAATCCAAATTCACTTCCTGACAGCCGAACTCCGCCATCTCTCGCAGCACCCCGATTCTCCGCGCCCGGGTTTCGGGATAAGCAAAGCTCAAGGAATTTTCATTGTCGTCTTCCTCCTCCGGCGACCTTTTGAGCCGCAAGTCAGGGCGATCAAACCAAAGTTTCCCGTTCATCACCCGGCCAAAAGGATGATGTCCATAGCTTACATTCATCCGGAGGGAGCCTCCCACCGTCAGACCAATCGAGCGGCCCGCTTTGACCACTTGAGGAAACAACCCTTCCGTCTCGGTCGCCAGCCATTCGTAGTGACGACGGGCTCCCCGATAGCCCTCGCCAGGCCATTCCAAGTCGGGATCCTCCCCGTAAAAATCAACCCAAGCGCTGGGATAACTGGCTGTATCCGACACAAGCGAACACATATCCACCTGGGTCACACCACGACCTCGGAAACGCAAAATCTGCTCGGCAAGCTGCTTTGGGTTCCAATCAGGCTCAAAAAAACCTTCTGAAAAACCGTCATTATTGACCACCACCCGCCGGTCCCGGTTCTTAGGAGTGTCGTGGCCAGCCAGGGCCTCATCGGCTGCAGTGAGAAGCTCATGACGAACCCGAAGAATTGCCAGAGGTTGCTCGCCAGCCTGAATCGTAAGAAGATCACCCATCCGTCCGAATCCCAGAAACACTTCCTGAGCTAGGAGTTCAGGATCATGGATCTCCTGTGGAACGAGATCGTCGTTGATCCCCGCTTGAAAAATCCCGGTGGGAACCCGAAATGTGCCGTAAAATGCCAGAAGCCCTTCCTTTTGCGCGGCCGTCACAGGGATCCGGAGAGCCTCGCGGGGAGGAAGTTCCCTGAGGTATTTCGACCCACAAAGAGACTCGACAAGATCTTCGCAATTTCCTGCATCCCCCTCCCCCAGAGCCGGGGCCGAGATAACTTCTGCCCGCTGCTCCGAAGCAAGGATGGTGATTGGCTTGCTCATGCGTGCCATCGGCAATTCGTCGTAAATCAAAATCGCTTCCAAGTCATAACTCCCGGCCGACAATTTCTGCCAGGGCAGAATCACTTCCCGCCACGGACTCTGCGGACAACGACCCTCTTCCCGCCAAAGTTCCTCACCCTGCAAATCCAGAAGCCGTAAGCTTATGATCACGTCCTCATTCTTTGGACGATCATTGTTCGAATAAAAGTAGGGCTTTTCCGGTCGAATCGCCCGTACCCAGATCCGTCCGGGCTCACCGGGAACCCGCCCGGAAAACCCTGCCAGTCGGAGATCTCCGGGGATATCGACTTCCGGAACCATCGCGGAAGGAAGTCCAAGAGCACTCATTCCGATACCACCACTATGCGATCCACCCAGAGCTTTCCACCCGTATCGTCGGAACTGGCCGGGCTGAGATACAAAAAGTCCAAATATTCCATGGGAATGCCATCGAGGCGGATCAACTCATACCCGTCTCCTCCCTGGAGGGTTTGGGTTACACTCCCGGTTTTCTTCTTATTGACGGAGTCATAGCCCCCAAAGGTGATCGTGACGGAGCCCCTGCCCTCATAACGAACCCTGGCATAAGCAGTCCATTTTCGACCCTGCATACCCGGAACGGCCGGAAGTTGAACCGTCCAGGCCGGAACCGCGGAGGAAACCCGGGCCGCATATCCTGAGGCCGCTTCCGGGTCGGGCTCCAAAGTCACATTTTTTCCGAAGCTGTGGAGATAGAGACGCGGGGCCGGAAAATCGAAGAACTCTTCTCCTCCGACCGGCACATCCGTCAAAGGCTTCACGGGGAGACAACGAATTTTATGAATGGCAATTTTGTCTTTGAGATATCCATCTGTGCCCGCCACGCCGAGTTGTTCCGCTTGCTGCAAAATTTGCTCGCAGGCGGCCTCCGCCGCCGAGGAATCAGGGAAAAGGGAAACCCCTTCCTCCCGCAGTTCGGGATACCGGACAATGCGAAGGTACTCGGGAGCAAGGCGCTCGATCTGCACCCGACGAAGGAGTTCGGGTTCGGCGGCCACCGCCTTCTCGGCTTCATCAAATAACTTGTCGGCTTCCTCGAAAAACTCCGGACCAAAGCCAATCTGAGCCTCTCCGCCTCCGATCATTAGCACATCGGAGTTCTGGGCGGTCTTGTGGATGAGTTCGATATATTTTTCCAAGAGATCTGCCGCCGCTCCATAATACCCCTTCAAGTAGCGGCGGATGAGGGCTTGATCATCCTGGGCGGGATTCCAGAGCAATTGCGAAACCAACCAGGCTCTGAGACCGACGAAGTCGGTCCGCTGCTGAAATGCTCCCTGACTGAAAACTCCTTCCACCGGGTATTTCGCAAAAAATCGGATATTGGGTCCGAGATTCAGCAAATTGGGGCGGAGTTTCCATTGGTCAGCAAAATCGGTGGTGTAGTCCCAAATAAATAACCGGGGAGAGATGGCCGCCCATCCCTGGATGGCATCTTGAAAAGGTTGATTTTTTTCGTCGCTGAAAGGAACCGCATGGTTGTCAAGATAGGTGCAGAGCCGAATCAAAACATTGGACTCGGGTTTGGTCACCTTGGGAGGATCCACGCTATAGGTGTACGCCAAAGTCTCCACGAGGGTTTTTGGGTATTTCTTGGCCACCTCCCGGGCCACCGCATTGACAAAACGAAGGATCGGGCCGGACGCCGAGCCCTCTTCCTCTTCGATGGCCAAACATTGGTCACATTGACAGCGATAGTTGTTATCGTTTTGGGAGACGGAAATCATCTCGGGAGATTCAGCCGCATCTAATCGCTCTAAAACTTTGGCGGTAAAGGCTGCCTGAAACTCGAGATTGGAGAGACAGGGTTGCCCCCCGTATTGGGTCCAAGGCACCCGTTCTCCCGAACTCAGCGCCCCCCATTCGGGATGTTGGTCAAAATATTCCTCAGGCGGAAGAAACTCGGCGAAGGTATGGACTCCGCCAATGATTCCGATATCCCCACCCCATTTTTCAGGGATGGCAGGTTCGTCCGCGCGGCCACTCCGGCGCATTTTCACCGCAAATTCCGGATCGACTTTCAGATCCTCCGCATAGACATCCCGGTAGGCAAAACGCGAGGATGAGCTCAGGGAGGGCGGCGCAATTTTCAAATCCGAATTGCGAGGCACAGTTTCCACCGCCGCCGTCCACCACCCGCAGCCAAGGGATTTCTCCAGAAATTCGTAAACGGCGTACAGCGTCCCTCGAGGAGTGGATCCGGCCAGAACCAGATCCGACCCGACGGCTTCGACCAGAAACCCATCATTCTTGAGGCCGTCCATCTCCTGCTGGGGCACAAGACTCCGGGCACCCTCGCCCCAGCCCACGATGAGACGGGGAGAATCCTTCTTTTCCTCAGATGAGGTTACGATCGGAAATGTCGCACCGGTGATCTTATTCAGATAATCAGCTAATTCCGCCGCAGCCTGGCGCACAGCCGGTTCATCCGCTTCATCCACCACAATTTCGTAAGTTGTCTCGCCACCGGCCGCCAGCTCAAGGTCCGCAGGAGCTTTCGTACATCCCGACCCGGCAAAGAGGAGGGTCAAGCTGCCAGTCAAAAAACCGATCACCAAAGAGCGAGAAGAAAAATAATTATTCATAAAATCAAAAAATGGGATTGAGAAATTGGACGTCGGCGACCCGTCAAGGAGCCGGAGAAATCATCTCCATGCTTGCTCCGTTCCAGAAAGACGCATTCCGGTCTTCCTCCTCCAGCAACTGGGCCATTTCCGCTCGGTCCAAACTTCCGACATGCCCATCGGCAAACAAAGCATTCAAGCGGCCCTGGTGCCGAAAGTCGGCTCCGGCCCAACCCGCCGACTCCTCGTCATAGCGATAGGCACTGGCCTCCACCCCATAGCCGACCGCGTACGAATCCGTTATCAAGATCGAGGCCGACGGCAGGGCAACTCTTTGCAGTTGAATGGGTGCCGACGCCCGGCCATTCCATGAAAATCCCGTCCAGGAACCCGTCCATGGACTATAGGGTGGAACAACTTTCCCTGGATGGTCACTTCGCAGGCCATAGGTAAAATGCCCCAGCGAATAGGCTGGGACATCGGGATTCTTGCTTCGCAAATCAACCCCATTCGCCACCTTGGGACCAATACCCGGGCAGAAGGCGGCCGCCCCATCCAAATATCCGCCCACTTGCAGAAATTCAGCCCACCCGGACTGGACCCACTCGGCCTTGAGGTATCCCGAGGTGGGAGGCAGCAGTCCACGATTATCCGCTCC
The DNA here is from genome assembly GCA_937890535.1 of uncultured Spartobacteria bacterium. GTDB lineage: Bacteria > Verrucomicrobiota > Verrucomicrobiia > Chthoniobacterales > Terrimicrobiaceae > CAMASH01. Next base: position 7,085 of record CALBXK010000361.1, read on the forward strand.
ATAAGTCATGAGGGCGCTTCCCACCGTGCGAAGATTGCCAATGCATTTGGCAGTTTGAGCCCGCTCCAGCACGGTTCGTTGCAACGGCAAAAGCAAGGCCGCCAGAACAGCAATAATGGCAATCACCACCACCAACTCGATCAAAGTGAAGGCCGACCGATTTTTCCCCTGCAAAAAGCTATTTTTTCTCGGGGGCATAAGCGTCTGTGGTGTCCCAGCGAATAAAAGAAATCGAACCTCCGCCATCCCATGTTCCCACATCTCCAATAAACAGGCGATTCGCCGAAATTTTCTCCGAAACATAGGCGCCCCCCAGTTCTTCCCCAATAAGCACCCCATCCCGATAGATATTGAACAAACCCGCTTCTCCCCCGAGGGAGGGTAGTTTCACAATCCGGAAAGCATGAAATCCATCCCTGTTATTCTCCGAACTCAAAACCATCATTTCCTCGCCGGTTCCCTGAGCCCATTCGACAGTATCTTCCCCAACTTTCAAAACCGCATACCCGGCGCCCACCTCCTCCATCGCTGCCAGGTTGATTCCCAAACTTTTTTCGGGATCAGGCTTCATGCCCACTTCCAAGGTGAATCCCTTTTGCCGGGAAAAATTGGCCCACTCGGGATCGGGAAGAACCCAGAAAACATAATTCGCTTCATCCTCCTCCGCTGAACTCTGAAAATGAAAGTCCCCATCGATCACCTCCCATTGATTCCCAACCCCAGACTCAGACAGAAGCCAAGCCGGATCGGCCTTTTCCAAGACGGTCTTCCCCTCATAGATATGTTGAAATTCCGCCGAATCGAGTTCGGGTAAATCCTCACCGGCGGTAAGCCTACCGAAAGAACCCATCAGAGAGAACAGGATAAAAAAACAGCGGCAGGACACGAATAACTTCTAGGTGAAGAACCCGATTTTCTCAAACCATCAAATACCATTCAATTTGTTTGAAAAGCGATTTGCAGAGCTTCTTTTAAGCTCCGACCCCCACCGGCAGCATCTCTTTCGTAATTCTTGGAGCGGCAAATTGAGAGCCGTCGGCATGAGGAACAGAGCTCATTCGAACTGGTTGCCGATGGAGCAGAGCTTCTTCGGCGGCAAAACAGACAAGGTGAGTTCTCAAGGCATCTTCAGGATCCAGATCCCCAACTCTCCCGTGGACGATACAGTCCAAGAACTCTCCAATCTCCGCCTGCACGTTATGCGTGGAGGTCTTGTGATCGGACAAGCCTCCGCTATCGAAGCCTTCATCGAGCCGCTGCCAGAAAGATCCGTCCGGTTGCAGTTCATGGCGATACAGGAAAAAAATCCCCTCCAAAGGCAGAAAGCGCAGTGCGCCCCGGGTTCCAATCAAACTGTACTCGTACTGATGCCCGAGCTTCTTTTCCAATAACTGATCATGCCCTGCAGGGTCGGAATAGGAAAACCCTTCCGGCAGGGCAGACCGCACATGACAAAGGGAAATGTGGCCGACAAATCCGTTCTCGAAGATCAGGGAGGTAAACTGGGTGTCGGGAAACTGATAATGGGGCACGAGATTTTTCATGGAACCCACAGCATGCACTTCGGCGACCTCGCTCTCAGTCCACCAGCGAAACAGGTCAATCAAATGGCAGGTCTCCATGAGAAACATGCTGCCGCCATCCGTCTTTTTTCCCTTCCACGGTGGCCAAAAGTGGCCCCGATATTCCACCACCTGTCCCGAGACTAATTCCCCGAGCTCGTCCTTCATACTTTTGACCTTTTGGGGGAACCGGGAGTTTCTCAGCTCAAAGCCTACATGGAGGATTTTTCCCGAGGTCTGAGCGGCCTGACAAACCCGCCGGGCATCCGCTTCGTTCAATGCCATGGGCTTCTCCAACAACACATGCTTCCCCGCTTCAAGCGCCGCAATGGCCAACTCGGCATGAAAACGGTTGGCGCAGGCGACGACGACCGCGTCGATTTTTGGGTTAGCCAAGAGGGCATCCGCGCTGGCGGCGGCCTGAACCTCAAATCGGGTTTGGGCTCGATCGACAGCCGTAGCGGCGACATCCGTCACCCAAATATTTTCTGGACCACAATGGATATTTTTCGCCAGATTTTCGACATGCTCCAAGCCCATGGGTCCACACCCAATGACTCCGACCTTGATTTTTTCATTCATAAGCTTGAAGCGATCACTCCGCAAAAACCTTTAAGGGTCCCCCCTCACGCGGTCAACCGCCCAAAACTCTTTAAGCTATTTGAAAAGCAGGCCGAGTACCGGATCAAAGACACTGTCCCTCAAAAAACCGAAAGTCGGCGATATTCATCAGCCGGCCATCGAGGTTCCTTCGTCCGACGAACCAATGATGAACTTGACGCAGTCCATGGCCCCGGCCCCGTTTATCTTGATCTCGATATCCTCGCCATTGATTTTCACCCGACCGTCGTGCTCATCGCACCCAATCAAATTCGAATTCCATTCTTTGGGATGGAAATATATGGGCGGGATAGCAGTGGAGGTTTCATCATTTTTTTCCCAGGAAATGATGAAAAATTTTGTCGGCGGCGGCAATACAAACTGAAGGTTGCCGGAATTCCCCGAATTGACTCAAATGAAATGACACCGGAGGAGTCATGAGTGGAGGGGCAGTA
>CALBXK010000362.1 GCA_937890535.1 uncultured Spartobacteria bacterium
ATAAAACACGGATTTTAAAGAAGATACGTGAAGCGGAGCCATCCTCCGCAGGATGAATGTTTCTGCTTTTGTAAGTCGCTCTCCATCAGTGTCTATTAGTGTCCATTAGTGGTTTCATTCCCGTTTTTAGGTTGATACGAGCAAGGCAGTCGCCAAATGTACGAACGGCTTCAGTGCTGGAAATCGCAACCTTCATACGGAAACATGCAATTTACATAAATCTGTATGTCAAGCACCGATACCAAAATTCCTTCATTCCCAATGGGCCGATACCCCGAAGCATGCTTCGGCTGAGATTCAGGGCGTCGATGCCTTGGGTGATGAGTTTTCTTTGATTCGGTTCGGCAATGGCCACGTCGAAAACTCACGCAGGAATTCTATAATAACCGGTGAGATGGTCTCAAACAATTTGCGCCCTTTCACCGCCGTGCCCAGTTCCGGCGAACCCATCGCGCCATTGGGCGTCATCTGTTTGAAAGTCTCGCTCACAACCACCCGCGATGGCTCATAATTCTGCCGATCGTAAAAGGCCGATCCGAGCGAAGGGCCGTTGCCCTTGGCCAGGTTCATTTTCACCCAGTCCTCGCGCAATGCCAGCATGAGTGAGGTTTCGTATTCGCAGGCGTGGGACAACGCCGGGGTCTGCATGAAGTTGGCCGCCGCCATTTCTTTCGCAGCCAGTTTCCAATAACTTTGCGCCACGACCCATAAATCCTGACGATCCTGGCCCAACCGGAAGAGCGCCTCGGCGAACGGCGTCTGGTTGCCGCCGTGGCCGTTCAGCAGAAAGATGCGCCGGAATCCGGTGGCGATCAGGCACTCCACCAAATCGCGCACCACGCGAACATAGGTTTCGCTGGAGATGGAGAGCGTTCCCGGAAATCCAAGATGATGATGTGAGCTGCCGACCCAAAGCGTGGGCAGCAGCACGATCTGCTCGGGCATGGCGGCTTCTGCCAAGCGGGCAAACTCGGTCGCGATGGCCGTATCGGTGACGACCGGCAAATGATCGCCATGTTGTTCGACGGCGGCCAGAGGCAAGACGGCAATTGCCCCGGGCGCAGTACGTCCCAGTTCCGGGGAAGTCAGTTCGGTGTAGAGCATAAAATCAATCGAAGTTTCAAAAAGTTTTGGAGGAGCGCCGGTCGGTTGTCAATTTGATCCGACCAGACGGATCGTTGGTTTTTGTCAGTCAGGACAATTTTTTGGTGACCGCTTGTGACGGCACGGATTTCGCAAGAAGCTGCTCTGCATTTTTATGATAGATTTTTTCCGTCACACTCAGGGGCAGTTTGAGCGAATCGAGAAAAGCGAGGAGTTCCCCACCGTAATAATCCCGTGCAAAAAGGAATCGGTCCGCAAAACGAGTCAGGAGTTCTTTTGCATAACCCGCGTCACGTTTCAGGGCGACAAGTGCTGATCCTGCCGATAAATCGGCACATAGATTTTGGTGATGCTCAAGCATCTTTTCCAGGCGTCCTCCAGGCAACACCTCCCCATGCGGGTAGGGCTTCGCAGAGTGATCCGCATTGCCTCCGAGTTCCCGCCAGAACCCCGGGGCATGGCCGACGAAAACGGTCTCAGGACAAGCTTCGAGCGCTCTCTCGAGATTGGCGACCGTACCTCCATACCAAGCCGGCGCATAAGCCCCGCCCTCCGGCGGCAGATAGGGGACGTCCAGATGCAGGACCACTGGGGCATTCCTGCGGCCGGCCGCTCGGAAGAGTTCCAGACTTCGAGGGTCATCAATGAGCATTCGAAATTTCCACTCCCCGCACACCTTCACCCCGTGCATGTCGCAGGCCGCTTCAAAGAGGTCCGGAGCGCCGGGCAGGGACGGGTCGGGACAGTAACCAAGAATAAAACGGTCGGGATACCTGCGCTTGGCAATTATGAGATCTTCCAGAAGGATTCCCGGATGCGATCCATCCGGCCGCACCCGTGCCGGATTGAGTATTTTGCCGAAACCGGTCGCTTCCGGCTGGCGGGGGTGCTCCGGAATTTCCCAGGTGAGCAGCCAGGCCAAGGCAATGCCGTGCTCGTCCATGTCGCGGATGAGCCCGGCGTCATCGCGGCCATGCCAGAATGTGTGCTGATGCGAATCGATGATTTTCATAATGCCGACGGTAATTTTGGTTTGATGGGCGCCACTTCGGTCTGTCCAGAATTTTTGACAGACTCCTTTCCCTTTTCGCCAAAGGGACGGAGATGAAATGTCACACACTGCATCGCAGTTTCCGAAGAATCGCCCGCCAGATAGTCAATGCATCGCTGGTGCATCTCGTCCAATAAATCCCTTGAGTGATCAATCAATCCCATCTTGTAAGCGGAGATGTAAACGAAATGGCTGGTGCAAACCCGTCTCAGTGCCGCCAACAGCCAAGGGTCCCCAGCCAATTCCCAGACATGGCAATGAAAGGCAAAATTGGGGGCCGCCGTCGCCGGAAGGCCTCCGACATCAAAGGCCTCAAGCATTGCCGATTTCAGATCGGATAGGCGACGCAGGTCTTCAGGGCCAACATTCTCCCGGGCCAATTCCAAGGCCAACACCTCCAGTGGATATCGGGTGCGATTGATCTGCGTGATATCCCGCGACGTCAACGACGGGACCGCAAAGCCCCGGTTGTGAGAATGAGTGACGATCCCCTCTTCCGACAAAATCAACAACGCCTCGCGAACCGGTCCCCGCGAAATCCCCAACTCCGTCGCGAGCGAGGAATCGGACAATTCCGCTCCAGGCGCATATTTCCCCTCAATAAGAGCTTGCCGCAACGCTGTCACCACATTGCTCCGAATCGCGGCGGGCCGAACCAAAGCAAAAGTCGGGGAACGGGTTTCCGTGTGCATGGGTATATCCCTTACTGACTGTCTCTTCGAAATTTGTCAACAATCCAATTGTCAACAATTGACAATTGACACAAATAATGATGAACTTTTCCCCATGCACGCCCATTTGGAACAGATCACCCGACGCCAACTTCCTTCCACGGCCTTGGGTGCAGCCTTAATCGGCAGTGAGGAAGAGGAGCTCCTTCTCGATGTCATTCGCCGCAAGGAACCCTTTCGCTATTACGGAACGAATCTCGAGACACCGCCGCCGATGGCCGCGAAGTTGGAGGAGGAACTCTGCGCCTACTTGGATGCTCGCTACGCGCTGGCCGTCTGCAATGGCACTTCAGCCTTGGAAGTGGCCTTGGGCGCCTTGGGCATTGGATCCGGCGACGAGGTAATTCTTCCCGTTTGGAGCTGGGATTCCTGCTTCACATCCATCATGCGCTCCGGGGCGACGCCGGTTTTGGCTGAGATCGACCAGACCCTCTGCCTCGATCCCGCGGAAATCCCCCGCCTCTGCACCCCTCGCACCAAAGCCGTCATGATCGTCCATTATCAGGGCGTCGCCGCCGATATGGAGGCCATCATGGCGGAGTCCCGGAAGGCCGGCATCAAAGTTCTGGAAGATTGTGCGGAAAGCCCCGGCGTCACACATCAGGGTCAACGGGTCGGAACCATCGGAGACATTGGGATCTTCAGTTTTCAATACGCAAAATCCATGACCTGTGGAGAAGGAGGTGCCGTCGTCACCAACGATCCTGTCCTCTACGAACGCTCGGTGCGGATGCACGATTTGGGCAAAATGCGCCCCTATCATGAGGGTAAAGTCGCCGTCTCAGTCAACCGGTTCTGTGGAGGGCAATATCGGATGACCGAACTCCAGGCGGCCGTCGCCCTGGCTCAATTACGAAAACTGGAAACGCTGAGGGAACGTTGCCGTCGCACCCAAGCCATCATCATGCAACGAATTGGTCATCTTAAGCACCTCCAATTCCGAAGCATTCCCGATCCGATCGGGGACTCCGGATTCGAGATCTATTTCTGGTTGGAAGCCCCGGAGCAAGTTGGTCCGTTTATCGAATTGCTCGAAAAATGGGGCGTTGCGACACTGAAAGGCTCGGGCACCACTTGCCATTACAATCTGGAATACTGCCAATCCCAACCGACTCTCGCATCGGGAAGTTCACCATTCGATGCACAACAAAGCTGGCCTGCCCCCGGCTATCAAAAAACAGATTTCCCAAAAACCGAGCAGTTGATTCACCGTTTTATTGCCGTGCCTCTGGGAGTTCTGTTCACGGACGAAGATGCCGACTACATTGGCCGCGTGATTTGTGGGATTCATGATACTCTTCTGACTTGAGGTCTCGACACCAAATCTCCGAACTTTCCAAAAAGCACGCCGCAGCACCGCTTCCTGACGCCCTAGATGAATGATGTCTGGTGGTTGGCCCAGGGAGTTGGCCTCGGCGCTTTATTGGTCAACTGCGGGGCCTTCCTCTTTAAGAGCCGGCAGGCCATCATCGGACTCCAGATTCTTTCGTCAGGAATTTGGGCGTTTCATTTTGGATTGCTGGACGCCCAGACCGCCGTCGCGATGAACCTCCTTGGCATGGTCCGGCAGGGGGTTTTCTTCTTCCGGGTTCGACACGGTTGGGCGGCCAGTCGTTGGTGGCCAGTCGGGTTTTGTTTTGCCTTCCTTGTGGGCGGATTCTTGAGTTGGCAATCCCTGTCCTCGCTTCTCCCCATCGCAGCCATGCTCATTGGCACCATCGCGGTCTGGCAGATTGAGACTTGGAAACTGCGGCTTCTTTGCATGATTCCCCCACCCCTCTGGTTTTCCTACAATTTTCTCTACGGTTCCCTGGCTGGCATGCTGGCCGAAGGAATTATTCTTTCCGTCCAAGCGGTCGGCTATCTGATGCATGAACGGAAAGGGCGCTTCCAAAGTAAGCGATCTCCTCGGAACGGATAACCCTAAAAACGGGAATGAACCACAGTGGGCACAGAGATCACAGAGGGAAAATGGATAAGAAAGAGTAACTTACTAAAATCGTGATGGGCTGTGGAAAGTCACCTATCAGGTGGGTCGTTACCGAGGCTCCGATTTTCTGCAAGTGCCTTTGAAAGCCTGGCCGTTGCTGCGGATGCGCCTCATTCCTTCCTGAATTCGTCCCCTTCGGGCTGCTTTCAGCTGGCGATGTCCGCGGTTCCCACCGCTCCCGTTCCGTTGCAGGTGTCCATCAGTGTCTATTAGTGTCCATCAGTAGTTTCATTCCCATTCTTCTCCCTAAGGCTCGGGGTTGGATTTAATGAATTTCGCGAACCACTTCCCGCTGGGCTCCATAATAAGCTTCTTGGTTTTCGGATCGAGATGGGTGAGTCCAAAATTCGCCGCATAACCTTCCGCCCATTCGTAGTTGTCGATCAGGGTCCAGGCAAAATAACCCCGAACATCGACCCCATCCGCCATGGCCCGGCGCATCTGATTCACATGCTCGCGAAAATAGCGGATCTTTTTCTGCTCACTCTGAGTCCCAATGCCATTTTCAAAGACGATGATTGGCTTGCCATAGCGCTTGTTGACAGCCTGCAGAACATCATAAAATCCCTCCGGATTGATCTCCCAGCCATTCTGAGTGTAATTCGAGTTCTGTTCCCCGTAGGGCCGGAAGACGAACCGTGTCAGGCTGGCATCCTGGGTGTAGTAGTAATTGACCCCCACGAGATCCATCACGTCCGCCACCTCATCGAGGTGATCCCAGTTCTGGTGCATCATCATCTGGTAAACAAACTGGGTCGGATCCTGGAGGAAGTTCCGCCGCCAGTTGGGAATTGAATAGATGCCGGCAATCAGGGCATCGGGCCGCTTACTCCGGATGATGGCCGCCGCCTCACGAAACATGCTCACGGCCACCTTGTGGGCTTTCTTCAAGGCTCCCGGGGTCATTAGCAATCCTGGGGGCCAGTGCCCGCCAAAATAGCCGATGTAGAGGGCGCCATTGGGTTCATTCTGCGGCACATAAGTTCGCACATAGGGGGCCAGGGCGGTGGCCATGCGATCGACATATTCGGCCCAGGCCTTCGCGACGTCAGGATGGAGAAAATTCGAACGATTCTTTTTCTTCGAGTCATAGAGCCAATCGGGAAACGTAAAATGCCAGAGGTTGACGACCGGATCGATCCCCGCCTCCTTGAGTTGGCGGGCCATGGAGACGTATTGCCGAATGGCCTCCTCATTGAAGACTCCCGGCTTGGGCGCCACCCGGGCCCATTCGATGCCAAATCGATAGTGGTTGACTCCCAATTTCTTAAGGGCGGCGATATCCTTGTCAAAGTGGGTCCACGAGAAGGTCGCGTCGTCACCCCGTGGTGGGATATGGCCCTCCTCAGCAAAAACGTCCCAGTCGGTCTTGAAGGAATTGGGCGAGTCCGCCGCGACGCCGCGATCTTCGTTTTGATAGTTCGAGGTCGAGGTGCCCCACCAGAATTTTCCCGTTTTTACGGCGGGGGACTTCGCCGGCTTTTTATAGGCCTTCGGAGCCATGACACAACTGGCGAGACCGACCACCACGGCGATTGCAAAAAGAGCGGAGCGAGGGAAATAGTTTATTATTTTCATAGCGACCCAAGAGGGAGTTGCTTGCTTTTATCGGCTGATCGCCCGATCTTCAACCATGATCTCGTGGCATTTCTCCGCATTGACCCTCGCATCGATCGTCATTTTTGCTCTCAGCATTTTCTCTCCAGCCCACGCCGCCGACGATTCTTTTCGTCCCCCGGACAGTCTCGTATTGAAAAATGGCAAGATCGTAAGGGGACTCATTGTCAAAAATTCCCGGGATGCGGTTTTGATTCAGGAAGAGTTCGCGGAAAACACCTATCCGAAGAGTGAGATCGTTCGGATCCGCGACGAGCCGGACAACGAGGCCTTGTTCACAGACGTCCATAAAAAAGGCGACTTGCCGGCCTGGCGGGTCATCGCCAATGACCTCCGCACCCACGACCAAATCAAAGAACTCCAAGAAATTCCGGCCACCAACATTGATCGCGGGGAGTTCAAGAATGTGCCTTACAAATCGTTCCGGGTGAACCACGACCTCGAGATGAATATTTTCGGGGACCCCGCCGATCCCGCCGGACTGGAGATCGGCATTTACGGCTCGCGGTCCAGCGAGGAGAAACTCCGCAAAGTTCTCCGCGCCTACCTGGCGGGCTTTCTCTGCAGCCGCGAGGAGATCGCCGCCTTGTATGCCCTCAGCTTTGATGGCGGCACCCGTCAGGCCGAGGATTTGGTCCTCGAGATCACCCCCAAGGATGCCCCGGACGCCTACGGGGCCTGGTGGATCTCTCTCCACAATACGAAGAAAATGGCCCGGGCGCGCCTCAGCGATGCCGAATACGCCCGACACGTTCGTCCGGTGGACGAAGTGATCGACCGGAACGGCAACGTGATTGCCGAGATGAAAGGTGAGACGCAATCGAATCTCGCTGCAACGATCAAGGACCTCGGCAGCTCAGCGGCTGGAGTGCTGCGAGGATTCTCCCGAAACGACGACGGCGACCTGCAGCTCATCGTCGAACCGGCGGCGCCGGAGGCAAACTAAGTCGAGTGACGAACTACGATTTCATCATCATCGGAGGGGGAAGCGCCGGCTATGCCGCAGCTCGGACCGCCTCCGGCCTGGGCCTAAAAACTCTGGTCGTCGAAGGCGGAAAGGAAGTGGGCGGACTTTGCATCCTCCGGGGCTGCATGCCGAGCAAGACCCTCATCGAGTCGGCCAACCGATTTCTCACTTTGCGCCATGCCTCAGAATTCGGCCTACGCGCGGACGGGATCGGGTTCGACGGCCATGAGATTATTGCCCGCAAACGACGCCTTATCGGTGAATTCGCCGATTATCGACGCGAACAATTGGAAAATGGAAAATTCGATTTTCTGCGAGGAAGGGCTGTTTTTACGAGCTCCCACGCTATCACAGTGAAGCTCGAGGACGGATCGCAACGAGAACTGAAAGCCCGTTCCTTCCTCATCTCCACAGGATCGATCATTAGTTCGCCTCCGGTGCCCGGATTGAAGGAGGCGGAGTGCCTGACCAGCGACACCGTGCTCGATCTCGCCGAAATTCCAGAATCCATCATCGTACTGGGTGCCGGTCCCGTCGCCCTCGAAATGGCCCATTATTTCAACGGCCTGAATCGCCGCGTCACCGTCATCCAACGCAGCGGGCAATTGCTCAAGGGCGTTGACGAGGATGTCGCCGAGGCGGTTGAAATGGCCTTTCGCAAGCGCGGGATGGAGATTTTCACTTCAACCAAAATTCTACGCCTGGAGAAAGAGGGCGAATCCCGAAGGGTAATTTTCGAACACGAGGGGGGAGAGAAAAAAATCGAGGCGGCCGCCATTCTCAACGGTCTGGGCCGCCAACCGAATTCGGCGAACCTCGGCCTCGACCAAGCCGGAATCAAATTCGACGGCGGGGCCGTGAAGGTCAACCTCCACCAACAAACCACCCTTCCCCATATCTTTGCCGCCGGCGATTGCTCCGGGCCCTTCGAGGTTGTTCATATCGCCGTCGAACAGGGCGAACTGGCCGCCCGCAATGCGGCCCGAATCTTGAGCGGCAAAGAAACCCCTCCTTTGGACAGCATGGACTATCGGCTCAAGCTCTACGCAGTCTTCACCGAGCCCCAAGTCGCTGCCGTGGGGCTCTCCGAAGCCGAAGCGAGGGAGAAGGGATATAAAATTCTCACCGCCAGCTATCCCTTCAACGACCACGGCAAGTCCTTGGTCATGAATGAGACCGACGGCTTCGTCAAACTCATCGTCGAGGCCGCCACCCGCGAGATCCTGGGTGCCTCGGTGGTCGGGCCCCATGCCTCCGATCTCATTCACGAAGTGGTGGTCGCGATGCGCTTCCGGGCCACCGCCGGTCAATTCGCGTCCGTTCCCCACTATCACCCCACCCTCAGCGAGATCTGGACCTACCCGGCGGAGGAATTGGCGGAGCTTGGAAAATTATGAGCCGACCTTAGGGAGACAACCGGAGCGAAGCGCAGATAGCCGGAGGCAAACTGTCGGGAGCAATTCTGACAGCCCGAAGGCGAATCAAATAGGAATGAGGAAGTAAGAAGTGGGCCGCTTCGCGACCGAGTGCCGCCTTCGGCGGGACGCTGGGGATGGATCTCCACCACAGGAGGTTCGCCAGCACTCTCCCAGCCCAATTTGCCCGGAAGACAGCATTGACCTGAGCGCAGGACGATACTATCCTAAACATCCACCAAAATTTTATGAATCTCAACAATCTGACCAGCGGCCTCTCCTCCGACACTTCAGCCTCTTCTTCCAAAAACGTCCTCGCCAATGACGTGGTGGTGAAGGGAACGATCAAATTTGAAAACGAGTTAATTTTCGACGGTAAGGTCGAAGGCGAAATCGTCTCGGATGCGGGAGCTCTCACCCTCGGGAAGAATGCCGATGTGAACGGCGAAGTGCTGACCAAATCCGTCGTCGTCCATGGCAACGTCACCGGAAACATCACGGTCTCGGAACGCTGTGAGCTCAAGGCCAGTTCCCAGCTCAATGGTGACCTCAAGGCCATGCGGATTGTTATCGAGGAAGGGGCCACCTTCATCGGCAAGTCCGAAGTGACGCCAAACAAAGCCCCAAGCAAACCCTCCGAGCGTTCGATCACGCCCTCGACCTCGACTTCCAAACCCCAGTCCGCATCCGTGGCGGCCTGATTCCCTTCATGCCGGACGCTCCCTGCAAGGTACCGTCTCATTGCCCCCACTGCGGATCCGTCCAGCAAGAGTCGCCGCACCTCATCTCGACGTTTTGTCGCGCCTGCGGCAACCACTACAAGGTCAGTGCCCCCGTCCCGCCAACCAAGCCGGAAGAGGGAATTATTGGACGCGCGGTCCGGAAGATCACTGAGCGGCCACCGAGGGAAATCAATTGTCATCACTGTCGGCACAGCCACTCGGTATCCGGCCACGCGAAGAGCACGATCTGTCCCGGGTGCAATAAGAGCATCCAACTCGAAAATCTGACATTTTCGTCCCATGCCTCCCGGCCCGTGGATACGCGGGGAAAATTGACAGTGGAGTCAGGGGCGAGCCTCACCTGCGCTCACATAATCTGCGGGGAGGGATTGATCCGTGGAAAAATCAATGGTGTCATATTCTGCGAAGGGACTTTGCGTCTGGCGTGTCAGGAGAATTTTTCCAGCGCCATCACATCGAAAACCCTGATCATCGAAAAAGGAGCTCTGGTGGATCTTGCGCAGCCGGCTCAGGTCGTTGACCTGGTGGTGCAGGGTCACGCCCGGGGCCACTTTACCAGCACGGGAACAGTTCGCATCCCCAAACATGGCATTTTAGAAGGACGCCTCACCGCCCGCTCAGTCATCGTGGATCGCGGAGGCGTTTTGCTGGCTGAAAGCAGCATCCGCCCGGACCAGAAGGATTTACCACCTTCAGGAACAGATCTTCCAGTTTTCCAAACAATGACGCCGCAGCCCGCTTAGCCTAAAAAAAATTAAGGTTTATTTCCCCGCATACGCAGAAAGGTGGGAACGTCAAGGTCCTCGCCCTCCACGATGGTGGGTTCGCTCTTTTCGAAGCGTCCCCGGGCCACAGATTCAAACTGAAGAGTTTCCTGTTTCGATTTTGGAGCCGGCTTGGTTCGGGGACGGGGCTTGGCGTCGACGGACGGTGACCGGACCGGCGCGACCGGACGATTGTCCGGTTCACTGGGTTCGGGAAAGAGAGGCTTCGGCTCCTCCCCGGATGGGGGCGCTGTCTCCTCGATCGGGAGAGGTCGGGGTTTCCGCTTCGGTTCGGATGCGGGTGCGATTTGTGTCGATGGCTCCGTTGAACGCCGGGGCGTCGCCACCGGATCCCCTCCGGCTTCGCGGTCATAATTGCCAAGAATTGTCACCTGAACCGGCGTCGACGGATCGGAGGCGGTGGTGACGCCGAGAAACACGTTTGCCGCATCGGCGACATGTTTCGTCACGCCGCGCATGATTGCCGCCACCTCGGCGAAGGCGAAGGAGGGCGGGCCGGAAAGGTGAACCACCACCGCATGGCTTTCGTTGAGCAGACGGCCCCGGTCCAACAACGGACTCTTCAACGCCACCTCCAGAGCCTCGTGGGCGCGATTGTCTCCTGTAGCCGTGCCTTGGCCAAAGAGCGCTCGGGAGGTCCCCCCTCCCAGGGCGGACAGCAGATCCGTAAGACCGACCGGCAGGGGAGCGCCTCCTCCCAGAATCCCCGCAAGAGAGGCGACGCACGACAAGAGGGTCGCATCTGCGGCGGCAAAAGTTTCCTCAATTCCTGATCGCGGACCCGCCAACTCCGCCATGCGATCATTTTCAAAGTGAATCACGGCATCGGACTGCCGCCCCAGGGCTCCCAGTGCTTCCGCGGCCTGGGCATTGCGACGGCGGCCTTCAAAACTGAAGGGCGAAGTGAAGAGGCTGAACACCATCACCCCGGATTCCCGCGCCATCTCAGCCACTACCGGTGCGACGCCTGACGCGGTGCCTCCCCCGAGACCACCGCAGAGAAAAATAAGATCCACGTCCTTCATGAGATCGCGGATTTCACCGAGGGATTCCTGGGCCGCCTGATACCCGATCTCGGGATCTCCGCCGGCCCCCAGCCCACGGGTCACCTTGGGGCCCAGGGCCAACTTCTGCGTAACAACCGAGGACGTGAGGGATTGGGCATCCGTATTCATCACCACCACATCCGTGCCGGCGTCTCCGGACATCGCCAGCCGGTCAGCGAGGTGCACTCCGGCATTACCAATCCCCAGGATCCGAAGCCGAACCGTTGCGCTAGGGGAAGACCGTGGGTAAGAAATCATGGGCGGTGAATGGGTTGAAGCGGGTTCTCGTCTAGTTTCATCATGCAATCGGGTTAATTTCTACGTCGAAAAAATCCACTAATTTTTTCGACCACGCTGCCCACCAGGCCGGCTTCCTCCTCCTCCGCGCGCTGGGCCTGGGCAAATTTAATCAATCCTATGGCGGTGGAGTATTGGGGATTGTTCAAGACGGATTTCGGACCGGAGACTCCCGCATCGCGGGTCAACGCCACCGGCAGATCAAAAACCGATTCGGCGACCTCTTGGATATCCCGCATGAGGCTGCACCCGCCCGTGAGCACGACGCCTGCCCCCAAAGCATGCGGCGAGATTTCTTTTTCAACCTGGCGGCGAATGAGTTCAAAAATCTCGCGCACCCGGGCATGGATGATGGTGTTGAGCATCTCCCGCTCGATTTCTTTGCCGGAGAACCCGGCATCATTTTTTAGGACGATCATCGCTCCCGGAGTGGCCGACCCAATTTTGGCGGACCCTTCCTCACATTTGAGGCGTTCGGCCCGGGTGAGAGGAATCCGGAGTCCCATGGAGATGTCGTTGCTGATGTGGTCTCCCCCGACGGCCAGCACTCCGGAGTGCCGCACCACCCCGCCTTCATAGACAATGTAGTCGGTAACCCCGCCGCCGATGTCGATAACGACGGCGCCAAGATCCTTCTGATGTTGGTCGAGGGCCGCCTGCGCCGAGGCCAGCGAATTCACCACCACCTCTTCAATCTCAATCCCGTTCTCGCGAATACTGCGCAGGGTATTTTGCAGGCGGGTCTTCACCCCATGTACGATATGAAAATCCGCCTCCAGCTTACGGCCCATCAGGCCGACCGGATTGAGCACCCCGGCCTGCCCATCGACAAAATAATGTTGGATGATCGAGTGCAGGAAATGATTTTCCGAGGGGATGTTGACCTCACGGGCCTTGATCGCGACCTCATTAACATCCTCCTCGTCAATCTCGAAGCGATCCTCGGGAATGATGATCTCTCCCCGGCTGTTGAAGCTGCGAATGTGTCCGCCGGTCACCGCCACAGAGACGCTGACAATCTCGGCGTCGCTATTGGTTTCAGCCTCAGCGAGAGCATCATGAACGCACTCGGTCGCAATCGCCAAATCGACAATCTCTCCTTTGCGCACGCCCCGCGAGGGCGCCATTCCGATTCCCAATATTCGCAAGGTTCCTTCGCGGCCACTTTCGCCCACCGCCGCACAGACCTTGGTGGTTCCCACCTCGACGCCCACAAATATATCCTGCTTTGCCATTTAGTATTTTTTCTCCGCCCCGATTCCACCCGAGGGCACTGCCGCCACCACAAAAGTCACTGGCGTGTTCCGTTTCACCATGAGATTCACTGTATTGAGGGTTCGACCGGACTCATCGCAATGCACCAGCAGTTGTTGCAGGCGGTATAATTGCCCATCGAAGTCGTCGGTTCCAAAAAGAATGTGAGCATTATGGTCACTGACAACCTCAAGACAATACCCCCGGGAGATATTAAGGGTCCTGATCCGCAATCGACCATTGGGATTCTTCGCCACCCTGTCGATCAACTCCAGAGCCAGCCGCAGATCCTCGCCAGGCAAAATGTCGCCGGCGCTGATGTTGTCACTCTGGACCCCATAAATGGCGGGAAGATGAAAATATTCCGGGAGGACATGTCTCGGACGCATGAGGAAACCTCCAGCATCGACCAGGAGCGATTTTTCCGAGGCCGAAGGATCCCCGGTTTCGCCATCTGGGGCCACCCAGGCGACCGGTTTGCGGGCGATGAGGGAAATCGAGAGTTGATCCGGCAGTTTCCGCTCGACGCAGACTGATTCGATCTGGGGAAACTCGAGAAGAGCCGCTTTCACCCGGCCGAGATCCACCGAAAATATATTGCCACCCTCATGGAGCCCGGTGGCGTCCAGAGCTTCTTCCCGCGTCAGGACGCGATCGAGGTCAAGCGTGATGAGACGCAGCGAATAGGCCGTATTTTCGAAAAAGAAGCGATCAAGAGCGGCACAGGAGCCAAAGAACAACGCCGCGCCCATAACGATGATCATGAAGAGGCTCCAAATCCAGCGGGCGACTTTTTCATGCCTTCGCCGACGAGCGGTGGACGAACGAATCCGCACGTCGAGCACATGGTCGCGGGACGAAGTCCGGCGGGCCCGACGATTGACTTTTCGAACTGTTCGACGTGGAGGCATTTACTTATTTTTAGATCGTTGCAGGGAGATCGTGGCGATCCGCGCGCAAAGGGCAGGAAAATCCATTCCAACAACTGCCGCCGCCTTAGGAAGCAAGCTGGTTTCTGTCATTCCAGGAATGGTATTGATCTCCATGATATTTAAACGCCCATCCGGCGCGAGCAGAAGATCAACCCGCGAATAGATTTCGAGCCCGAGGGCGCGATGGGCCGCCAGCGAGGCTTCCTGGATGGTCCCGGTCAGCTCAGCACCGATCGCAGCCGGAACAAAATAGTCCGAGGCTCCCTTGGTGTACTTATGCTCGTAATCATAAAAGCCCTCGTGAGGGACAATCTCGACAATCGGGAGCGCCTCTCCGCCCAGAATCCCCACCGTGAGCTCCCGCCCGACAAAAAATTCCTCCACCAACACCTGGTCTCCGAATTGGAAACAATCGGTGAGTGCGGACGTCAGTCCGGCCTGATCGCGAACGATGTGCACGCCAACACTGGAGCCCTGCAAGGGTGCCTTGACCACACAGGGCGGAGGGAAGCTGCAGGGATCGTTCACCCGCAGGACCTCCCATTTCGCGGTGGGGAGACCGACGGCCGCAAATCGTTCCTTGCTCAAAATTTTGTCAAAGGCAATCCGGCTTCCCTCGACGCCCTCGCCGGTGTAGGCGATTCCGCGGTCCTCGAGAATTTGTTGAATCTGCCCATCTTCACCGAAGGTGCCATGAATCATATTGCAGGCCAGCTCGGTGTCGTCGGGAAGCCGGAAATCCGGCCCCTTCACGTCCACCTCAAGGACGTCAGCGCCGCAAGCCCGCAAGGCTCCGGCCACGGCCACTCCTGAGCGTAAGGATACTTCGCGTTCGGTCCCAGGCCCTCCCATGAGCACCGCAATTTTAAGTCCGCCAATCGAAGGTTCCCCACTCATGCGTCCTCCCCCACGATTTGCACTTCCGTTTCCAGAGTGATGCCCCGACTTTTCGCTGCGGCGGCCTGGATCTCTCCGATCAACGAGAGGATCTCCCCGGCGGTGGCCCCGCCATCATTGACGATGAAATTGCCATGGACTTCGGAAACCCGGGCCCGGCCGATGGAATAATTCTTAAGCCCGAGTTCCTCGATCAATTGCCCGGCGGGAATCTGGCTGGGGTTCTTGAAAATGCAGCCCGCACTGGCGGCAATGGGTTGCGACTTCCGGCGATTGAATTCGCTTTGCTCCAAACGGACACCAATTTCCGTCGGGCTGGTAGGAGTTCCGCGCAGGGTCGCAGAGAGAGCATAGTTTCGCCGCAGGGTCGGCACATCCCGATACCGAATCTCCATTTCTTCCGGGGTGCGGGTAAAAACATTTCCATCCTCATCGCAATACCGCACCTGTTCGACCTGGCCAAAAGTTTCGAGACCCATGGCCCCCGCATTCATCCGCAGACTGCCGCCGAGGTTGCCCGGAATTCCTTCCATCCATTCAAATCCTCCAAGTCCGGCATGGCGGGCAATGGCAGTGATTTGTTTAAGCTTGAGTCCGACACCGGCGGTGATTTTATTGCCATTCACCTCGTGACGGGCAAACTCGCCCTTGGACAAATGGACCACGACTCCAGGGATCCCGCCGTCCCGCACCAGAAGATTGGATCCCCGTCCGATCACCAGCAAGGGCAGTTCTTTGTCGGCGCAATGGCAGACGAGGTCGGTGAATCCTTCCTCGGTCTCGGGTTCTGCCCAGAATCGAGCCGGCCCTCCGACCCGCATTGTGGTATGGCGCGAAAGCGGTTCGTAGAGCCGGATCGAGCCGGGGCCCATGACTTCCTGAAGTTCATCCCTCACCATGAGATCCGTCCTCAGGCGGGCTTCCGCCTCGTGAATATTTCCTGCTCCCAGACTGAGAACCAAATCGCCGTCCTTCAAGGCGGCTCCCACCGCACGATGGATGGTCAAAATATCCGGATGCGAAAAGGCACCTGCATGCCCGTGGGTTTGCAGGGCGTCGACCACCGTTCCCCCGGACACCCCGGGAATCGGCAACTCCCCCGCAGGGTAAACATCCCCGATAAAGACCAGATCCGCCCCGTCGAAGGCGCGGCCAAAGTCCTCCGCCAGGGCCAAGGTCCGGCTGTAGCGATGGGGTTGAAACATGACCAAAACCCGTTTCCAGCCTCCGGTGCGGGCCGTGGCAATGGTGGCTGCGATCTCGGTGGGATGGTGGCCGTAATCGTCCACGAGAAGATTTCGCTTCGTCGCATGCCGGATCTCAAAGCGCCGCTTGGCACCGCGAAATTCCGTCAAAGCCGCCGCGATCCGCTCGAAGGGCAGCCCGATCTCGGTGGCCATGGCAATGACCGCCAGGGCGTTCATGGCATTGTGACCTCCGGGAATTCCGAGGGAAACCTCTCCCAGCCGCTCGTCACCTCTCCAAACGGAAAACTGAGCCTGAAAATTCTGGGTGACCAGATCCGACAATCGATAGCGCGAATCCGCTCCCGCACCATAACTGATGGCCCGCGGATGGAGGCCACAAACCCTCCTGGCTCCCGCGTCGTCGCCACAGTAGATCACCAGCCCCGCCGTCTGGGCAATCAAGCGAGAAAAGACCTCATCAATGGCGGCCAAATCTGGGTAAAAATCGAGATGTTCCGCTTCAATATTGAGGATGATCGCATGCTCGGGATGATAATTAACCAGGGTTCCGTCACTTTCATCGCCCTCGGCCACGAAGAACTCGCCCTCGGAATCCCAGCGTGCATTAGTTCCCAGGATGGGAATCTCCGCCCCAACATAATGAGATGGTTTCAGCCCCCCGATACGTAGCACATGTGCGGTCATTGCGGAGGTGGTCGTCTTCCCATGAGTCCCGCCAATCACGATCCCCTTCTTCGCCTTCATAATGGCGGCGAGGGCTTCGGCCCGGCGGACCAGCGGACGCCCCAGACGCTTCGCTTCGTCAAAGGCAATATTTCCGACCCTGATGGCCGACGAGTAGATGACCAGATCCGCATCCCGCACCTCCCCGGCCTCATGCGGGATATGAAACTTCAGGCCCTTCTTTTGCAGGCGCACCACCTCGGCCGTATCGACGCGATCCGATCCGCTCACCATGTGGCCCAGAGCCACGGCCAAGCCCGCCAGACCACTCATCCCTGAACCCGCCACCCCAATGAGGTGCACCCGGCGGGGTGCCCCGGCAAAAAATTCAGTCAGCTCGGCGGAGGTCATGGTCGGCGCCCTCCGGGAACGGCCGCTTCGATTTCATCGGCCACATTCTCGGCCGCATTGCGTGGCAGAAGGGCCCGGGCGGCGGCGGACATTTCCTGACGACGCCCGTCATTGGCCAGAAGATTGGCAATGAGGGCGGCAAAGGCCTCCGGCACCACTTCGGGTTCCCGTTGCAGTTCCGCCGCCCCGCCATTCACGAACACGTTCGCATTGTGGGTCTGGTGGTCATCGGTCGCAAACGGATAGGGGATCAGTACTGAGGCGAGGCCAAATTGGGAAAGTTCGCTCAGGCTCGCAGCCCCGGCGCGGGACACAACGAGGTCGGCGGCGGAAAGCACCTCCTCCATCCGATGATGAAAGGGGGCGACATAGTGAGGAATATTCTCCCGTTGATAATTTGCCGCCGCCAGCCGGTCATCGCGGTCACCCGTCAGGTGGATAATCTGGAGCGATTCCCGACCCAGAAGGGGAGCACATTTGAAAAGAATCTGATTGATGCCCGAAGCCCCCTGACTACCTCCCATGACGAGCAATGTCTTGCGCTCAGGATCGAGCCGAAAGGTCGCCAACGCCGCCTTACGATCCATCGGCGCGCCCAGGTCGCGACGAACGGGGGTCCCAGTCACAACACAATTGCGCCCGGGAAAAAGCGCCTCACATTCGGAAAATCCGAGCAGGACTTTCGTCGCAAAACGGGCGGTAAACTTATTGGCCCGTCCGGGAATGGCATTGGACTCATGAATAAAGGTGGGCAGACGTCGCAAACGGCCGGCCAGAATCGGAGCCGTGGAGGTGAATCCCCCCATGCCCAGAACCACTGCGGGCCGAAATTTATGATAGGCACGGCGGCAGGTCCCGAGACTCTCCCACGAACGACGCAAAAATCGAATGAAGGCCGGGGAAAGCACCGAAGGCATTCCGATGGATGGCAATTTCTCGGCCCTAAAATCCGGATGCGCCTTGAGGGCGAGCGTATCGATTTCCTTCTCGGAAACAAACAGCATCACCTCATGTCCGCGCGCCTTGAGGGCCTCGGCCACGGCGAGGCCCGGGAACAAATGTCCCCCGGTGCCACCACAGGCAATCACGACGCGAAAGGATGGGGTCATAATTTGCACGAACTCCGGATCGCCCGCATAGCCGGGGCCAGGTTCTCCGCAAGCGGATTTCCATGGCGGTAAATATTCACAAGGATGCCGATCATAAAATAGCAGATGGCCAGATTGGAACCGCCAAAACTTATAAAAGGCAGGGGCATTCCCTTGTTGGGCATCAAGGAGGTGGTCACGGCAATATTCACCACAGCCTGCAGGGAAATCATCATCACGCATCCAAAGCCCAACAGCATCCCAAACCGGTCGCGGGCATTAGTCGCCACAATGATGCCGCACAGACAAACAAGGAGATAACCGAAGACCGTCAGCAAGGTCAGGCGCAAGCCGAGTTCCTCTCCGATCATGGGAAAAATAAAATCGGTATGAGCGTAGGGGAGGTAGAGGAATTTTTGCCGACCATCGCCGAGCCCCAGACCATCCAAGCCACCGGAACCGAAAGCGATGAGGGCCTGCCATTGCTGGAGTCCTTCTCCGAGCCGGAATTTTTCCGGATGCATAAACGCCAACACCCGACCCATTCGTTCATCGATCTGGCTGACAAGGGCAAAGGCCCCGGCCAAACCGACAACACTCATCAGGGTCAGCCACCGCAAGCCTGCCCCGCCCACGAACATGACAGTGAGGGCGGTAACGCCAACGAGCGCACTGGTGCCCAAATCCACTTCACATAAAATCGGAACGATCAGCACTCCCAGAATCATCAGAGGAAAAACAATTCCAGGTAAGAATTTTCCCACCTGTTTTTCATAACGATCATACCACCAAGCCACGAAAAACAACGCCGCCACTTTCGCAAGTTCGCTGGGCTGAAACGTGACCGGCCCGAGATTCAACCAGCGGCTTGAGCCATTAATACGCTGCCCAAAGGGAGAGACGAAACAAAGAAGCAGGAGGACCACTGCCCCCGCAAAAAATACCCACCAGGTTTTTTTCCACCAGTTGGTGTCGATGCAGGCTGCAACCATCGCCCCGACTGTCGCGACGCCCAACCAGGCAACCTGGCGTTTGACGAAAAAATAGATGTCGCCATGACTTTCCTGCGCAAAGGCACTGGTGCTAAAAAGCATAATCACCCCAAGGGCGGTGAGGCCCGCCACGGAGAGCAGGAGGATGGAGATGGCGTTTCGATGCATGGTGCACGGGGTCACAGGGAGGGCCCGTGCCCACCCCGCTTTCAATCATTACCGCGGAATCTTTAATTTCTGTCCGATCTGAATCTTGGTCGGATCAGCGATCTCATTGATCTTGATCAGCTCGTTATAACTGACGCTTAATTTTTTCGCGATGCTGTAGGGATTGTCGCCTTTCACGACCACATAGACACCGTCCACCAAGTCGCCGGTGGCACCCTGAGTCTTGGCCGATGCAACGGAAGCCGGCGCTGCGGGCACGACACTTCGGGTGGCAACAGCGGCAATGACGGCCTTCTTCGTCGTCACCTTGTCCCGAGTGGCCAGAAACGCGTGCTGGGCCGAAGTGGGCGCGGTGGTTGTTGACAATTCTTTTGTGGATTTCGCCGTCGCGGCAGGCGCGGACGGCTTGGCGGCGTCAGGAATTTTCAACACCTGTCCCACTCGGATCATCGAATAGTCGTCGATCCCATTGACGCTTTCAATGGCGGCAATGGTGACTCCATAGCTACTGGCCACACGGGTAAGGGTATCGCCCGCTGCCACAGTGTGAGTGCGTTTGTCCCATGTCGCTCCCTGAGGTCCTTGGGCCGAGGTGGCCGGGGCGGCGGATCTGGCCGTCACCGCCGGCGGGGCCGGTTCTGCCCGGTCGGTCGATTCGACCAAAGCCGTCCCACCCACTTTGTCCGCTTGGCGAGCCTTCATCCAGTTGAAGGCAAAAACCCCGCCGACGGCGACGAGATGCAGTACAAGTACAACAATCAGCGCGTGGGAGAACCTCATATTGGGTTCCTCGCCGTCCTCATAATCATCCTCATCGGCTTCGTTGATGGTGGCGGCTCGAGCACGCAATGGCTTGGCGGTTCGACTCCTCCCCTTCGCGGGGGTGGGTCGAAGCGGCATTCTTACGACTTTTTTGGTTTTCATATCGATGGTATTTTCGGTTCGTTTTCTGAGATGATGGGCGAAACTTTCAAAGGCAGGGTGTTGACAAGATTCTTAAAGGCCGTGCCCCGCTCGCCGTAGTTGCGAAACATGTCGAAGGACGAAGTGCCGGGCGAAAACAATACGGTCTCACCTGGGCGGACAGCGGCGGCGGAAAGGGTCACCGCCTCCTCCAGGGATTCGGCCGTCTGGATTTCGAGCCCGGCACAAGCCCAGGCCTGATGAATGCGTTCCTTCATTTCGCCAATGAGAATGACCAGGCGCACCCGCTCCCGGATCAGGGGGGCAATGGTCTCGAATCCAAATCCCTTATCCTTCCCTCCCGCGATGAGAACCAACGGACGATCCTGGGAGAGCAAGGCTTTCTCCAGGGCGTCGAGATTGGTCGCCTTGGAGTCATTAATCCATCGAACCCCCTCCCGCTCGCGCACAAACTCGCACCGATGGACTGGCGCATGGTAATCGGTCACTGCTGCGGCCATGCGGTCCAGATCCGCTCCCAGAGCAACCCCCACCCCAAGGGCCGCCATGAGGTTCTCCGCATTATGCAGGCCCTGTAGCCGAATGGCCGCCTGATCAAGCACCGGCTCTCCCTGGTAATGGATAACTTGGTCCCGAAGGGTGAAGTCGGCTTCCTCCGCGACCGCGCTAAAGGTGATGCGCCGGGCCGCCAGGACCGGCAGGGACTCACGGGCATTGACGACGGCAAAATCCTCCTCCGTCTGCCGACGAAAAATTCGCAACTTCGCCTCACGGTATTCATCCATGTCCCGGTACCGATCCAGATGATTCGGGCTAAGGTTCAACCAGACCGCCACATGGGGACGGAAAACGCGGGTGCTTTCCAATTGAAAAGAACTGACCTCCAGCACCATCACGTCCAACACCTCGCTGCGACGCACCATAGTGGCAAATGGCAGCCCGATGTTCCCGCTGGCCGCTGCCCGCATTCCGGAACCGATGAGCATCGCGGTGGTCAATTCGGTTGTGGTGGTTTTACCATTGCTGCCGGTGATCGCAACCACGGGGCAGGGACATTCCTCAAACGCCAGTTCGAGTTCGCCAATAATGGGAATGCCCTTCCTTACCACATTTTGCACCAGAGGAACTGCCGGATCGATCCCCGGGCTGAGCACACAAATATCATACCGCGAGGGATCGCTGTCGGCTTCCGGTCCGAAACGCACCGCAATGCCCAAGCCCCCGAGCCGGGCCGCTTTCTCGCGGAGTTCCGCGTCGTCCCGGCTCTCACAAATTGTCACCCGGGCGCCCTCTTCCCGCAGAAGCAGGGCGGCTGCCTCGCCACTGTGACCCAGTCCCAAGACCACCGCATCTTTTCCAGAATAGATCATCGAAGTTTCAGGGTGGCGAGGCCGAGAAGGGCAAACAATACGGACATGATCCAAAAGCGGACGATGACGGTATTTTCCTTCCAACCGCTGAGTTCAAAATGATGATGGATCGGAGCCATCTTGATGATGCGGCGCCCGGTGAGCTTGAAGCTGACGACCTGCATGATGACCGAGAGGGCTTCGATGACAAAGACGCCACCCACAATCACGAGCAGCACTTCCTGTTTGCAGCAAATCGCCACTGCTCCCAGCATCCCGCCAATCGCGAGAGACCCGGTGTCACCCATAAAAACCCTCGCCGGATGAGCATTCCACCAAAGGAATCCCAAACAAGCCCCGAGGAGCGCCGAACACACCACCGCCAGTTCATCGGAAAATGCGACGTAGGGGATCTGCAAATATTCCGCCGCTTTGACATTTCCCGCCAGATAGGCGATCGCCGCATAGGCGGCCGCCACCGTGGCGGTGCAGCCGGTGGCCAAGCCATCCAGGCCATCGGTAAGATTCACCGCATTGGAGGTCCCCACGATGACCAGGAGATAGAAAATAAAAGTGAAGCCACCCAGGCTCACCACGAGGGGATCCTTGAAAAATGGAATGTAGAGCGTTTGGGCGAGAGCGGAAGATTCCGGATGGGTGAGGAAAAAGGTGGTGAAGATTCCGGCCAGCACACATTGGAGACCAAACTTCAAGCGGCTGCTGATGCCCTTCGAATCTTTCTTTGTCACCTTCAACCAGTCATCATAAAACCCGATGCCTCCCAGAAACAACGAACTGAAGAGAACCAGCCACACATAGGGATTATCCGGACGCGCCCAGAGCAGGACCGAGATCAGGATCGAACCGATGATGAGAAGCCCGCCCATGGTGGGCGTACCATTTTTTGCGCCGTGGAGTTCGAACAACTTGTGCACCTCTTCCTTGCTGCGAATCGGTTGCCCGAACTTGAGCGAGATGAGTTTGCGGATGACCAAGTTGCCAAAAATAATCGAAATGAGGAACGCGGTGGCCGCCGCACAAATCGAACGGAAGGTCAGGTATTTAAAGACGTTCAATGCCTTTAGAAATTCCGACTCATTGCCTTGGCTTTGGGCCCATCCGGCCAGTTCATAAAGGTAATACAACATCAGTTTTCGAAAGTATGAATCACGCGCTCCATCCGGGTTCCGCGGCTGCCCTTGACCAAGACCACATCCCCTTCATGGGCGAGGGAGCGCAGGAGATCGGCGGCCTCATCGACATCCCCCGCCAGGTGGATATCCCCCAGCCCGGCCTCGCGGGCGGCATCGTGAAGAACGCCAGTTTCCGGTCCCACGGCGATCAGGGTATTCACGGTTTGCGCCGCCGCCCGACCGACGCGGCGATATCCATCGCCGGCATGAGAGCCCAACTCGCCCATCCCGCCGAGAACCGCGATCCGGCGTCCCCCGGTCGGCAGGGCACTCAGGGTTTGCAAGGCGGCTTCCATCGAGTCTGGGTTGGCGTTGTAAGTGTCGTCCCATAGAGTGATGCCCCGGATTTGCCGACGCATCAGACGTCCGCCGGTGAGACGGACGGTGGCCAGCGCTTCGCAGCATTCCTCAATACTAACCCCAAACTCGAGGCCAGCGGCCACGGCCAAAAGCGCATTGGCCACCATGTGCCGACCGGGCACCGCCAATCGGGCAGGAAGACTCTCCTCCTCTGCGTGCAGAGTAAAGCGAACCCCGTCCTCCGTCACCTGGACGTCGGAAGCGGTGACGGATCCGGAGGAAAATCCTGCCCGGATGACACGTCCCCTCGCCCGGGAAGCCAAACGTTCCACAAAGTCATCTTCGGCAGGAAGCACCACCACTCCCTCTGATGGAACGGCCTCGGCCAGGTCCCCTTTTTCATCTGCGATGGCTTCCCGGGAACCCATGTGTTCCATGTGGGCGACGCCAATATTGGTGATAATAGCCAGGTCGGGCCGGGCCAGGGCGGCCAGGGGTGCGATTTCGCCGGGATGATTCATCCCGATCTCCCACACCGCAGCATCGTCTGCCGTGGAAGCAGCCAAAATGGAAAGGGGAAGCCCGATATGATTGTTCAGATTGCCTTCGGTTTTCACCACCTGGTATCGGGCAGAAAAGATCGCGGCCACAAATTCCTTGGTGCTGGTCTTGCCGCTGCTGCCGGTGATGCAGGCCACCTTGAGTGCCAATCGGTCCCGCCAGGAAGAGGCCAGCCGCTGCAATGCCTCCAGAGAATCCCTGACCACAATGGCCGGAAATTCCGACGGCAACTGGTCAAGAACGGCCGCGTCGTCAACAAGGACGGCAGCAGCCCCCAACTCGGCGGCCTTGGGGGCATGATGATTCCCGTCGTGGTTGGGTCCCCGCAGAGCCAGATAAAGATCTCCCGGCTTCAGGGTGCGGGTGTCTTTGGAAAAAGTACGAATGAGCTGACTGTTCGAGCCCAGGGCCGATCCGCCGCACATTTCTGCAATCTCAGGAAGAGGAAGGGCGTTCATTCTTCCTCAACCTCCACCTGTTTGGCCGCGATGGCTCGCCGGGCCATCACTCCATCCTCAAAGGGGATTTTTCCCGCCGCTGATTCCTGGGTGCTTTCATGTCCTTTGCCGGCGATCAGAACGATATCGCCGGGTCCCGCCCGTTCCACTGCACGGTGAATCGCGGCCTCCCGGTCCACGATCTGCTCATGCTGATCGGTGCGAAATCCGGTTTCGATTGCATCAAGAATCTGCTGTGGATCCTCGGTGCGAGGATTGTCTGAGGTGGAGATACACCAGTCGGAAAATTCCTCCGCCGCCGCCGCCATCAGCGGTCGTTTCGATTCATCCCGGTCGCCGCCGCAGCCAAAGACAGTGATCACCCGGACGGGTCTGAGATCCTTCAAGGCCCGCAGCACATTGCGGAGGGCATCGTCCGTGTGCGCGTAATCGACGAATACCTGAAAACTGCGCCGGGACGACACGCGTTCGAGACGACCGGGGACCTGCGGGGCGCTGGCCAGGGCAGCCACGGCGGAGCGCAATTCCATTCCCATTGCAGACACCGCAGCAAGCGCGGCCAAAGCGTTGGAAATATTATAGGCCCCGATGAGAGGAAGTCGCACCAAGTAGCTCCGGCCCTTCGCTTCGAGGTGAAAGGTACTCCCTGTGCCGTCATACTTCGCATCGGTGGCTCGAAAATCGCAACTCGCCCCCAAGCCATAGGTCAGAACCGGAACCTTGCGGGCCAATCGATCCCGGAGCAGGCGCCCGTAGCGGTTGTCGATATTGATGATGGCGCGGGCCTTTTTCTTTAGCCCGGTACGGAGTCCGTCAAAGAGGCCCGCCTTGGCCTCAAAATAGGCCTCCATCGACTTGTGATAGTCGAGATGGTCCTGGGTGAGATTGGTGAAGACTGCGGTGTCGAAATCAATGCCCCGCACCCTGTGCTGCACAAGCGCATGGCTGGAAACCTCCAAGGCCACCGCCTTGGACCCGGCGGCAACAATCTGAGCCAGTAGATCCTGCAAATCGACCGATTCCGGCGTCGTGCGCGGAGCCTCAATCTCATCTTCGCCAATACAATATTTGATCGTGCCAAGAAGCCCGCAGCGCTTTTGATCTGCATCAAGAAGGTGTTTGATCAGAAAGGCCGTGGTGGTTTTCCCATTCGTACCGGTCACTCCCATCACCTTGAGGGCCTGAGCCGGCGATCCGTGGAAGGAAGCGGCCATGTCCGCCATCGCGATCCGGGCCTCGGGGACCCGGATCTGAGGAAGCACGCAGGCCGCCAAGGCAGCGTCAGAGGCGACCGCAATCGCCCCCAGTTCGGCGGCCTGCGCGACAAATCGAGTTCCTTCCTGCCTGGCACCGCGGAGGGCAAAGAAGAGGGCTCCGGGCGTGGCCCGCCGCGAGTCATAGCAAAGCGATTCGACCCGCATCTGCGGGTCGGCGTCGGTTTCGAAGATCGCGGTCGAGGCGAGGAGCTGGGAAAGAGGCACACTCATTGGCGATTCCCCTGGGAAAGACGTTTCCCCATCGCCACGGGAAGGACAGGCACCGCGCGCTGAGCAGGCATAAGATCCAAATAGCGGGCAGCTTTTTCCGCCACCCGCGAGAAAACTGGAGCGGCCACGAGCCCGCCGTAGTTTAATGAAGCGGAGAGTTTCGCGTCATCCACCATGATCAAGCAAACAAAACGAGGATCTTCCGCCGGCAGGTAGCCGACAAACGAAACCACATAGCGACTATCGTAGTAGCCTCCGCTGGGGTTCAGTTTCTGCGCCGTACCGGTTTTTCCGGCGACGGCATACCCGTTGACGCTCGCGAGGATCGCCGTCCCTCGATCGCTGACAACACTGGTGAGTGCATTGCTGACGAAGCGGGCGCTCTCTTCGGGGATGACCCGTCGAATGACCTCAGGCTTGCCCTCCTGGACAATGTTTTTATCCGCATCCCGCACCGCCTTGAGAATGCCTGGACGCATGAGATTTCCCCCAT
Organism: uncultured Spartobacteria bacterium; assembly: GCA_937890535.1. Lineage (GTDB taxonomy): Bacteria > Verrucomicrobiota > Verrucomicrobiia > Chthoniobacterales > Terrimicrobiaceae > CAMASH01. Next base: position 26,125 of record CALBXK010000362.1, read on the forward strand.
TGGCAATCACCGCCATAGCCATGGTGGCCTGGAGCGGAGTGACCGCTATGGCGTGCCCCATCGGCATCCGCGTGATGGTCAACTTGTCCCAGCGGGCCGGCGGTTGGACCAGACCGCGAATCTCCCCCGGCAAATCCACCCCGGTTCGCTCTCCAAATCCAAACCTCCTCACATATTCGTAAAATTTTTCGTCCCCCAGCATGAGCCCCAACTTGGCCGAACCAATGTTCGACGATTTCATAAGAATATCGTGCAGGTTCAATTTTCCGTAGCCGTGATGGTCATGCAGGATCCGCCCCCCATAGGAAAAACGACCATTCTCACAGTAAATCAAACTCCGATCGTTCACGATATTTTCGCTCAGCGCCGCAGAGGCGACCACGATCTTGAAGATCGAGCCGGGCTCCAACATATCCATGATGGCCCGATTCTTCATCCCCTCGGGGGCGGCGGAGTTGATGTCATTAAGATCAAAATTTGGGCGAGTGGCCATGGCAAGAATCTCGCCGGTCTGCGGCTCGACAATCACACCCACCACACTGGCGGGCTTGGAATCCCGGAAGGTATTGTCCAGCTCGTCTTCCAGGATCGCCTGCAAACCCATGTCGATGGTGAGTTGAACGCTCATCCCGTTCTGAGCCGGTTGTTCCTGTCCGCGATAAATCACAATTTCGCGTCCGGTGCGGTCATGTTCAATATGGCGAAAGCCATCCTTTCCCCGCAGGACTTCCTCGAAATGGCGTTCGACGCCCTCGACGCCGACGAGATGCTCGTCATGCGGATCCTTGCGGGATAGAAACCCGAGCACATGACTGAGCATCGCCCCATTCGGGTAGGTGCGAATGCTACCCTGCGGAAAATAGAGTCCACGCAGTTCGTTTTTCTGCATGGCCTTGCCCAGAGCGATGGCCTTTTCCTCGGTCAGTCGAGGCATCAGCACCTTGTATTTGCTGTCGGTGGTTAATTCCTGGCGCAGCGTTTCCTCCGGGAGATCCAGATAGGGAGCGGCCAATGCCGCCAGCGCCGCGGGGTTCTTGACGTGGGAGCCGTCAATCACGACCTTGCGAACCGGGATGCTGCTGGCGAGGATCTCTCCGTTGCGATCCAGAATCATTCCCCGCCGAGCAGGGACCTCCAGACGGATCGAATGCTTGGCTGCCGCCAGCGCGGTATATTCCTCGTGCTTCGTGATCTGCAAATGAATGAGCCGCGCCGAAAAGCCGGTGAAAACCAGCGCCATCAATCCGCAGATGAGAAAAGCCCTCCGATGGACGCAGGAACTCATGGGCCGACTCCTCCGTTGGCGACCGTCCGCAGGATCCCATCTTCAATCGCCGTGGCCGGAGGAATTAAGCGGGCAATGCGGTGGTCCTGAATGGGCCGCAAGGCAATGACGTGCCGTCCAATTTTACGCTGCAGTTCGGCCCGTGACGAGAGGGCCGAGATCCGGGCCAGCAGCACCTCATTATGCGATCGTGCCTCACGAATCTCCCGTTCGACCTGGCGGGTTTGTTCTCCAATGGCGTGTTGCTGGTTTTTGACATAGACAAACAACAGGCCGCAGGCTCCCACCACGACGGCGAGGAGAAGCCATCGTGCCAGGGGGGCGAGATGAAGAGGATTGACTTGATTTCGGCGGTTGGCGGTACGGCTCATAATGTGGGCAGGCGTTCGACGACCCGCAGCTTGGCACTGCGGGCGCGGGGGTTGGATGACGTCTCAGCCTCCGAAGCATCGATGGGATGCGGAGTGAGAAGACGAAAGAGGCGATCCGGATTGCGGCGCGGTTCGGGCCACTCGGGCCGATCGATCCACTCCGCACTGCGGCTGCGGAAGTAGTGTTTAACGATACGGTCCTCCAGGGAATGAAAGCTGATTACGGCCAATCTCGCCCCGGGAGCCAGACAATGGCTGACGACAGCCAGCCCCCGCGTCAGGGCTCCCAATTCGTCATTCACAGCGATGCGGAGGGCTTGAAACGTGCGGGTGGCGGGATGGCGGGGACCGGTGCGCGGCACGGCGGCGTCCAAGGCCGCCACCAGATCAAAAGTGGTCTGGAAGGGGCGTTTTTCCCGGGCCGTGATCAGGCGGGCCGCGATGTGAGAGGCTCGGGGCTCTTCGCCGTATTCACGAAAAATGCGGATCAACTCGCTCACGTCCGCGGTGTTGACGATGTCGGCCGCGGTGCGCATGGGACCCTGACTCATCCGCATGTCGAGCGGACCATCCTTCATAATGGCGAACCCGCGCGCAGCCGTGTCGAGTTGGTGCGAAGAAACGCCCAGATCCAGGAGCGCTCCCGCCACCGAGTCGAGACCCTGTTCCTCCAGGATGCGATCCGCTTGGTCGAAATTTCCCTCCGCAAGGCAAAGTCTCCGCGCATAGCGGCTCAATCGCTCCCGGCAGTGGGCAATCGCATCGGGATCCTGATCCAGGGCCAGCACCTCGGCCCCGTGCTTAAGCAGACTTTCGGTGTGCCCTCCGCCACCTGCCGTCCCATCGAGGAACTTCAATCCCGGGGCCGGACGCAACAGGGCCATCACTTCGTCGGTCAGGACCGGCGTGTGATAAGTCAGCACGTCCTCAGGCCTTTCCAAGGTTTGTAGAGGGGGGTCTTCGGAGTCCCAGAAGTTCATAGGCATTGCGGGGGCGGATAATAATAATGGCGTGACCGTGGGATTTTCCGTCGGGTGTCTTGGCGACGCGAAACCCAAAGGAATAATTCCGGCCAGATTTCGTCATCGGCAGCAGTCGGTCATGGGGTTGAGGGCGGCATAAAGTTAGAGTCCAATAAGATCGGCGACCTGCTGGAGGGCCTCCATTTGTCCCGGTTTGGCGATGATGTGAGCCTCCCGGCTCCAAATTTCAAAACGGCTTCTTCCTCCGATGAAGACCACCTCCGAGCCCAGTCCGGTCCGTTCACAATGCTTGTCGTTCAAAAGCACCCGCCCCTGCTTGTCGGTCGTCACCTCATGCGAGCCGCCGAAAAATTCCCGAATCGCCCGCCGTTTTAACTTCGGATCGGCCACCGATCCCTTGATCTCCAACTCCTGGAGTTCGAACTCCTTGGGCGGCATCACCACCAAATACTCTCCGGAAGGATGCGGAATGACATGGAAAGTCTGCCCCACTTCTCCATTCAGCCAGGACGCAGGCACGGCGACGCGCTTCTTAGCGTCCATGGAACGCTCGAAAGTTCCCGAGAAAAGCGTTGTTGATTCCTGACCCATTCAATTTTAGGTTGCTTGTGACACATTTCGCCACAACTCCCCACTTTTCACCACTTCTTCCCTCAAGTGTCAACGGAAAAACCGCCAGCAGCCCAAGGATTTCCATTTACGGGAGCCGGGCCGAGGGCCTTTAATTTTGATATGAAACTCAAGACAATCATGGGTCAGCCCTCCTGGACTCTCAAAAACAATGCGGTCGAGGCGGCCATGACCCAGACCGGCGGTCATCTCGGGCCCGTGGCTTTTCGTCTTGGGCGACGGGTTGTTCGACCCTTTCACGTCGCCCCTTGGGCGGAAGAGAAGCTCGAAAAAGTTCCTCCGATTCTTCAAGTTCTCCGGGGTGATTTTTTCTGCATGCCCTTCGGGGGCAACTCCACCGCGTGGCGGAAGGAACGCCATCCGGCGCACGGACAAACCGCCAACGAGGGTTGGCAATTCGTCGAAACGACGGAAGATTCCTCCTCCTGTTCCCTGCGGTTGCGGATGAAAACCACCGTTCGTAAGGCCCAAGTGGATAAACTGATCCAACTGCGAACCAATCATCCGGCGATCTATTGCCGTCACACGATTTCCGGGGCAACGGGACCGATGAACTTCGGACATCATGCCATGTTGAAATTTCCCACCGGGAGCGTGGGCCGGATTAGCACCAGTCCCATAAGATTTGGACAAGTCTATCCCGGTCCGTTTGAGAATCCGGTGGAAGGCGGATATTCCTGCCTGAAAGCCGGAGCCGAATTTCGTTCCCTGCAAAGCGTACCCATGGCCGACGGCGGGCGGGCCGATCTCACCCGCTATCCAGCCCGCGAGGGGTTCGAAGACCTTGTCATGGTGAGCGCCAAACCCGACACGGATTTCGCCTGGTCAGCAGCGGTCTTTTCCGGGGAAAGGACCGTTTGGTTCGCGCTGAAAGATCCCCGCGTCCTCGCGTCCACCGTCATGTGGCATTCCCATGGCGGCCGGCACTATGCGCCGTGGAATGGACGCCATCGTCGTGTTCTGGCTCTGGAGGAAGTGACCAGCCACTTTCACGACGGCCTCGCGGAATCCGCGAAAACCAACGCCCTCACCGCCCGGGGCATTCCGACCGCGGTCGAGCTGAACCCCAAACGCCCCACGGTAGTGAATGTGATCATGGCCATGGCCGTCGTGCCCGAAGGATTCGAAAGAGTCCGGAGGATCGAACGAAAAAAGGACGCTGTCACTTTGGTCGGTGAGGATCATCACCGGGTTACCGTCCCACTGGACTGGAAATTTATTTACGGGGCATAAATCGGAGGCCGCCCGATTATCCTAAAAACTGGGATGAAACCACTACTGGACACCTTGAAGTGCGCCCGAACTCTGATCCGGTTGCTATGAGAGAAGATGGTCAATGGCTGGTTCTGTGGCAACGCCGGTTTGCCGACCTTCGGTCGCCCTACGCCCTACGGGCTGCTGGCCGCAGACTGTCTTCGCTGCGGCTCCCGGCGTTTTGGACCCTCCCCGCACCCCGGAGGACCGGGGTGGCTACAGCGAAAATAGGTTGGAATGTACTTTGTCAAACCAGAGAAGCCGTTTCCAATTTTCTTCGCAGTTCCGCCCAATCTCCATCACCCGACCCTGCCAACCACCAAGTTGCAAACCCCTCCGCCTTCGCCGGCACGATGTCGTTATCCAAACGATCCCCCACCACCAGCGCCTCTCCGGGAACGAAGCCCCGTTCGGCCAAACGTTCGGTCAGGAACTTAAATACTCCGGGATCGGGTTTGCCGAATCCCTCCACAAACGACCAAAACATCAGTTCTTGGTCGAAGGCCTCCCTGGAAAGGCCGGTCCCGGCCAGAGCGGCATCCAGTTCCCGCAAGGTGTAGGCCTGGGCATTGGAAACCAGGCCCAAAAGGATTCCTGCCTGTTGGGCGGCATGGAGGCACTCCGAGGCTCCAGGCATGAGACGCAAGGTGTGCCGCAATTGCATATGAGCAAAGAGGAAGTCCGCCTGCTCCGCCGCTGGCAGCGAAGCCAGAGCAGGCAGAGCCCGGGACATCACGGCAGTCCAGTCCACCTCGGGATTTCGAATACCCGCGTCGCGGGCGAGCTCGTGCTCCCGCTGGACAATCCGCTCACACTGCGCCGCCACCTCCTCGAGCGACACAGTGCGCTCGTTGGGCTCACCGAAAAACGTCGCTTGAAGGAGCTCCTGCCACTGACCTTCGGCCTCGGCCGGCGGCGGCAAGACGTCCAGCAATGTCCCATAGACATCACAAAAAATAACCCGGGGGCGCTTCATCTTAAAAACCGGAATGGAGCCACCTGCTACGCATCCGTTGCAGGCGACTCATGCTTCTTTCTTGCTTCATGCGTCTCCCATCAGAATCGGGTAAAGGCATTCCGTAGCCAGTCGCCGGGTTATGAAGTCCGCTTGGAGACTTCGGGCCACAGTCGCCGAAACCAAATTTTTCTGCGGGATCCGGGCGGCGTGACGGGCGGCAGCCTGAAATCGCCGGACGAAAGCCGCCTCACCCATCCGCGCCTCAGCGACCGCCGACCAGACTGAGGGTGTCAACCCTTCAGCCGCTGCCCGGATTCGCCAGCGACGCAGGTGGGGGTTGAGGGACAGGCTCGCGGACCAAGACTCCTCCACCGGTCGAGCCAGGACCTCCAACTGAGCCGTGAGAGTCAAACGGCTGAAAGGAACCGGGATCTCTGCCCCCTGATCACAAACCCGAATCCCGGCCCCCTTTCGACGGCAACTGGCGGGAAGGGTGGCTTTCCAATTTCGCCAGAGCGTGCGTTGACGTTTCTCTTCCCCGGACCAGTCGAAGAGATTTTTTGGAATAAGAATTTCTTCGTAAAGTTGAGGAAACTTCAAGCCCAGTGCCTCCATATCGGGGATCACCCGGGGAAGCCTCCGGGCAATGAGCGGTTTACCAGCCGCAGCGGCCTCAACAAACGGCAACCCAAATCCCTCCTGCAGCGATGTAAAAAGGAGCACTTCTGCTGCGGCCACCACTTCGTCAATCGTCGCCAGAGAATGGCCCCGCCCATGCAAAATTCCGAACCGCACTTTCCAAGCCCCCCGCCTCGCCGCCCCTTCGAGTCGTCGCGCGTAAGAGCGTTCGTCCTGGGAACTCACGCCTGCGGTCGTCACCAACCACGCTTCGGGACGCAACCATCGCGTCAAAAGAATTGCCTCCGCCAGATTCTTGCGCCGCAGCATCCGGGTCGGCACCACCCAGAGCGGCCCGGCATCGCCCAAGACTCCGGCCAGGGTTCGCCTCAGAGCGAGGATCTTTGTTTTGGC
>CALBXK010000363.1 GCA_937890535.1 uncultured Spartobacteria bacterium
CACGGGCGCGACGCCATTCACAAGGATCCCATTTATTCCTATGCGGTGACGCTTTTGCAGGACGCCGAGGGAAACACCGGCACAGGGCTGGCGTTCACGCTCGGCGAAGGAAACGATCTCGTGTGCAAGGCGGCGGCGTTCTATGCCGAACGATTGAAAGGACGCGACATCGAAGAAGTCATGGCGGAGTTTGGCACCTTTCAGCGCACTCTGGCCGACGAGCAGCAATTCCGGTGGCTCGGGCCGCACAAGGGGGTGGTGCAACTGGCCCTCGCATCGGTCACGAATGCCTGCTGGGATCTTTGGGCGCGTTCGCGCGGTGTGCCGCTGTGGCGGTTGCTGCTCGATCTCGCCCCCGACGAGCTTTTGGCCACGCTCGATTTCTCGTATGTCGAGGATGCGCTTTCCGTCTCGCAGGCACACGAGCTTGTCGAGACGGCACGGGGTTCGCGCGCCAGTCGCGCGGGGATTCTCGAACGCGGCTATCCTGGCTACGACACCTCGATCGGCTGGTTCAACTACAGCGACGAAACCGTGCGGGCGAATGTCGGAAAGTCGGTTGCAGCCGGGTTCACCGCGATGAAGTTGAAGGTGGGTTCCGAGGATATGGAACGCGACATCCGCCGCGCCGCGCTCGTGCGCGAGGCCGCCGGGCCCGACGCGCGGGTGATGGCCGATGCCAACCAGCAATGGACGGTGCCGCAGGCCATCGAGTTCTGCCGACGGACCGCCGATCTGAACCTTTTCTGGATCGAAGAACCGACACATCCCGACGACCTGATCGGCCATTGCACCATCGCCGGGGCCATTGCTCCCGTGCGCGTCGCGGCGGGCGAACACGTGCCGAACCGCATCGTCTTCAAAAACTATCTTCAGTCGGAGGCGCTGGCCTTCTGCCAGGTGGATGCGACGCGGGTCGGCGGTGTGAGCGAGTTTCTCGTCGTGAGCCTGCTGGCGCGCAAGTTTGGCATTCCCGTGGTTCCCCACGTCGGCGACATGGGTCAACTCCACCAACATCTTGTCCTCTTTAACCATATCGCCCTCGATCACGACGCGCTCTTCCTCGAGCATATCCCCCACTTGCAGGATTGCTTCGTCGAACCTGTCCGTGTCTGTAGCGGCTTCTATCACACCCCCGCCGCCGCCGGAAGTTCGTGCGCGCTCCTTCCCTTATGAATCCCAACCGTTACGCCCACGTCATCCAGCTCCAGCTCGACAAGGTCGGGGAATACAAACGTCTGCACGCCGCCGTCTGGCCGGAAGTGCTAGCGCAAATCCGCCAGTCGAATATCCGCAACTATTCGATCCCTCTCCGCAAGCTGCCCGATGGCGGTCTCTATCTGTTTAGCTATTTCGAATATGTCGGCGCCGACTATGCGGCGGACATGGCCACGATGGCGGCAGATGCGAAAACGCAGGAGTGGTGGGCGGTGTGCAAGCCCTGCCAAAAACCGCTGCCGGACGCGGACGCGGACGCGGGCGCGGGCGCGGACGCGGGCGCGGGCGCGGGCGAGTGGTGGGCCGACATGGAGGAAGTGTTCCATGCCGATTGAATCCTTCATCGACACACACCAGCACCTGCTCTACCCGGACCGATTCCGTTACGGCTGGGTCGACGGTGTGCCGACATTGCAGGGAGATTTTCCGCTGGAACGCTACCGCGCCGAGTCGGAGGGCTGCGGCATCGGCGGGACAATTTTCATGGAGGTCGATGTGGACGAGGAAGACGCCGGGGATGAAGCGCGCTTCTTTTGCAAGCTCGCGGAGGATGCCGACAATCGGATTCTCGGCGTCGTGGCGGCAGCGCGTCCCGAGCACGAGGGGTTCGAGGCGTATCTCGATTTGATCTCGCATCCCAGGCTCAAAGGAATCCGCCGGGTGCTGCATACCCAGCCCGACGACCTTTCCCGGAGTTCCCGCTTCCGTGATTCCGTCGGACGGCTGGGCGAGCGCGGTCTCACGTTCGATCTCTGCGTATTGCAGCGGCAACTGGCCATCGCCCTGGAACTCGTCGCTTCCTGCCCCGAAACGACGTTCATTCTCGATCATTGCGGCGGGCCGGACATCGCGGCTCACGGCACCCCGGAAGGAGCTGGCTTTTCGGAATGGGCCGAAGGGATTCTCGCGCTCTCCGCGCACGACAATGTGAATTGCAAGATCTCCGGCATCACAACCTGTGCACGTGTAGATCAGCGAACACCCGACGTCTTGCGCCCCTATGTCGGGACCGCGCTGGATGCATTCGGTCCGAACCGCTGCGTCTGGGGCGGCGACTGGCCGGTCTGCAATCTGGCGGCGGGTCTGTCCGTCTGGTGCCAACTCGCCGAGCAGTGCTGCGTCAGTATGAGCAAAGCCGCCCACAGTGCGCTTTTCACCGAGAACGCCGTGCGCATCTATCATTTGAATACCTGATATGTTCGACTTGAAAAACAAGACAGCCCTCGTCACCGGAGCCGCGTCAGGAATTGGCGCGGCCATTGCCCAGGCATTCGCCCGGTCCGGTGCCTTCGTCGATTTCGCTGATCGGGAAGTAGAAGGAGCGGGAGGGGGCGCGGCAAAACTCCGGGCGGAAGGCGGGAAGACCGAAGTCGTAGAGATGGATGTGGCACCGCGACATTTCTTCCCTATCAGAAACAGTTTACTGTTTCGTTTCAAAATCCAAAAGAGTACGAATAACGACCTCGCCTTAAAATCGCGTGTATGACTCTAACGGAGATCTCTCTGATGTTTCCCACGGAGAGTCGTCATCTGACTCCTCCGTAAGTTTCGTCGCCACCTCTCACCGTGTTTTCCACCATCTTTGTGCACCCAAGGCGTCCACATACAGGGCAATTCTACAGATCTTTGTGTCCGCCAAGGAACGTTTCGAGATCGCCCTGCGTGCTTCTGAGGTAGTCGCGCGCCTGGCCGCCCAGCCAGTGCCACTACCGGATTTTGCCGACGAAACCGATGTCATCGCCTGCTTGGATTCTCTTTGCGAATGGGGAAATTTGAATGCAACTCGCGACGTGGTTTCCTCCCGCACGCTGGAGGAATACCTCCACCCCAAATATCTCTACCAGCTTACCCAAGCCGGCGACATGACTGAACGCGCTCTTGGCTTTTTCGAAGAAGGCCTCCATCGTCCTGGGGAACTCTCCGCCTCTGCCCTTCGCGACATTGCCGACACTCTCGAGGAACTCATCGGTTTGCTCACCTCGTCCGATCTGGATGAGCCCAAAGCCGCCCGCGCCCTCGGCGATCTTGCATCCCGTTTCGATACACTGGTTGCTCGTGCCCAGATGTTCGTCGGTGGCCTTCAACGGGAACTTGATCGCCCTGTCGCCGAGGAATCCGCGTTTCTGGCCCTGAAAGAAGAGCTGCTTAATTACCTCGAACGATTCGTTCGAGAGCTCGTCCAAGCCACATACCGCATCAGCCAGTCTCTGTACGCTCTCGACCAAACCGGCGTCAAACCACTATTGAGCGCCGCAGTACAAGCCGAACTGGCCGACGTTCTCGCTCCCACCACGGCTCTTCGCACCCATGCCCTCGAAAAATGGCAAGCCCGCTGAACGGGACTTCGGGGCTGGTTCATCGGTGCGCCCGACCATCCTGCTCAGGCCGAAAATCTCCGCGCCCGGGCGATTGCGGCCATCCCTGCCCTGTTGGAACGCGTCCGCCGCATGCACGATCAGCGGGCTAACCCAAGTTTCGCAGTTTGGCTGTCAGCGAAAAATATTTTCCCAAGGAAGCAGCGGGAAGTCGGCACCGGCTTCCTGGGAAGAATGTAGAAAACGGGCGTGTAGTGCCGAAGAGGGGGTTGTCGGCAGATAAAAAGGCAGGGAAACTCGGCCCTCGGGAAAGGCACTCCATTGCTACAAATCTCGCGACGCGTTCTTATCGAGAGCATCGATCCAAGCCTGCGGAATAAAAGCACTGTTCGGGCCGACGCCGCGCCACCGTTGTACCGTCTTAATATTCTCCAATCCGCTCCAGGTTGGTTCGTCAGCATGATCTATAACAATGATTTGAATACGCCCGTGAGTGCGCTCTACGCACCGCGAAATCGTCTCAAAAATCAGGTGAACTCGCGCGATATCATCCGAATCTTTTTCGCTTGATAGAACCTTATTGGGCTTTTTGGGATCAGGATCACCGGGCCATCTGTCAGGAAAATAGACTTGGCTAGGTTGATCTAAAACAAGAAATCTTGCTACTGGACTCCTGTCGTTTTTAAGGAGGAACTCGTGAAGCGCCAGGAATGTCGCAACATGGTAACCCAACCAATTTGCCCCACTCCCAATTTCCCATAAATGATCCTTCCGCCCTCCCTTTGAATGCCGAATCAAAGTCAGATTCTTCGTATCGAGGCTGATTGGATCATCAGGTGACTCGACACCAATAGTCCGTGCGTATTCGGCAATTCCAATTGTCAGAGAGGCCAAAACCTCATCAAGACGGGCGCGTTCGTCATGGGCGGAGATTTTTCGCTTTAGCACACGCTCCTCTTCGGACAAGACCTTTATTTCGGCCGCTAGTCTCCCGTCGCCAGAAGAAGCGTCATAGCCCTCTATAGCTTGCTTGAGTGCCCCGACAAATTGATTAATTTGAGGTGGACCCCGAAAATCGGACCAGCGGTTAAGCTATAAAAAGCGATGGCAAGAAGGAGTGGAAACCCACAA
>CALBXK010000364.1 GCA_937890535.1 uncultured Spartobacteria bacterium
CCAGACCACATTGTCCTGGGCCATCTGGGGGTAGGCGGCATGGTTGAGCTTCACCAGACCCGGAACATCGTTGGGCACGGCCTGCCGAACGATGATCTTCGAAGACGGCCTTTTTTTCGGTTTGGGATTCATGAATGGAAACGCTTGGTTACGACGAAGTCTGGTCGATTGATCACCAATTCTCGATGAATTTATCACAGTGGCCCGGGAATATCGAATCCGCAACGGGCCCGCAACGCCAAAGGTCTCCTTTCACGCCGACTTTGCGGCCCGAATCGGCTTTGCCAGCACATCAATGGCGGGCTGTTCGGTAGGGATATCCACCAAAAAGCAGCCCTGGATCCAAGCCTTACGGACGGCACTCGCAAGTACATCACAGATCTTGATCTCGCATTTTTGAGAGATAGGGGCTGAGAAGTCGTGCCGGAACCCTCAGCGGCCTTGCTCGTCTGTGCGTCAGTGTTAGCCCGACCTTGGTGCGTCGGAGAATCCGCGCCGCTTGATCGGTGAGAGGCCGAAAGGATCCGGAAAATTCCAAATTTTGCGGAATCGTCCGATTGACACCGTTCCGTTCCCGCCGCATTTTCGCGCCCGTGCATTCATTTACTTATCGCAACGACATTCTCCACGGCGAGGATGTCAATTTAGAAGAGCTGGCCGATCGTGTCGGGACCCCCGCATACGTCTATTCTGCGAACACGATCCGTGCCAACTACCGGCGACTGGACGCCGCCCTGGCACCGCTCCCCCACACCATCTGCTATGCGGTCAAGGCCAATTCGAACCTTGCGATTCTCGATCTCCTGCGGCGTGAGGGCGCCGGATTTGACATCGTCTCCGGGGGAGAACTTTTCCGCGTCCAACGAGCCGGCGGCGAGGCATCCCGGTGTACGTTTGCCGGGGTAGGGAAAACGACCGCCGAAATCACTGCCGCCCTCCAGGCCGGAATTTACAGTCTGAATGTCGAAAGCGAAGCGGAGCTCGAACGCATCAACGCAGTCGCAGGCTCCCTCGGCGTGCGGGCGCCGGTGGCGGTACGGGTGAATCCCGACGTCGATGCAAAGACCCACAAATACATCTCCACCGGCACAAGCCAGAATAAGTTCGGGGTGGGACTCGACCGGGCCGCAGACGTCTATGCCCGGGCGGCAAAGCTTCCCCACCTTGTTCTGCGCGGCGTGCAGACCCATATTGGATCCCAAATTCTGGAACCCGAACCATTCGCCGAGGCGGCCGCGAAGTTGATTCCTCTGGTGGAATCCCTCCGGGATCACCATGGGATCGAGTTTTTCAGCATTGGAGGTGGCGTCGGGATCGAATATAACGCCGCCCTCGCCAGCGGTGACCCGGCCTGGTGGGAATCGGCCGACCATCCCCGGCGCATCACGCCGGAGGACTACGCCGCCGCCATCGTGCCGATTCTGAAACCGCTGGGATTAAGGATATTTTTTGAACCCGGACGCTTTATGGTGGGCAACGCCGGAGTCTTACTCAGCACCGTGCAGTATGTGAAAAAAACCCCAGCCAAGACCTTCACCGTGGTCGATGCCGGGATGAATGATCTCATTCGTCCCGCCCTCTATGAGGGATTTCATGAAGTGGCACCGCTACGAGTGACGCCGGGAGAACCTGTGGTCATGGATGTGGTCGGGCCGGTCTGTGAAAGCGGAGATTTTTTCGCCCAGGATCGCCCCCTCCCCCCTCTGGCGGCAGAGGATCGCATCGCCTTGATGAGCGCTGGTGCCTATGGATTTGTCATGGCCTCAAATTACAACTCCCGCCCGCTTCCGGTCGAGGTCCTGGTGGACGGCGCCGAGTGGAAGATCGTGCGCGAGCGTCAGACGCCGGAGGATCTTATCCGGGGAGAGAGCCTAGCGGGGTAGCAGCTAATGCCGAGCGAGGAAAGGGACGCCGGTTGAAGCATACCCTCAGGCGTTTTCCCGCAGCGCCAACTTTTTTTTCCGTTGGCGTTGGGCCTCGGCGATAAATTCGGCTTGGACATCGAAGGGAGGATCATTGGTTGTCCGCAGTTGGTAGGTGCCGTCGGGCTGCATGACCTTGGCCTTGCGGGTATCCCGCCAAAACCATTCGAGAATTTCATCCACGTGTTCCCGCATTCCGGGCGACACAATGGGGAATAGAGTTTCAATCCGCCGAAAGAGATTACGGGGCATAAGATCGGCGCTGCCGAGATATATACTGGCGTCTCCATCATTCTCAAACCGATAAACGCGACTATGCTCCAGGAACTGTCCCACGATGCTGCGCACCTCGATGTTGTCGCTGACGCCGGGAACTCCTACCCGCAGGGCGCACATACCGCGCACCAGGAGGCGGATGGGCACGCCTGCGGCTGAAGCACGATAGAGCGCTTCGATCACCCCTTCCTCCACGAGCGCATTCACCTTCGCATAAATTCCACATCGGCGTCCCGCCCGCGCGTGTTCGATTTCCCGGTCAACCAGAGCCACCAGCTCGTTAAAAAGATTGAAGGGGGCGGTCAGAAGCTGATTCATTTTCGGAAATTTCGCCACCCCAGTCATGCAATTGAAGGCCTCGGCAAGTTCCGTGGTGAGTTCCTCCCGACAGGTCAGCAATCCCAGATCGGTGTAAAATTTTGCTGTGGAAGGATGATAGTTCCCCGTGCCCATGTGAGCATAACGCCGGATGTCTCCTCCCTCGCTGCGAACAATAAGCATCGCCTTGGCGTGGGTTTTCAGGCCGGTGACTCCATAGACGACATCCACGCCCGCCTCGTGCATGAGCCGGGCCCATTTGATATTGGCAGCTTCGTCAAAGCGGGCCTTCAACTCAATCACCACCGTCACCTGCTTGCCATTGCGAGCGGCTTCGATCAAAGACTGCACCAGTGGCGAATCGGAGCTGGTGCGATAGAGGGTTTGTTTGATGGCCAGGACATTGGGATCCTCCGCCGCCAAGGCGAGGAAATCGACCACGGTCTGGAAGCTGTCATAGGGATGATGAAGGAGAATGTCTCCCTTGCGGACGTGAAAAAACAGATCGGACTCGGTGTCAAGCGAAACGACTGTGTTGGGCGAGAAGCGTTTGTAGCGCAGGTCGGGACGGTCGATCTGAACGACCAAAGGCAGAAGCCTCACAAAATTGAGTGGCCCGTTGATGCGAAAGACATCCTCAGCCTCGATGTTGAAAATTTCTAAAAGCCGATCGACGACATGCGCAGGACAATCTTCCTCGACCTCGATGCGAACGGCCGCCCCTCGGTTGACTTTGCGGAGTTCCGCTTCGATGGCATTCAAGAGGTTATGAGCTTCTTCCTCGTCAATATAGAGGTTGCTGTTGCGGGTGACCCGGAAGAGGTGGGCCCCGCGGACCCGGACGCCGTGGAAAAGGCTCTCGACGTGATGCTGAATGATGTGCCCGAGGAAAACATGGTCATCGCCCTCTTCCGATTCAGAAAACGGTACGACCCGGGGCAGGATGCGGGGCACTTGCACGACGGCGATGTCGGTATCGAGATCCTCTCCCTCCAACTCCACGATGACGTTGAGGCTCTTGTTGAGAAGTTGGGGAAACGGATGCGCCGGATCGATGGCCAGTGGAGTGAGCACCGGATAAATGCGCTTCTGAAAAAAGTTTGCGAAGTGTGCTTTCTCGGTTTTTGGAACGTTGGGATAGGTATGGAAACGCAAATTCTGCGCTTCGAGTTGGGGCTGAAGTTGTTCGCGCCAGCAGCGGTACTGGTCGTCCACCATTTTCCGTACCCGGGCACTGATGATCGGAAGCGCCTCGGTGGCAATCATTCCATCCGGCCCGGCATCGGAGGAATGGGTTTGCTTCTGCTGCTTGAGACCCGCCACCCGCACCTCAAAAAATTCATCCAGATTGGAACTGACGATGCAAAGAAATTTGAGGCGTTCCAGGAGGGGATTGGATTCGTCGATGGCCTGATCGAGAACCCGTTGATTGAATTCCAGCCAACTGAGCTCACGGTTGATAAAGTATGCTTTGTCAGAGAAATCCACCCCTGCATCGTCCGCAGACCGGGCAGGAGGTCAAGGTCAGACTTTTTACATTTTGGATCCCTCCGCCTGGTTCCTCCCCATTATTTCAAATGTCACGCGCCCCATTCGAGGAGCGCTCAACGCCCCGACTGGGTTTCAGGGAACTTTCTCATTCCAGGGCCGGGAATCATATTTTTCCCGACAGAGAATCGCCGCACGTTCCTGTACATGTTCATCCCGTGCGGAAAGTTCGAAGGCGGCGGCCATGGTCCCGGCGAAACGGCGAGCAAAATCGTCCGGTAAGGACACATTCTGAACGCTTCCCTGATGGAGAAACCCGCGTCGGGTTCGACGTTGTGCGCCGCCGCACAGCTTCTGGCCCTGATGGTCGTGGACATCATGCAGGGCGGGAGCGGTAAAACACGCCTCGCCTGATCGGCAATCCCCGGGGCCCACCAGAACGGCCGCGATCCCCAGGCCCCGGAGGGTTGCCGCAAGACACTCATGGATGCAGCGATAGGTCTCGGTCGGCCGCCAAGCCGCCAGCGGCTCGATTGCCGGCACGATGAGGGAAAAAGTCCAATCTCCGCGATGCTCCACGATACCGCCTCCCGTCCACCGTCGCACGAGGGGAATCCCGGGATATTGAGCCTGCACGGTGGTCCGTGACTGCGAACACCCGAACGAAACCGCTGCCCCCTTCCACCGATAGACACGCAGGACGGGACGGGTGACTGATTCGAGGAGAGCTTCATCCAGAGCCATTTGCTCGGGCCCGCTCCGGGCAGAGTCGTCCGCGCAGAGAGCAAGGTTCTTAAAGAGTCTCATTGCCAAATCACCATCGTCCTGCCTTCATGATGCCAACTCCTCCCTCTTGATCCCATAACTTAATTCGTCTCCGTTCCTTCCCCATCGTCCTCATGGCAAAATCCGCACTCGGCAAAGGTCTCGGCGCCTTAATCAATCCTCGCTTGGGTGCGCCCGCCCCGCTCGAAGAACTCGGGGAACGCGTGCAGACCCTTTCCCTCGACCGGATCGTTCCGAGCCCCTTCCAACCCCGGGAGGAATTTCGCAGCGAACACCTCAACGAGTTGGTTGAGAGCATCCGCGAACAGGGCATCATTCAGCCGCTCATCGTCCGCAAGGTTGGCGACAAATACGAGCTCATCGCCGGGGAACGCCGCTGGCGGGCGGCGCAGGAACTCAATCTGGCCGAGGCTCCCGCCATCATCCGCAAAGCCAGCGATCGGGAGGTCCTCGAACTGGCCCTGATCGAGAACCTGCAACGCGAGGATCTCAATCCGATTGAAGAGGCCACCGCCTATCAACGCCTGCACCGGGATTTCAAACTCACCCAGGAGGACATCTCCAAACGGGTCGGAAAGAGCCGGGCCTCGGTGGCCAACGCCATGCGCCTGCTCGATTTGCACCCCGACGTCCGAAGTCTGGTGAAACAAAACCGTCTCTCCGTCGGACATGCCAAGGTCCTCCTCTCTCTCAAATCTCCCGAGGAACAGATCCTGATCGCCGAACGCATCATCCGACTGGGCGCATCGGTCCGCGCCGCGGAAAAATTGATCGCCCAGCACGCGACCCGGTCCGGAAAATCCCAGCCCGGTCGGCAGACCGCCGCCACGACGAGACACTCGCCCGCCGTCCTACGGGTGGAAAACCTCTTGACCCAACGACTGGCGACCCGGGTCGTCGTCCACCACGGCGAGAAAAAGGGCACGATTACCATCGAATATTACGGAAATGACGACCTCAGCCGCATCCTGGCCGAGCTCAAGATCGCGGACGATTGAGAGCGCTCGAAGCTGGCCAACCGAAAATCTTGTGCGATAGTGGCCCGGACTCTTTCCCCCCATGAATACCTCCGATCACACCCCTTGGCGCTCCTACACCGCGCACGCCATCTTCGAAGCAGACGCCGCATTTCTCTGGCCCCATGTCGCCGACTTCGGCGGGCTGGCGGTAAAAATTCCTGATCAGCTCACTTCCTGCGACCTGGTGGGACACGGGGTGGGAGCGGTGCGGACGCTCACTCTAAAAAACGGCAAGACGGCCCGGGAAACGCTCATCAGCCTCCACCCCGAACTCTTCCGTCTCGCCTATGCGATGCA
Organism: uncultured Spartobacteria bacterium; assembly: GCA_937890535.1. Taxonomy (GTDB): domain Bacteria; phylum Verrucomicrobiota; class Verrucomicrobiia; order Chthoniobacterales; family Terrimicrobiaceae; genus CAMASH01. The sequence continues at coordinate 6,107 of CALBXK010000364.1, forward strand.
GGACCCGTCTCCGTTTCCTTGGACCCGATATTTCTGCACCCAACAACTTCAGGCTCTCGGTGCCGGCCAAACCCATTTTCTGATTGCAGGATTTTACCATCCCGCTGGCGGAGATCCTGCGGCGGTGAAAACCATTCTGGAAGGCGTCTACCGTGGCCTCTTTGAGGGGATTGCCCGCATTATGAAAGTGCGGATCGCGATTCGCCCGGAAGAATAGTGGCGGAACGCCATTGCCTCCCCCCAACCTTGGGGTCCGTCAGGAATTCAGGCCGGATAGGATCCGGTCACCAAACGTTCAAGGTCATCGATGGCATTCGATTGCACCCCAATAATCCAGTTGACCAAGTCGCCGATCGAGACGATGCCGGCCATCTTGGGCCCATCCATCACCGGCAGATGCCGGACACGACTCGACGTCATGATCTGAAGGCAATCCTCCACCGAATCGTTGAGTTTCACAGTGATCAGTTTACGAGTCATGATTTCCGCGACCGACGTTTCACGCGACGAGCGGCCTTGGAGAATAATTTTTCGGGTATAGTCCCGCTCGGAGAGCATCCCCTGCAGTTCACCGTCCTGAAGAACGGGAAGGGCTCCAATGTTCTTCTCTGCCATCATACCGATGGCGTCAAAGACGGTGGCCTCAGGCGCAACAAACCAGAGGTCGCGAGTTTTTTGATCCAGAATCGAACTGACGGCTGTGGCAAAATCCATATCGTCTTTTTAGTTGGGGGTTGCATTAATTATCCGCCAAGGCGGAACGAGTTGCAATCGCTTTTTGCAGTCTCTGTGAGCTGCGAATTGACTCAAATGAAATGACACCGGAGGAGTCATGAGTGGAGGGGCAGTAT
>CALBXK010000365.1 GCA_937890535.1 uncultured Spartobacteria bacterium
AGACGGAACCTTAGAAATTCTTCGGAAGTTTCCCCATGTCCAATGGTTTTCCGAACGGGATGAGGGCCATTATCACGCCATGCACAAAGGTGTTTTGGCCAGCCGCGCCCGATTTTTTAATGTGTTAAACTCAGACGATTGCTTCCGACCCGGGGCACTCAAAGTGGTCAAGGGAGCGTTGCAAAGGCGCCCGGACTGGGATGGATTGTTTGGCGATGTGGTTTTTGTGGACAATTCGGGACGTGAAATCTACCGGCGCGAGGAGGCTTGTTTCGATTACAATGTCCTCCGTTTCGCTTTGGGTTATGTCATTCACCCGACATTCTTTCTGTCGAAAAAAATGTATCTGCAAATTGCAGGTTTTGATTACCGTCGCCTGAAGAACTGTGCGGACTACGAGTTGGTGCTCAAGGCGGGAAGAGCAGGAGCACAAATCGGCCATGTGCCAAATCTTTTGATTGATTACCGTTTTCATGATCACGGCCAGAGCGCAGACTTGCGTGTTCAGCGGAACATGTCGCGTGAATCAGCGACTCTCATGCGAGAACATGGAAAGTTGCCGGGTCTCGTGGGCGTAGCACAAGCGGTTTGTTACAAGGTCAAGCGACAAGTTCAAAAATTAATTATGCGCGGTAAACTCGATCTGATCCCTGGCAATTTTAAACTACGAAAATTCATGCGCGAGAAGTGCGACTTTTCCTCGAATATCGGTCTCGACAAACTTCCTCAGTAAGAGGCACTGGGCCTCTACTCAAGCGGGAGGCACGGCATCGCTGGGCATGCGCCAGTCTCCGCGGGGAGACAAGGCGACCGAGCCAACTTTAGGTCCGTCCGGCATACAGGAACGTTTGAACTGCTGGCTGTAAAAGCGGCGGAAAAACGTCTCTAAGCAGGCCGAGATCTCATGGGGCTGATAAGAAGAGGCAAAAGCGGCAGCGGCCAAGCGGGCAATCTTTTCCTTGGTGAAACCGTGGCGAACCGAGTGGTAAAGGAAGAAGTCATGCAATTCGTAAGGACCTAGGATCTGCTCCGTCTGCTGGAGAATTTCGCCCCCCTTTGAGGCCGGAAGCAACTCGGGGGAGATGGGTGTGGCACAGATGTCGCGGAGAATGGATGCAGTTTCGCCCGTGAAAAGTGTATCTGCGCACCACTCGACGAGATGCCGCACGAGGGTCTTTGGAACGGAAGAGTTGACGTGATACATCGACATGTGGTCGCCGTTGTAGGTGCACCAGCCAAGAGCGGTTTCAGAGAGATCGCCCGTACCGAGAACAAAGCCGCCGGTTTGCTGGGCAACGTTCATGAGAATCTGGGTGCGCTCCCTGGCCTGGCTGTTTTCGAAAACCAAGTCATGTAGGCCTTCGGGATGCCCGATATCGCGCAAATGTCCCGCCACCGCTTGGTGAATGGGAATGTCCCTGCGGTTGAAGCCTAGCGCTGAGGCCAGCATTTCCGCATTGGTTTTCGTGCGGCTGGTTGTGCCCGGTCCCGGCATACATACTGCTACCACGGCCGAATTTCCCAGACCGGAAATTTTGCAAGCTCGGGAGGCGACTAGTGCCGCAAGGGTTGAGTCCAAGCCTCCTGATAGTCCCAAGACCAGCGACTTAGCCCTCGTATGTATCAGTCTCTTGGCCAGTCCGGTGGCTTGGATGTTGAAGATTTCCTCGCAGTGCTCATGGCGGCGGCTCGGGTCCTGCGGCACGAAAGGCCGTGGGTCGACTTCCCTCAGGAGTTTGTCATCGCTTCGCGCCGCGATGGTAAAAGAAATGCGCCGGAATTCACTGCCGGCGGTCACCTGAGCAAAGCTACTGTTGCGATTGCGTTCGTGGGCCAGTTTGTCGAGATCGACATCTGCAATGGTCATGGTGGACTGGAATGAAAATCGTTCGGACTGAGCAAGAATGGCGCCGTTCTCTGCAATGAGGCAATGGCCTGAATAGACCAAATCGGTGGAGGATTCACCGGGACCCGCGCTGGCGTAGGCATAGGCTGCGAGACAACGCGCCGACTGTTGACGGACCAGATCCTCGCGGTAGTCCTTTTTGCCGAGCACCTCGTTACTGGCCGATGGATTCGCAATAACAGACGCACCCGCGGCGGCCAGATAACTGCTGGGTGGAATGATGGCCCAAAGATCTTCACAAATCTCGAGACCCAATACCAGGTGGGGCCAGTCCTCCGCGGCGAAAAGCAGATGACATCCAAAGGGGACCTGGCCTTCGGGAAGTTCGACGGAGTCGGTTTTGGCATGGTCGCCTCTGGTAAACCAGCGTGCCTCGTAAAATTCGTTAGTATTTGGAAGATAGGTCTTGGGTACCAAGCCGACTACTTTCCCATCCGCCCCGATTAAGCATGCTGCGTTGAACAAGCGGCCGGCGACCGCGACGGGCAGTCCGACCACGGCCGCGACGCGAGCTTCGCGGCAAGCCTGTGCGATGACGCTGATTTGCCGCAGGGCACGGTCCTGCAGGGAGCGTTGGTAGAAGAGATCACCGCAGGTGTAGGCGGTGAGGCAGAGCTCGGGAAAAACCGCCAACTGGACTCCCCGGGCGGAGGCCTCATGGATCTGCGCGGCAATTTGTGCCGAATTGAATTCGACGTCTGCCACCCGCAGCTCCGGCGAACAAGCGGCGATCCGCAAGAAACCGAAGGGGCTAAGCTGAGAAATCAT
>CALBXK010000366.1 GCA_937890535.1 uncultured Spartobacteria bacterium
ATGAAGATAAAGATCGATTCCAAAATCCCTGGTCCTGCGTGCGAAATTCCGCAAGGCCATGATGTTCGCATCAAATAGATCTGTATTTAGCTCTGGAAGAGAGTCTGATCGCCAAAGCTCGTGAAGATTAATATAGAATTTAAGTGCGTTCCCCCCAAAATGCGACATTAGAGAAAGATACTCGTTCGAAAAATCTCCGGGATTGTCCGGGGTCTGGTTTGCCGGCACAAAGGTGCCCTCGGTAAAACGTGGGGAGAGCGAGGGATTACGTTCTACTTCGCCCAAGGGAAGGAAGGGGCCGCCGCGATCGGCCATCATATGCTCGATATAATGTGTGGCGTGAAGGAGGCCGCGTTCGCTCTCTGCGGTGATGAGCACCTCACTCGCGGTAACATTTATCGTGAAGCCTTCCGCCGCCGGGTCGTCCGTATTTTTTAGAGTCCACCGAATTCGGGCGTCACCTTTATCCGCAAAGTGCAGTCCGAATTTCTGAGAGCAAAATTCCCTAAAGTCGTTCCGAGTGCGGGCGATCAGGGACGTTTCCGGCGGGTCCCATTGCAAACACCATGCGGGTTGCAGCGCGAGTTCGGACGGTTTTGCCGGGCCGCTAGCTTCAACCATTGGCCCGAAATGTTCCTGGTGGAGAAGATCCCGAATGAGATTTTTTCGAGTCATATTAAGGTGACAAGAAGGGAAGGGATATGGCTTGTTTGGGCCAATAGGTGGGAGCCAAAAAGGCCTCGGCAAAAGACACTCCGACCTGAAGCCCGCGAAAGGCGGATTGGATGCGAATGATTTCGGTGATGCTCTGATTGAAAATGCTTCTCAACCACTGATCTTGGCTTTTGTGGCAGAGAAGCGCCTCGACTTTGGTTTGAAATGTCCCACTGATATCCACGTAGAACTGGGGAAGAAATTGGATGCCCGCCACGGAATCCATGTAGAACAACTCTGGAGTCTTCGGAAGATGGGCACGGTCTGTTTCGATCAGACGGACCGCTGAAAGAATCCGGGCGTCGGTTGCGAGCTTCGAACAGGCGATGTGATCCGTGTGGTAGTCGTTTGGATTGTGGGTGACAATGATGTCTGCCTGCGCCTGCCTTGCGGCATCCACAAATTTCATTCGGGTTCTCAGGTCGTCGAAAAGAAACTCATCGTCCTCATCAAGCCAAATCAGGCCTTTTGCGCCTAGGGCCTTGGAGGCCGCCGTGGCTTCCTCCTTTCGAATGGCACCAATTTCAGCCTTGCTCAAGGTCGGGCTTCCTACATTGCCATTGGTTGCCACTGCCATCCACACGTCATGGCCCTCACCGACACATTTTGCAATCGTGCCTCCGCAGAGGATTTCAAGGTCGTCAGGATGCGCTCCAATAAATAGGATGTTCATAAGATTTACTTCGAGGGGGAGGGACTTTCCGCCGGCCAATCAGTTGTTCATTTCCAATGCGACACTCCAATTACGCATATTTTTCGGTAACAGGACGCTGCGGTTGTTGGAGGGGATATTGCCTAAGAAATCGGTCGGCGCATTTGTCGGCTCCAAAGCCGCCACATCGTGAAACCCCAGATAGTCGTTTCGGAAGAGCTCTAGAAAATCCCCCGGGTGCCAGCACCATTGTCGGCCAGAATCCTTGTTGCGCAGACTGACGATCTTAGCGCCTAGCTGAGGAACGATCATGACCGACAGAGCGTCATTGAATATCTCCAGCATTGAAAAGCCGCAGCGGGAGATTTCTCGGTGTGAAAAGGACAAAATGCGACCTCAGAGGGTAATGGACATCCCGCCATCCACAGTCAGGACATGGCCGGTGATGTAAGTGTTTTCACTGTTGGCGAGGAAAAGAACCGCGGTGGCAATTTCGTCAGGTCGTGCGGGGCGGCGTAAGGGAATACGACCGGAGGTGATGAAATTCGTCTGAAACCATTCCGTTTCCAATTCATTGCTTCCGTTTGCCCGGCTCATCGGGGTGTCGACAAAACCCGGAGCCACCGCATTGACCAAAATTCCATAGGGCGCAAGTTCCATTGCGAGACAACGGGTCAGCTGATCCACCGCAGCTTTGGCCATTCCGTAAGCCGTGCCATTTTGTTCACAGAGCCGCGCCAAGACGGACGAGATGTTCACAATGTGCCCACCCCGATTTTTCATGACACGGGCGGCTTCTCTACAGCCGTTCAGATATCCATGAAGATTCACCGAAAAGACATCCTCCCAAAGGTTCGGCTCCGAATCGAAAACTTCCGTGGCAATACTGATCGCGGCGTTGTTGACCATAAGATCGAGTGAAGACTCCGCCGCAATAACATCCTTCCAATGCGCCTCATCACGAATGTCGCAAACAGTAAAACGTATACGGTCGGGAAAATTTCCGGAGACCTCTGCAAGCTCGCTTTCTTTGGGTCCCACAATTCGAACCGCGGCGCCTTCCCTGGCAAGCGCGAGCGCGATGGCACGTCCAATGCCTGTGCCGCCGCCGCTAATCAACGCATGGCGATTGCGAAATCTGGAATTCAGCATCATGAGATTGTTGGGCTCACTATCGCGGTGATATAATTACGTCCCAGATTCCGAGATCAGATAGGCTTTGACGAAGTCTTCATCAAGGGTCACTCCAAGGCCCGGCCGATCGGAAACCTCCATCACGCCATTGACCGCTTTTAGGGGTTCGACGGTCAGTTCATGCCGAAGCGGGGAGTCTTCCACACAGTCCTCGAAGAGGAACGCCGAAGATTGGGTGCAGAGCCAATGCAGACAGGCTGCCACGCTGATCGAAGTTTTATAGCAGTGATTGCAAAGCCTTCCGCCAGCCTCCTCAACCCGCTGCCCAATGTAGCACGAGTCGGTGAAGCCGTTTCTGGCCAGATCCACCTGGTAAACGTCCAGGGCACGCCGGTCGATCCAAGGGCGAAATGCTGCCCGACCACATTCGCCTTCGCCAGCCGCAATCGGCACGGGAGAACGGTCTCTCAGCCAGACATAGCCGTCGATATCGTCCTCAGAAAGAGGTTCTTCCAGCCAGCCGATGCGATAGTCATTGAAACTATGAGCGCGCGACAGCGCAGTGCGCGCGTCCCAGACGCAACCGGCATCGATAAGTAGCGTGCCGGTTTCTCCAAAACCTTCCCGGGCACCGGCGACCAACTCGATATCCAGCGCTTCGCTTTGCCCCATTGGCTCCCAGCCAAATTTAATAGCAGTGTAGCCCGTGTCCTTCCAACGTTGCGCAATATCCCGGGTCGCGATTCCATCCTGACCGAATAAAATGGAAGCGTACGCCGGGATCGTGTCGTGCTTTTTTCCTCCTAGCATTCGGTGAATGGGCTGTTGAAAATATTTGCCCTTGAGATCCCAGAGCGCCATATCCACACCCGCCATCGCTGCAACGCCAACGGCCCGGCGGCCAAAAAACATGGTTCTCCGATAGAGCATTTGGCGGATCGTATCAATCTCCAAGGGGTTGAGACCGAGCAGCAATTCCCTCAGTCCGCACGCGATATTGTGACTGTAGGGTGCATCGACGATGGCCTTGACGACCTCGGGGGAGGCGTCAACCTCCCCAATGCCCTCCAGACCTTCATCGGTTTGGATACGGATGATCACGGTGTCTTGCGTAGCCGCGGTCTTTTTCTCGACCACAGGGATGCGCAGAATCTGGCAGATAACTGATGTGATTTTCATTTAATAAATGCGGAGGACGGTGTCGAACGAAGGCTCAACTTTTCGAGTCGCAGAACTGTCTAACAGGGGCCGCGTTTTTTTCGGAGGTCTCGATTGATGAATCTGATAGGACGCGCTCGACCGCCTCAAGCGTCTTATCAATATCCTCATCCGTGTGCGAGGCACTAACGGAGCCTTGCTTGCAAGGCGACGGAAACAGGTAAATGCCTTCCTTGATAAGGCTCCGACGAAATTGCGTGTCCTGGTCAAAATCGTGATGCTTTAGGACGTCATGCCAATCTTGCGGGGCATGATCCATGAAGTAGATGCACCAAGCGGAGGCGTTTCTGGAAACCGTGGCGCACTTGCCATAATTCCGGAACAACCTCTCTAACCCCTCGTACAGGCGCGCAGCCCTTTTTTCAATGTGCGCATAGACCGCGCTCTTATTACGACTCAAGATCTTCAGTGTGGCCAAAGCCCCCGCCACATTAATAGGGTGCCCATTGTAGGTGCCGGCAATCAACACCCGTTTTTTGGGATCGGGATCCGCCAAAAGATTCATAATGTCCGCACGACCTCCCAAAACTCCCATGGGATAGCCGTTTGCCACCGCCTTTCCAAAAATCGAAAGGTCGGGGCAGACGCCGCAGACCGACTGGTAGCCGCCCAAAGCCGAGCGAAAGCCCGTTTTGACTTCGTCCATGATAAAGATCACTCCGTAGCGGTCGCAAAGATCCCTCACTCCCTGCAAGTATCCAGGCTGAGGGAGGATCACTCCGACATTGTGCAAGGCTGGTTCCGTAATGAAGCAGGCGACTGAATGTCGACGAAAGACATACTCGAGCGATTCCAGATCGTTGAAGTTGACCGTATGAATCCTTCGCTGGGTGCTGACGGGTATTCCGGCCGAAATGGGACAGAAAGGATATTCCCCCCGTGACACCCGGGGGCCCACTTGAGTCAGGGAGGGCATAACCGCGCGCCCAACCTCGTCATGCCAGCCATTGTACCCGCCCAGAACCGTCACAACATCTTCGCGACCAGTGTAAGCCCGGGCAAGGCGGATAGCCAGATAGGAAGCTTCGCTGCCCGTATTGAGGATTTGCACCAACTCAAGGTTGGGAACGGCCTGACAAATTGTTTCGGCCAACTCTGCCTCCCAAGGGGTGGCTCCGCTCCCCATGAGGGAATGACCGCTGTCCAAAGAATCCCGTACCGCCGCGGTAACTTCCGGATGATTGTGTCCGAGCAAATGGGGAGCGAACGCCGCATGATAGTCGATATAGTGATTGCCATCGGCGTCAAAGAGATGGGCGCCTTTTGCCTTGACAAATACAAGATGCGGTGTGGTTTTCCGGTTTAATGAGACCACCCCGCCCGCAATATGACGTTTGCTTCGACGGATAATGGCTTCTGCGGTATCCAGGTTGACAGGTTCGGCTTCGATGGCGGTTGCAGTCATGGGTGGCTTAAAGCTCACAAATATCATCGACAATCGCCCTCGATGCAAGCAAATTTGTCATACAAATGAGCCGCCCCGAATTTCTACCGTTTGATATCTCCTCCCAAAAATGAATGTAAACGCCATTCCTCGTTGGCGCTTGCCGGTTTGGATTCTGGATTTTCAAAAGTTCCACGAGTCGGAGTCGGCCTGAAGGCCGCGATTTTCGTGACTCCATGGTGTCCCTTTGAGGGCTCTCAGTGCGTCGGCAACCCTTCTCGTTCGGCCCTGAAAATTGTGGTTCAATTTGGGGCCGGAATGTGAGAAGCTCGATCTTCCATGTCCCGTCAAGCCACCATCGAACGCAATACCAGCGAAACCCGCATCCGCATCCGCCTGGATCTTGACGGCAAGGGGACGGCGCAGATCGTAACCGGGATTCCGTTTTTTGACCACATGCTGACCCTGTTTGCCCGGCATGGATTATTTGACCTGGACGTGAAAGCGGACGGGGACATTGAAGTGGACTTTCATCACACGGTGGAGGATGTCGGCATCACGCTCGGTCAGGCTCTGACGAAGGCCCTGGGAGAAAAGGCGGGCATTCGCCGCTATGGGATGGCTTGTGTGCCGATGGATGAAGCGCTCGTGCGCGCCGTGGTGGACTTGAGTGGACGTCCCTATCTCGCGTATTCACCTCCCAAGGTGGCCGAGGCCATCGGGGGCAATTTTTCGTTTCAGCTTCTGGAGGAATTTCTGAGGGCCTTGTCGGTCAGCGGGGGCATGAACCTGCATGTGGATATTTTGGCGGGCCGCGACGCCCACCACATGGCGGAGGGTGTCTTCAAGGCTCTGGCTCGCTCCCTCGATGTGGCCACCCAGATCGACCCTCGCGTGGTTGGCGTGCCGAGCACCAAGGGCGTTCTCTAAACCGTGGAAATCGTAAAGCTGAAAGAGAAAACCTCATCTCAGACGACGAAGATCGGAGTGGTGGATTATGGCCGCGGCAACTTGCGTAGCGTGGGCAAGGCCCTTGAGGCCGCTGGGGCCCGGGTCGAGATGCTCACTGATCCCTCGCGCTTCGATGCGGTGGATGCCGTCGTCGTGCCGGGAGTGGGTTCCTTTGGCGATTGCGCCGGGAGCCTGAAAAACTCCGGAATGTGGGATGCACTTCAGGAGTGGTTGCGAACTGATCGTCCCTATCTGGGAATTTGCCTCGGCTATCAGCTTCTCTTCGAGACCAGCGAGGAATCGCCGGAGGCTCGCGGGCTGGGTTACCTTCCCGGCCGCGTCGTCCGGTTTCCGGTCACGGATCTGAAAATTCCTCACATGGGTTGGAACACACTCTCCGCGGCGACCGGTCCGCTTTATCAAGGGGAGGTGGGCACGGGAGCCTTTTATTTTGTGCACTCCTACTACCCGGTGCCGGCCGAGGCGGGATTAACGAGTGCGATCTGTGAATACGGAGTGCCTTTTGCCGCCAGCATCAGTTGGGGGGCCGTTCACGCCACGCAATTTCACCCTGAAAAAAGCCAGGCGGGTGGGCTGGCTCTTTTGGAGAATTTTATCAAAACTGTATCGGATCCCGAGTCAAAGGGATCCCTGAACAAAACTTCCCATGCTGCTCCTGCCGGCCATTGATCTGATGGGCGGTGAGGTTGTGCGCCTCAAGCGCGGCCTTGCCACCGAAAAAACCGTCTATTCCAGTGATCCGGTCGCCTTCGCCAAGAAATGGGAAGAGGCCGGAGCCGACTGGCTGCATATCGTCGATCTGGACGCCGCCTTCGAGGGCGAACCCCGGAACCTCGATCACGTGGCCCGTATTTGTGAGGCGGTTCAGATCCCCTGTGAGCTTGGGGGAGGGATGCGGAGCTCCGCCGCTGTGCGTGCCGCTCTGGCGGCGGGTGTTCAACGTGTGATTCTTGGGACCCGGGCCTGCGAGTCCATCGCGTCGGTGCGGGAAATGTGCGGGGAGTTCGGGGGCGAATGCATCGCCGTGGGAATTGACGCCAAGGAGGGCCGCGTCGCGGTCAGGGGCTGGACCGAAACCACCAAGCAGGCCGCGAAGGAACTCGCGCTTGCGGTTCAGGACGCCGGAGTGGGGACCATCATCTATACCGATATTGCCACCGATGGCATGTTGACCGGACCAAATTTCGCAGCCATGGAGGAACTCTTGGAAATTCTTGAGGTCCGCCTGATTGCCAGCGGCGGAGTTTCCAGTGTGGCGGATTTGTCCCGATTGGCCGCCCTGTCCGGCCTCTATGGCGCCATCATCGGAAAGGCCCTTTACGAGGGGCTGATCACGGCTCCCTTACCGAAATTTACCCCTCCCCAAAAAAATATAGACAATTCTGGTTGACACTTTGTTCAATTTTACTGCATTCTACTTCTCGTAACCAAGACCTATGAAAAAACTGCTCCTAACCGCAACTGTACTCGCCTGTTCGATCTGCGCCTCCTTCGCCGGAGACGGAAAGTCGTTCAAAGAAACTAAAATCGTGATCGTTCCTGACGAATGTCGTTTCCGCGACATGGAGTTTCAGATCGACACCTTCTACTCCGCATTCATCGGGAGTAGTAATTCCTACTTCCAGACGGGTTCTGGTGGTGGCTTCGGACTGAACTTCTTCTTTGCCCGCTACTTCGGTATCGGATATGAGGCGCAGTGGTACGCCAACAACGGGAATGCTCAGCATTTGCCCCTCGCTGGTAACCTCTTCTTCCGTTATCCGATCTGTGCTTGGAACCTCGCTCCCTACGTCCTCGTGGGTGGCGGCGGAACTTGGAACGGACACGGCTCCGGATACGGTAACGTGGGTGTCGGCTTGGAATATCGCCTCACCAACAACATCGGCCTCTTTGCTGATGGACGTTACTACTACGGTGGCACCGGAAACGTTGCCAACATCCGCAGCGGTCTTCGCATCGCATTCTAATCCAGATATTTAAATAATCAAAAAACCGAAAAGCCGGACCGCAAGGTCCGGCTTTTTTGTGTTTTCTACTCTGGTCGAGAAGTGAAGCACTCTCCATCAGCGGTTCATTTGCGTGCGTTGCCGGTGCCCGAAAATTGCAAAACGCGAAGAGAAACCAAAAATGGGAGGGCGAGGCTCCGTCCGAGCCCATATATTTCGGATCGGACGGAGCCTCACCCTCCCGGCCAGGAACTCAGCTTGTGACTTTTGGGGCCCCGAAGGTTGCAGAATCAACCGATATTCGTTGGCGTTTACCCATCTTCTCGTGTAAGATTAGACCATGGCTCCCCGGCTTCCCCCAAGCGTCCAGAGACTGATCAATAAACTCAGCGAATCCCGAGACTGTACCATCTCGATCGCCTTGCATGCCATCCTGGTGGCAGTGTTTGGCGGAACGGTTCTCTTTCATGCGGTCAAGGAGCCTTCGGATTTCTTGGCCGGGGACCGCCTCGTGGATCCCATTGCCAAGGCGATTCCGGAGGCTCCGGAATTGAGTGCCATCCAAGCGGAGACAACCTTCGATGCGACACGGGTGCCCAGTCCGCCGTCCACCGCTCCTCTCAACCCTATTGACTCCCAACTGGGAAGCAAGAGCACTAGGTGCCCAGTCCGCCGTCCACCGCTCCTCTCAACCCTGTGATCACCCGCCAGGTCAGTCCTCTGGATTTTTTAGCACCAGCCAAGGTTCCTTCGATGGACCCAAGGTCTCTGGCAGATTTACGCCCGCAGGCCACCCCAACAGAAGTTGGTCAGGTTCGCATGCCTGATAGCGTAAGGGTGGCGATCGGGGATTATACCAAGGATTGGAGACCGGGTGATCGTCCTGGGGTCGGGGATCGGGAGCCGGAATTTCAATTCACTGCCTACATTGGACAATACGATGGCGGGGACTGGAATTCCACCGTGCGGTTGGAGCGGAATAAAATCGTCACCGGCAGCCTGCCAAACTTGCTCTATTTGATGAGCGAATGGTCGAAGGAGAAAATCAAAACCAACTACCAAAACGTCGAGGCCATTCGCTTGGACGACTGGGACAAGATTGCAGCCACCAAGCCGCCGTTTATTTTCATGACCGGCACCCGGGATTTCAAATTGACGCAAAAAGAAGTGGAGAACCTCCGCAAATATGTTCGGATCGGTGGTTGTATCTGGGGGGACAGCTCACTTCCGGGGCTACGGTCGAGGTTTGACATCGCATTTCGCCGCGAGATGAAACGCGTCATTCCGGATCGGGACAAGGATTTCGAACCCCTTCCTTCCAACCATGCTATTTTTACGAAGGGCTATTTTCCAGAGATTACGAGCGTTCCGG
>CALBXK010000367.1 GCA_937890535.1 uncultured Spartobacteria bacterium
TTGCTCAAAGGATAATCCCAAGGAAATGGCGTGTTGTTCCCGGTCGGTGACCTCATCAACAAAAACAAACGGCTCCCGGTGCGGCAAGCCCAGTGACTCTGGGGAGCAAAGCGAAACGGCGGGAGATTCCACACTCGATATAAATCGCCGCCAACGGGTTCTGAGCAAGAAAAAGGGGTGGCTCCCCATCTTTTGGCACCGGCGCTCCGCCCTCTTTTCTCTACAAAACGCAACCAAGAGATTGGGATCGGACTACGCAAAATATTGCATCTCCGGCCGCAGAGCCTCATTTTGGGAAGTATGCCCTCATTTGATATTGTTTCCGAAGTTGACCGCATGGAAGTGAAGAACGCCGTCGACGCCGCCCTGCGCGAGTTGAACACCCGGTTTGATTTCAAAGGTGCCAAATCCGATATTTCCATCGATCCCAAGACCGGCTCCATCCTACTCAGCGTGGACGACAGCGCCCGCCTCAAGGCTCTGCGGGAGATCATGGTGGGCAAACTCGCCAAACGCGGAATCGATTTACGCAATGTGGAACATAAGGATCCCGACATTTCCTCCCTCGGGCACTCCCGTCAGGAACTCGTCATTGTCCAAGGACTCGAAGGGGACAAGGCCAAGGAAATCAGCAAGGCCGTGAAGGCCCTCGGAAAAAAAGTTCAATCCACCCTCCAGGACCGTCAGGTGCGGGTGACCGGAACCAAGAGGGATGACCTCCAAGCCGTGATGGCCGCAATGCGGGCAGCCGATTTTGGGGTCGGTCTGAATTTTGTGAATTTTCGAGACTGAGTGCTGGAAAGCGGAAAACCAACGCGGTAGCGTAGCCTAGAAAGGGATACAAAATGTTTCGCCGGGAGGCAACCGTAACGAAGTGGAGGCAGGCTGAAAGCTGAAGGGGGGTCTTCGCGCTTCGAACATTCGGGGCCTTTTTCCTAATCGGTGCGGTCCATGGGGAAAAATTGTCAGAGTTTTTTGGTCACGGTGACGATGTTCTTTCCCTCGTGATGTTTGTGTTCGCAGGAATCGAGCATGTTGCGCACAAAGTGAATTCCGAGCCCGCCAATATCCCGTTCCTCGGCCGGGAGGGACGTGTCGGGCGTCGGTTGGTCGAAGGGATTGAAGGGATGGCCGTCGTCGCAGATGCAAATGGCGAGGTGGTCGGGATGTTTGGCGAGATGGACGTGGATCTCGTGGACGTCCTGGTCGTCGTAGCCGTATTTGATGATGTTGGTGACCAATTCTTCAATGGCAAGATTGGCCGCAAAAACCACCTCGGGACCAATACCGTTTTCCTCCAGAAACCCAGTGGTCGCCTCAGACACTGCGGTCAATTCGCTGTAGTCATTGCGCAAACGAAGGTTGGTCTCGACCGGCATCAGCGACAGGTTGGCTGGTGAGCGGCTTCAGATCAATCCGATTGTCGAGACGGAGCCGGGCTTGGTCACGGATGGGCGCGGATT
>CALBXK010000368.1 GCA_937890535.1 uncultured Spartobacteria bacterium
GCGATCCCTGCGACGTTCTCCTCGCTGCCCAGGCAAACTATCGGGCGAATTTTCTCCAAGCCCTGATGCCCTCCCGGAGGCGCGTAGGATTCGACCGCGTTCGGGCTCGCGATTTTCACCATCTGTTCGTTCCTGAACATATTCGTCCCCGGAACGAGCATTTGCTTGAGGGCTTTCTCGGGTTTGCCGAGGCGCTGGGGATTCCCAAAGAAGCCCATGTCATTGAATGGCCGATTCCGATTTCAGAAGCGGTCATTGAGAAGGTGGCTTCCATGGTGTCGTTGGATTCCTTTGTCGTGATCCATGCCGTGGCCAGCAAAGCGGAACGAAACTGGCTTCCGGAGCGCTATGCCGCCGTGGCCCGGTATCTTGTTGAGAAGCGTGGGCTCGGAGTGGTTTTCACCGGCGGGGGCGGTGACCGGGAACGGAAGTTCGTTGCGTCGGTGGGGATGGCCGCCGGTGTGCCTGTGACGAATCTTGCGGGAAAAACAACCCCGAAGGAATTTGCGGCCTTGCTGGGGCGGGCTCGATGTGTGATTTCTCCCGATACAGCCGCGGTTCACATTGCCACGGCCATGAAAACGCCAGTGGTCGGTCTTTATGCTGTCGCCCGACCGGAAATGACCGGCCCTTATGGGCAACTTGACTTGTGCGTGAATGCTTTTCCGGAGACCGTTCGTGATATTCTCCACAAGGATCCGGTCACTTGTGCCTGGAATACCCGAGTGCCGTTCCCTGAAGCCATGGCAATGATTTCGGTGGAAAACGTCATCGCTAAAATCATTCTCGCTCTTCGGCGAGGAGAGAAATCTCGGGCGTCCTAGAGATATTTCCTCTCATTTTCGAGCAGACGCATGGATTTGGGTTCAGTTGGCCAGCTTGCTTTCGGATTTGGTGACCTCTGCGACCATCTCGTTGTTGAGGACTTTTTCGAGTTCATTGAGGCAACGGTGAATGATGACGGCGTCGAAAGCGCGATGATCAAAGGCCACCTGAATGGTTAATTCCCCGCGGCACCAGGTGAACCATAGTAAATCATTTTCGTGATTTGGGTCACGCATTGCGTGATTTTAACGTTCAAAGTTCTCTCACCCGTGACCGTGGGAACTTTTTGACCGAACGCCCCCAAGATCTCCGACCCAACGTCGTGGCAGCGAGAGCGGAATCGTACGGCCTCGTGCTTTCTTCACGGGCTTGGGAGGAGTGTCTTCATACCGTGGTCGCAGAGGATTGGCATCGGGATGTCCACTCTCGCCGTTTCGGAAACATTCTCGCGGCAAACTTAACTTGGCTTGATTCCCAAACCATTGTGCGGGTAGGGTGCCAGGAGAGCTTGCCATTTCGATGGCCGTTTTTTCTTTCCATGAAAATTATAGATCGGCACATCACCTTGAGTGTTCTTCTCGCCACGATCTTTGGTGTCGCGGTCATCAGCTTGGCTCTCGTTCTGGCCAATGTTTTAAGGGATTTGATGGATTTGGTGATCAATCAGAACCTCCCGCTGAGTTCTGTTCTTTACTTTGTAGTTCTTGCACTGCCGTTTTCCTTCACTTATACAATTCCCTGGGGTCTGCTTATCGCCGTGTTGCTGATTTTCGGGAGAATGTCGGCGGATAACGAACTGGTCGCACTCCAAGCCAACGGCGTCAGTATTCTTCGCGTCTGCGCACCCGTATTTGTTCTTGCCGTCGGGCTTTCGGGATTTTGTTTGTGGATCAATCTCGATATGGCGCCGCGCTCAAAGCTGAAGATGAGGGCGCTAATTAACGAACTTGCGACGAGAAACCCGGCCTCCCTGTTTCAGGCAGGCAATGTGATCGACCAATTTTCCAACCTCCGCATCTATGTCGATGGAAAAGAGGGCAACAAGCTGACGAACCTGTTCATATTCGAAACGGATGAATCAGGCGCGTCCACCCGAATGATTTTTGCCAAGGAGGGAATTCTTTCCCGCGATTCGCCAAATGGCGGATGGTCGTTGCATTTTCACAATGCCCGTTTTGAGGAATCAAACAAAAAGGATCCCTCCGATGTAACAAATATCCGGCCTGGCATGGTGATCTCGGAGGGCACGTATCCCTTGCCGATGGATAAGCTCTTTTCGACGACTAGGCGAGGGAGGCGTTTGTCAGACTATACTTTGCCTGAATTGACAAAATTTATTGCCGAGGGCGCAGGCGGGGAGCCGCTCAGAGCCCGTGTCGAATACGCCCAGAGGTTCTCCCTCGCTCTCGCTTGTATGACGTTTACATTGATTGGCGTCCCCTTGGGAATTCAGGTGCATCGTAAGGAGACCACTATCGGTTTTGGGATCAGCCTGGTTATCGCATTTG
>CALBXK010000369.1 GCA_937890535.1 uncultured Spartobacteria bacterium
CAATAGTGATGCCGACTGGTGGTGTGGACGTAAACAAGCTTTTGAAACCCGGCGGCCGCCAGCAGACGGGTTAGGGTGTCGCGATCGAAAAACCATAGGTGCAGCGGAAAGGATAGATGCGCCCAGGCTCGACCTTCGTGTTCCAGAGCGGCCGCGTTACCGTTGGGCACCGCCAGGTGCAGCGTGCCTCCGTCCCGAAGGAGGCGGCGGAGTTCGATGAGCGCGGCATTCGGATCGTGAATGTGCTCGAGGCTGTGGCACAGGACGGCGACGTCGAACGATCCGTCCGGGAGGTCCGGGCAGGGAAGTTGACCGGTTTTGATTCGGATGCCGCTCCGCCCGCAGGATTCGGCCGCGCGCGGGTCCGGGTCGATTCCGCGAACGTCGCATCCGCGCGCGGCCAGGTAAATCAGCAGGTCCCCGTAGCCGGATCCCACCTCCAGGACGCGCGGCATCGGATCGGTGTCCAGCGGTATATGAATGTCAAACAGCCACCGGGCCAGAGGGCTGGCCACCGGGTGAACCCAGTCAAGAAACTTCAGACCTCAGTAAAACCGATGATTTGGTGGAAAAACAATCGCAGGTTCAATTCCGTCGGATTGGGCGCAAACGAAGGTTAACTGGTAGTCGGGAGTTCAGTCGGATCGCTTTAATTGCACGGTCAACTCCGAGCGGTCGGCTAGGCGAAAGGTGAGTTTGCGAGTTCCGCCGTCGGGTAAGAGCGACTGCTTCTGATTGAGCTCTTGAAGAACCCCAGCGATGATCCGCCGCACTTGCGGCGAAAAACTCACGCGGGGCATGATGTGGACCATGATCAAGTCGCTCTGGACTTCCAACACTCCGGCCGACTGAGTTAGCTCTCGAAACTGATCGTGATCATCGCGATAATTATTGTAGGCCTTCTTGAACGGAGCCAAGGCCCGGTAAAACGCGTTTCGCGCAATCACACGCAAACCGTCCATTAAACGTTTCTTGCCGGGGTCCATTCGGACCATCTTCTCCTCAATCATTCGCTCCAATCGTGATTCGGTCTTTTGCACCGTTTGGGCCTGCTCGTCCAGTTCGACCAATTGCTGGCTCAAGCCCTGGATTTGTTCTTGGCGCGCTTGGTTAGTTTTCTCATGTCGTGTTTGCCCTTGGTGTAGCTGCTTTAATTCTTTGTTCTCTTGATCGGAGCAAGCCGTTGATTCCAATTGTTGGATTCGCTCCTGGCGTTGGCCGGCCTGGTGCGCCGCGGTGGCCTGGGTCAGCAACAAGCGCCCTTGCTGGGATCGCAGCTTTCGCCGTTGCTCTTGCAAGGCTTTGGCCTGGGCGCTACGCACTTGTCGATCGACCACCGCATCCCGAAGATCCTCATACTCAATAATACCGTAACTGGTGATTTGGTTGATCCCAAAATGCTTGTCCAAATATTTGAAGTCATTCTCCTGTAGCCATCGAGAGAAGATCAAGGTGATGATCTCTGGTGCCGCTCGTTTCTTGTCATCGCTCAGAATGGACACTTGAATGGTGCGACCTTTGGGATTGGTTGCTTGCACCACGATCTGGCGCAGTCGTGAATCCTTGGGCCAGGGCCCTTCGCAGTATTCCAGATGGTAGCATCGAACATCCTCAGCTCGGTTACGCGCCCTCTCAATCACCATCGAGCCGCTGACCCCGCCAGCGGGTGGCCAACTCTGGGTTTGGTATCCCTTCTCCCATGTGATCAAGTGCATGGTCGAATCCTCCAGAACCTTTTCGAAGACTTCGGCCCCGTAGATTCCCCGATCCACCACCCAGCTCAGCACCCGTTGCTTGGGCCATTGCATCGTCTGCCGACAACGTTGCACCACCTCGAAGAATCGCTGGCGTAAATCGGAAAAGTTGTCGGTCGTGTCGAAGTAAAGCGGCTCTCCTGCAGCGTTATGAATGAAATCGCTGTGCATCGCTTTGTCTGCCCAACGGATCGCCGCGCACCAACCTTTGAGCACGTTGTGTTCGCCGGTGTAATGCTTGGTATGCGGATCAAAGTAAAAGTCGCTCTGTTCATCGGCTCCGATCAGTTTTTCATTGAAGCGGGCCAAGGCACAGAAACTCGCCTCTGTGGCGACCCGTTCCAACTCCTGGCGTTGGGGATGGGGAAATCGCACGACCGATCCCAATAAGCGCGACATGTCCGCCCAATTCAGAAATTTGGTTTGTTCGATGTTGACCGCGCCCAGGAGCAGACTGGCCAACCACTGCTTGAACAAGGGCTGCGGTGGATCCACCGCCTGCGATACCGCCGACAACATCGGCGCGAACACCAACAGTCCGGCATGATCACACCAAAGAGTCTGCGGCGTCGCTTCCGGTATCCGCGCCCCAACTCCCTGGGCTGACTCCGTGGGGTCCCCTGGGGAACAATCGCAAGCAGTCTCCCTCTCTTTAGGGCTAACCTCCTTATTATCAACGCAGCTTGACGGCTCCTCAGGGAGATCCTCTGCGGTTGTCGGGTTGCATTCTGCCCCAGTCGCCGAGGCCTCAAGCCCTTCGCCCCTCTTCAATTCTCCCACCAGTGGCCGAAGCGTTTCGCACGAAAGACTTGTCTGGAAGACGCTTTGAATCTCTTTGCGTAGCCGACCGCTTATCCCGTAAGTCCCTGAGCGGCTCAACTCCGACCAGCGCAACCTCACGTAGGCTTCGATCTGAGGGGTCAGCTTACGCCCGCTTCGCCGCCCTGCCAGCCGGCGCACCAGTTCCTCAGCATCACGACAGCGCAACGCGTCCCCCCAGCCTCGGATCGTCTTGAGATCCACATGAAAAGTCTCGGTGAGAACCCTCCGGTTCAAACCCGCATTGTAGAGCCGCCCCAGGAGCATCTTGTAATTTGGATTCTCCCTATCGGCCGTGACCACCTCCAACAGCTCGAAACCGTAGTAGACGTGCAATTCTTCGAATTCATCGCAGTAGACCGTGAAGAGTGGATTGCGCTTGTCGGTTCCCAGAATCTGTTGCGCGGTATTCATAAATTCAACGCAGAGAAACTCCAGTTTCGCCCCGCTGAGAAATTCCTACCCCCACCCCTCATTCACCGCACTGAAATTCTGGCATTGAGCCGTGCGCTGCGTCTTCTGCCAAACCTCCAAACCGTCTAAAAACCGGCGCATCCAACTACCCTCAACTGAGGGATTTGGCCTTGCGATTGATTTCTGTCCCAAATAGCC
>CALBXK010000370.1 GCA_937890535.1 uncultured Spartobacteria bacterium
TTTAATAATCCTGTAAATCTTGTTAATCCTGTCAAAAAATTGCTTTTGTCGAAGTTGGACACGATTTGGAAGAGAGGGCGGGGAGGTGGGAGTTTGGACAGGATTAACAGGATTGGTTGGATGGGGGGATCCGTATGTTTTGAATTTTCGTTTTACTTCCAAACTTTTCGCACCGAAGTTGATAAGGAGTCCATCTTCGATGGCAGTTGCGGTGAGATAGTTTACCAATTGAACCTCGTGGGCTTGATTGAGTGCCAAGACGGCCTTGAGTTCGAGAATCAAGCAGCCTTCGACGACAATGTCTGCCAGGAATGAGCCAACAACCTGAGCACGGTATCGAACTTCCAGCGGAGCCTGTATTTCGCAGGCGAGTCCAGTACGTTCGAGTTCCAGAATAAGTGCATTTTGATAAACGGACTCAAGAAAGCCACTCCCGAGCGTGCGATGCACGCTCATGGCGGCCCCAATGACCTTCTCAGTCAGGTCGGAAATGTTTTCGGGTGTCTTCAATCCTGTAAATCTTGTTAATCCTGTCAAAAAAATGTCATTGGGCGTTCATCAGAGTGACGAAGGTGTAGCTGGAACGGTTTGTCGTCGCTGCAGCGGCCGGTGTGGACACGGTAGTTTGGACGCGAGTCAATTCGGAGATCGGATTGTTTGGCGTAATAGACACTGAGGCTTCGTAAATGGCCTCCGAGGAGTTGGCTGTGCCGAGCACAGCTCCGGAGGAATCGAAGTAGACCGAATTCGTGCTGCTCGCGGTCAGACTTAGTGAGATCCGGTTTGTAGCGTAGTCGCTTCCCGTAACGAGAAAGCGGTCGGGGCCTGACATGCTGGAAAGATCGCTGAAGATTTGTTGGGCGATATGGGCGGAGCGAGTCTCGCGTTGGCTCTCCTGAGCGGATTTCATTGCGACGGGAAAGAGTCCCATGATGCCAACAAGAGCGAAGGAGATGATGCCGAGAGCGAGGACGATCTCGATAAGTGAGAACGCGGCTCGGCGGATTCGGACAGGATTTACAAAAAGGGATGGGGAGGTAGGAGTTTGGACAGGATTAACAAGATTTACAGGATTTGGAGAGAGGTTGGGGGATGAGAAAGGAGTCCGAGCTTGAGCGGCGGCTGAAGAATGGGCGTTCAAACTGCGCATCGAGCTTCTGGATTTAACAATCCGGTATATCTTGTTAATCCTGTCAAAAAATGGAGTTTTCACTGGACGGTGGAGATGTCGAGTTGGGCGCGCCCGGTGTAGCGGGAGAGGGAAATGATCTCGAAGCCCCCGGCGGATTGGGCCTGCTTTTTGGTGCTAAGCAGCGCCTCGGTGCCGCCATCGCCGCGAATGCCTTCACTAATGATGAGCTTACGATTGGCTTTGGTTGTTGGAAATGCCACGCCACCAGTTTCGTTGAAAGCCAGGACATTGAGAGACTCTCCGGTCTGGACAATTGGGGCCTTGGGCATTCGGGCGCTGTCGAAAACCGAAGCGGGATCGATGGAAAGGAGGCTGCTGCCTACAGTGGGCTGATGAAGGAGAATATTTTTTGGGAGCTTAATCCATTGCGTCAGTTGCTCATAGGTGCCGGTTCCGTCCTCGGTTTCCCTCAGTACCATGATGGCATCTGGCTCCGGAAAGATCCGTCGCCAGAAGAGCACGTAAACCTGCCGTCCCGACTCCAAGGCCGCCACTCGGGACTGTTCGAAAGTATTCATCACGGTTGTCACTGCGCCGCGGCGTCCGGCGGTGCTTGAAAATCCAGAAATGGCGGGCAGCATCATGGAAACCATAATGGCGATGACCGCCACGACCACGAGCAGCTCAATGAGGCTGAAACCCTTCGCTGGGCTCGGGGGCTTTGGATTCATGGTGTTCATGATGTGAACATTGTTCGGGAACTTCCCTTGCGAAAATAATCGTTATGTTACAAAATAATTACAATCTTAAGCAGGTTTAGTGCCATGTCAGGGGGAATGAGGAGGGGGCGTCTAAGAAAACATCTGACGCAGTGTATCCTGCGCTCTCTCACAAAGCAAGGCATTTACATTGTATTTACATTGATGAGATTCATTCTCAGGAGGCGGGGCGAATTCCTGGCTCGTCCCATGCCTTCAGTTGGCGAGGTCGGATGAACCTAAAAACGGGGAGAGACAGGAATAAGAAGATTTACATGACTGATTGGGAAACATCTTCTCACTTTGCCTTTTCAAAGACCAAGGGCAATCACCCGCTGGAAATAGCGAGGAACCCGACATTCTTCATAAGTGTATTTCCTTGTGGGCTTTGCGATATCAGAGATAACCTCTTCTGGCGGATTTAGGCGCGAGGAAGTTTCGGGTCACGGTAAGCGGGTGACCGTTTTTTCTTGCTCAGATCCATCAAAATGCACATGCATTATAAATACATGTGCAACTCTCCAACCAAGAGCTTTCCTCAGAGAATGTCCCGCCGCGCTTTGCGGCCTGAGAATTTTTCGGAGGGCCATGGGTTTTCGCTGGTCGAACTGCTCGTTGTCGTTGCGATCATTTCCATCATGGTTTCCTTCGTCGTCACAGGATTCAAAAACATTGCGGTCTCGCGTGGTGTTGGCCAGGCGGCATCCGACATCAATGGAATTCTCGAACTCGCCCGCAATGAAGCCGTCACCCGCCGGACGTATGTTTGGGCCACATTCCAAGAGGCGCCCAACTCCGGCATTCTTGAGATCCAAATGGCCTTGGCCGGCTCGATTGACGGAACTCCCAATGCCGCTGGAACAAACCTCACCTCGCTCAGCCGGGTCGTGCGGGCGCGGAATGTCGGGTTGACGAATTGGGCGGGCCTGAAGTCGGGAACAAATACAGGTGTTACCGATTTAGTCGGCAGCAGCGTCGGCATTACCTACGCCAATCTTTCTACGAAATTCACAAACCGGGCGACGATCACCTTCACCCCACGCGGGGAGGCCATGCTGGAAGGTTCTCCGGCTGCCACCGATGGATTTGATGCCCTGATCGGCATTGGCATCGTTCCAGCACGGGGAGATGTCAAACAAACCACCGCAACCGGCCTGAAGGAAGACAGCGCGGTCTTGCTCGATGGCAGCACCGGCATGTCCCGCGTTCTCCGTGTTAATCCCTGATCAAACTGCATGAAAACTCCTTCCTCGCCGACTAGCTTCAAAAAAGGGCCTCTTGTTCGCTTCTTCCTATGGGGCGTGGGCTGGGCGCCCCCTGTCATCCTTCGCCGCCGAAGCGCGTTTTCTCTTGTGGAGGTCGTCATAGCGCTCGGCTTGGTTTCCTTCTGCCTCCTCGCCATCGTCGGACTTCTCCCGGTCGGACTCAAAGCTGTTAAAAATTCCCGCGAGGAATCCGCCGCTGCCAACGCGCTCAATCAATTGGCCGAGGCGGTGCGCAATGCGACGACGACGGCCCCAGGAGTTTATGTTGCGGACGGAGCATTCACCAACATCACTTGGAGCCTCGGCTCGGGGAGTGCCAGTTTTACAAACCCACTTTCCCTGTACGGCCAGACGACAAATAGTGCGGGATCCCGGCTTGTCGCAAGGGTTGATATCGTGCCCCCCGTCGACACTCGCTCGGTTGGTCGTGCCAGTGTCTCCATCGCCTGGCCCAGCGCCGCAACTTGGAGCAACAACGCCTGGACCCAATCCGACGGCTCCGTCAGTGCCGGGATACAATTTCTTCCAAAACAATGATGAGATTTTCGATTTTCGACTTGCCATTTGCGATTTCGCACAGCGTGTGGCGTGGGGTGATTGCGCATTCGCCAACCGCTCATTGCCGCTTCAGCCATTCGAAAACCGAAAATCCCAAATCGAAAATCTCAAGAACGGGCTGTCTTTTTCGATGCAACCATGATTGCGGTCAGCTCGGAGGCCTCTTGGAGGAGGGCAACCAGTTTGGCATGGGGCAAAAGCTTGCGTTCGTTGATCAAATCCAACCAGAAACCGCATTCGTCGGCTTCTTCCTCCACGGTTCCCAGTTTTGCAATGAATTCGGCCTTGCTGCGGGATCTGCATGCCGCGCGATAATTGGCTCCGACACTCGTTCCGGAACGCCCCAATTGTCGCCCCAAAATCTCAGCGGAAATCCCCTTGGGCAAAGCTTCCGCCACATCCAGACAGCGATGGGAAAATGTCTTGGTCCGCTCCTTCAAATCCTACCGAGTCATGGGGAAAATGTTGGATTGTCGATCTGCGATTGTCGATTGTCGAATGAAGAAAAGTCCTCCCACGCAAAACGCGCGAATCGCAAATCGCAAATCGCAAATTCCCACGCTTTCACGGTTTTGGAGCTTCTGGTCGCCACCGCGGTCATGGCCATGCTTTTGGTCCTCCTCTTGCAGATCACGAACCACACGCTGCAGGCTTCGAAGACGGCCACTCAGCAGATGGATTCGACGCAGTCCGCCCGTCAAGCCTTGGATGTCCTTTCGAGTGACATCGCCAGTGCGCTCACTACCGATGGAGCGACCTTGCTCACGCAGACAGTCAATGGAGCCCCATCGCTCGCCTTCCTGACTGCAGGCAGAGGCCCATCCTCCACTCCCACTCGCTTTCTCGCCGTCAACTACAAGCTTGAGAGCAACCAACTCCTGCGCGCTTACAAAGCGGTTGACTGGTCTTCTCCCAGCCTTCTCGCCGCCGCAGAAACTGCATCGGCAACGCCAGACTCGACCTCCGTGCTGGCCGAAGGAATTCTGCAATTTGCCGTGTTGGCGGTTCTTGAGAATGGCGACATGGTTTCGCTTCTTGCCCCGCCGGCCAATGCTGCTGGGGCCTCCGGGACAGTGCTCTTCGAAGGGCAAACGGTTCCCACCTTATGGAGCGCCCTTGTTCCATCGCGTTCGCCCATCCCCTCGCCATTGAATTTTAACACCGCCCGCGTACGTGCCCTGCTTGTGGCCATTGCCTCTGTGGATGGACAAAATTTTGGACTGCTCAGCAGCGGTCAAAGAGCCTTGTTTACAAACCCCTCTTCTTCCGGCCCCACCTCCGACCCGGTCATTGCGTGGGAAGCAGCACTTCAAGCCGGGAGCGTTCCCTCCGCCGCCCGGTCCGCCATTCGATTCCACAGCAAAGTCATTCCCCTGCCATGAAGAAATTTACGATTGCCAATTTGAGATTGCCGATTTCGCACAACGCGCAAAGCGTGCTCACTTTCCATTCGAAGATCGAAGATCGGAAATCGACAATCCAACAATCCGGCATGGCCCTGGTCGTGTGCCTGGCGCTCATCGTTTTGCTCACGGCGGCTGTGCTTGCATTTTTTGCTCGCGCCACGTCGAACCAAGTGACCGAAGCCTCGCGGTCGAATCGCGTGGAGGCCGAGCAAATGGCCAAGACAGCCGCAGACTATGTCATCTCCAGCTTTTTACGGGAAACGACCAATACGCTCAGTGCATCAAATGCCGTTCCCCAGCGCCCATTGCCTGGCGCACTGGCCTCGGATACCAACTTCGCAAATCTCATCCGTCGCAGTGTGAATGACTCTGTCTCCGTGGGCGAAACAAACGCCTCCACCCACAGCACGGCCACGGCTTCGGGGAATGGCCGGGTGGTCGGCACCAACCGCTGGAACGCGCCGGTGCTCCTTTCCGGCGGCGGCTTCACCAATACGACGGATCTTCCGAATTGGATCTACATCAACGCAGATGGCTCCGCCACCAATACTGCCTCGACGAATGCCATCGGGCGCTTTGCTTACAATGCCTATGACGTCGGCGGTTTGCTGGATGCCAACGTCGCGGGGTATCCTCCTTCCATTTCCGCGGGGTCAACAAACATGGCCATCCTCAAAGGCACCCTCGCCGGGGCGGATCTATCGATGATCGGAGTCGATGCAGCCACCTTTGTGAGAGGCTGGAGAAACGCCGCAAGCGCCGTAAGCTCCAACGCCTACGTCACCGCCGTCACCAATGCCGCCGCGAATGGATTTCTCAACGCAGCGAGCGGTGACAATCGCATCACCAGCCGCCAGGATCTTATCAAACTGGCGGGAGCCGGTTATATCCCCACCAACGCGCTGCCCTATCTTACGCATTTCACCAGGGAACTGGCGCGACCTTCGCTGGACTTCAATGGCCTCACGAATATGACAAGCCGCTATGCGCTTTCCCAACTGGCCACACTGACCAACACCGGCCTGACGAATACGTCCACGAATAATTTCACCTACACAAGCACTCTGTCCCCGACTCTTTCGACGAATAATCCCAATTTTTTCCAAGTGGTTCGGGCAGCCATTGCCTATACGAACAACCCTTGGGAAACTAACCAGCCGCCCACGGGCGCTTTTCCTCCGCCTGCACCTAACTGGACTACGAATTTGAACCTCAAAGCCGTGGCTCTGGGTGCCAATGTGATTGATCAGTTCGCCGTAGCCACCGAACCAACCCGGATTCTCCTTGGCACCGATCGTGTGGCAGGAAAGAAACCTCTTCCGATGGTGATGCAGGTCTTCTTGGCCTACAAAGTCGATGTCGCGACAACAAACCTCTACTTTTCCGTGATCCCTCAAGTGTGGTCGTCGGCCGCCTCAAGTGGAACAACACTCACCGCCTCCCTCACTAGTGGAAGAGTCACCGTGGATGGGGCAGTCACGGCCTTGCCTACCGCAACAGTGACGGTAAACACTCCGGGCACCGCCGGAGCTTCTGCCATGACGAACGGAAATGCGATTCCTGCCTTGAGCGGTTTTTTCGCAACAACGGTTCCCTTGACCAATGCTTCGCCAGCGAATCTGGCAATAAATCTTACCGGCTTGTCCTTGATTTTGAATTCTCCCACCGCAAACGCCTACAACGCGTTTGGAACAAATGCGGCGTCATCCGCTAACCTCCCAATCTCGGCCGAGCTCACGGCAAACGTCACAATCACAACCCCGGTAACTACGAATGTTTTGGACGGTTTCACTATTCAAACTGTTGACCCGAGAACTCTCCGACTCGCCGGGGGGACAAATACTTTTTTTGGAACCAATGCGCTGACTACGATGATCCTGCCGGTGAGCACTCCAGCCTATGCAAATAGCATCACCGATACGACGATTGCTTCTCCGACGAGCCAGATTTCCAGCGTGGGAGAGTTGGGGCGGGTCTTTCGTGAATCTCCCTGGCGAACCATGGATTTTGTGTCCGCCGACAGTCCCGACAAAGCCCTGTTGGATGCCTTCTCGGCGTATGCGACGCCAACCAACGCCGCAGGGCTTCCCGTGCGTGCCGGGGTGATCGATCTCAATACCCGGCAGAGTGTGGTGCTCGCAGCTTTGCTTTCCGGTGCGGCAACAAGCGCCGCCAACACCGGCTTCCTCTCCCCGGCCAACGCAACAACGATTGCCAATCAGATGGTCGCCTCTACCGCTGCTGCCGCCAATTCCCTAACCAATCGTTCCCAGTTGGTAGATCTTGTAGCTGACAACACATTGACGATTGCATCAGGAGGTGACAAAGGCGTGCGCGAGACCGCGATCCGGGCTTTGGCGGAAGTCGGGCAGACGCGGACATGGAACATCATGGTCGACGTGGTGGCGCAAACCGGCACCTTTCCCGCCCCACCCGCCAACCCCAGCGAGAGCAACTTCAGGGTTGAAGGCGAGCGGCGGCTCTGGATCCATGCCGCGATTGATCGCCCCACCCAGAGCGTGATTTCGGAAGCCACCGAAGCCGTCTTGGAATAACCCTAAAAACGGGGATGGACAGGGCGCATGCCCGGAAGCTGTCGGCTGAGATCCTGACCGGGAGGGCGAGGCTCCGTCCGAGCCGAAATCTATGGGTTCGGACGGAGCCTCACCCTCCCATTTTTGGTTTTTCTGCCCGCACACTCGAGCCGAGCATGCTCCCCTATTTGACGACGATATTGACGAGCTTGCCTTGGACGACGATGACCTTGACGATGGTTTTTCCTGCGACGGATTCCTGGACTTTCGGCGAGGCGAGGGAGAGGGACTCCACGGCTTTGTCATCCGCCTTGACGCTGGCGGTGATTCGGTCGCGGAACTTTCCGTTGACCTGCACGACATATTCGACCTCATCGACGACGAGGTATTTTTCCTCATGAGTCGGCCAGGGTTGGGTGGAGGCGAGGCCTTCGAACTTGGGATGTTTCTTTGCGAGACGCGCCCAGAGTTCCTCGGTGATGTGGGGGGCCAGCGGAGAGAGGAGGGGCAGGAGAATTCGCAAGGCCGCCAGGGGACGGGGCGTCGCCTTCACAAACTCATTCGTGAAAACCATCAGTTGCGAAATCGCGGTGTTGAAGGTCAGAGCTTCGAAGTCTTCGGTGACTTTCTTTATCGTGGCATGGGCAACCCGCAATTGGGAGGGCGTTAGCTCCGTCTCCTTCAGTTCGGAAGAAACCTTCCAGTCTCCTTCCTGCGTCTCTTCCATGGCGAGACGCCAGACGCGTCCGAGGAAACGATAAACGCCTTCCACACCCTTCATGCTCCAAGGTTTCATCTGTTCGAGAGGACCCATGAACATCTCGTAGAGCCGTAGCGAGTCGGCGCCGTATTCGGCGATGACGGTGTCGGGAGTGACGACATTGCCCCGGCTCTTGGACATTTTTTGGTTGTCGGGGCCGAGGATGATTCCCTGATTGACGAGACGTTGGAATGGCTCCGGGGTGGAGACGTGGCCGAGGTCGAAGAGGACCTTGTGCCAGAAGCGGGCGTAGAGAAGGTGCAGGACCGCGTGTTCGGTGCCTCCCACATAGAGATCCACGCCCCCGGGATTCGGGATTTTGGACTCGGGATTTTCTCCGGTCATCCAGAATTTTTCAGCGTCCTCGCCCACGAAACGTTTTCGATTCTTGGTGTCACAGAACCTGAGGTAATACCAACACGAGCCCGCCCATTGGGGCATGGTATTGGTTTCGCGGGTGGCTTTCTCCGAGTAGCGAAGCCAATCCGTGGCTTTGGAGAGTGGAGGTTCGGCGGTGCCGGTGGGTTTGAAGTCGTCCATCTCCGGCTGGATGACGGGCAATTCGCTTTCGTCGAGGGCGCGGTGCTGACCGTCCTCCCAGAGAATAGGGAAGGGTTCCCCCCAATAACGTTGGCGCGAAAAGAGCCAGTCTCGCAGCTTGTAGTTCACGGCGGAGCGACCGAGGGCTTTTTTTGCTAACCAGGTGATGATGGTCTGGCGGGCTTCCTGGGACGAGAGTCCGTCCAGGAAGCGTGAGTTGATCAGGGTGCCTTCGCCGGTGTGGCAGGCGATGGCGGCGGATTTTTTTTGGACCGTGGCCCCCTTGGCGTCATGATGGCTCCAGTCCTCCAGCCCGGCATTTTTCGGGTCGGTGAGAATCTGTTCGAGGCGGGCATTGAATTCTTTCTCGCTGGCGAGGGCCTGTTCGCAGGTGTCCTTTTGCCAGAACTCCCCGGAGCGCTTGAGGATCTTGTTGGCCGCGTAGCCGGTGAGAGATTTCCAGGATTGGACAATGCCTGCCGGGTTGTGATCGTCCAGAGGCACGAAGAGAGCGTGGACGTGATTGGGCATGACGCACCAAGCGAGGAGATCGTACTTTTTGCCGTCAAAATGTCTGAGTGCATTCTTGACGAGGTCGGCCACCTTGGCCTCCTTCAGCACGCAGTTCCCGTGTCCCTGATCCAAGAGCGGGTCGACGTGTTTTTTGTAGAACGTCATCCATTGGGAGGTTTCTTCGGGCGATAGGGGGTCTCCAGCTTCGGCCTTCTCAAGGAGGAGCGATGCGTCGGCGGTGAGTGAGTCCAACGCCTTGAGGGGCAGGG
The DNA here is from genome assembly GCA_937890535.1 of uncultured Spartobacteria bacterium. Taxonomy (GTDB): domain Bacteria; phylum Verrucomicrobiota; class Verrucomicrobiia; order Chthoniobacterales; family Terrimicrobiaceae; genus CAMASH01. The sequence goes on from CALBXK010000370.1 coordinate 9,736, forward strand.
AGTCGGTGAGCCGGAAGGTGATGAAATGGGGAGGGGCCTTGGGATTCCAAGTGGGTCGGGTGGATTCTTTTTCACCGCCGGATGTGGGGGCTTCCCCGGCGGGCTGGATCACCGGAAGGACTTTGAGTTTGAACTTTGCGGCAAAGGCAGCGTCCCGTTCATCATGGGCCGGCACAGCCATGATGGCCCCGGTACCGTAACCTGTCAGGACGTAGTCGGCGATCCAGATCGGCAGAAGTTCGCTATTGACCGGGTTCATGGCGAAGGCGCCTGTGAAAACACCGGTTTTGCTCTTGCCGGGGTCGGCACGGTCGCGGTCGGATTTTCCTGAGACTTCCTTCTGATACGCCTCGACCGCGGCGCGTTGGGCGCTGGTGGTCAGTTTTGCCACGAGGCGATGTTCGGGGGACAAAACCATATAGGTTGCTCCGAAGAGAGTGTCAGGCCGGGTGGTGAAAACTTCGACGGAATGCCGGGTGTTGAAGATGGTGAACGTGACCATCGCCCCCTCCGATCGCCCGATCCAGTTTTGTTGCAGAAGCTTGATGCCTTCGGGCCAATCGAGGCCATCGAGTTCGGAAATCAGGCGTTCGGCAAAGGCGGTGATGCGGAGCATCCATTGCCGCAGCGGGCGGCGTTCCACCGGGTGCCCTCCGACCTCGCTTTTGCCATCGATGACCTCCTCATTGGCGAGGACAGTGCCGAGTTCGGGGCACCAGTTCACCGGCATTTCAGCCACGTAGGCGAGGCGGACCTTGTCGGGGTGGGCACCCTTGAACGTGCTGATGGGTTCGGCCTTACGGGTGACGGGATTGAGCCAGGAGTTGTAGAGCTTGAGAAAAATCCACTGTGTCCAGCGGAAATATTCTGGATCCGTGGTGCTGACCTCGCGGTTCCAATCGTAGCTGAAGCCAAGGGCTTGAAGCTGGGAGCGAAAGCGCTCCACATTGCGTTCGGTGGTGACACGGGGGTGTTGGCCGGTCTTGATGGCGAATTGCTCGGCGGGGAGCCCGAAGGCATCCCATCCCATGGGGTGCAGAACATTGAAACCGCGCATACGCTTGAAGCGGGAGACGATGTCCGTGGCCGTGTATCCCTCGACGTGACCGACATGGAGTCCTTCGCCGCTCGGATAGGGAAACATGTCCAGGACATAGTACTTTGGTTTGGCCGGATCGAAGCCGGGATCACCGGGATTTTTGGCGACGAAGGCTCCTTCCTTCAGCCAGCGTTGTTGCCATCGGGTCTCGAAATCAGAAAAGGGAAATTGCTTGCGTTGGGCGGCCATGATGAAAAGGGGTGGGAATATGGCAGAATCACATCCATCTGAAAACCATCGTTTGTTAGTTTCGACCCGGAATGCCCATAAAGTGGGGGAAATTCGGGCCATCCTCGGGCCGGAATTTACGGTCTCCGACCTTTCGATTTTGCCCGGGATGGGGGAGGTTGAGGAGACTGGTGTCACCTTCGAGGAAAATGCGACCCTCAAGGCGGTGGCAGCCTCGGGGCGGTTTGATGACTGGGTGATCGCGGATGATTCTGGTCTGGCGGTGGATGCCCTGGGAGGCGCGCCCGGGGTACATTCCGCCCGTTATTCCGGGGCCGGGGCGACGGACGCGGCCAATAAGGCCCTGCTTCTAAAAAATCTGGCCGGGGTGCGAGGTAAGGACCGTTCCGCCCGCTTTTGGTGCCTGATCGTGCTGGCGAGGGCGGGCCGGAAGCTGGCGGCGTTTTCAGGCACCGTGGAGGGGATCATCGTCCCTGTCGCCAAGGGAGAAGGGGGATTCGGCTATGATTCTCTCTTTCTGCCGGATGGGCATTGCGAAACATTTGGACAACTCCCGGCCGCGGTGAAAAACCAGCTCAGCCATCGGGCACGGGCCTTGGAAAAACTCCGCGACTGGCGGGGTTGGTGGTGAAGGACGGATTCCCTGAGAGCGCCGTGGGATCAACCGGGTGCTCGCTGCCGGCTGAGATCCTGACTCGTCGTGCCGTCTGCGGCGGGGGAGGGCCGAGTTATTCGAACCACTTATGGAACACTAACCAATCCCCCGTCAATGGACGGTGGAGAAAAGAGGCAGAACCGGCTGGCCGGTTCGCTGGTCTGCGGGAATAAACAATCTCGCAAGTGGGCTTGCAGAGCTGTTTATTCCCGCAGACCGAAGATCGCAGCGCGATCTTTGCCTCCGCTCCCATGCTGGAAACAAATTGGCGGACGGGGCTGTTGGCCCGGCCAGATAAGTGCTTATGAGTGGTTGACTTTCTCCTTGGAATATCCCGCCGCTGGGGGCTCAAAGCCTTGCCCACCCATTTTTGGGCCTATCGGTCTGCCATCGGATCAGGTTGTCTGAACTTGGTCCCTGGGAGTTGTCCGTTACATCGTATCGGGGGATTCCGCGGCGGCAGGAGGTTTGGCGGTGTCCGCAGCCGTCGAGGGAGCGGAAGCCGGGTTCCCCTGAAGCTCGGCGATGACATCTCCTGTGATATCCGCGTCAAGGGCATTGGCCAGGACGACGATGTCGCTCTTCACCAAGACGATGTTCAGTCCCCGAGCCGAGGCGACCCTCAGGGCGACGGGACGAATCTCCTCCCGAAAACGCATCACCAGTTCGGAGCGTTTATTGGAAATCTCCTGCCGGGCGCTTTGTTGCTTTTGTTGGAATTTTCCGTTCAGGTCGCGTCCCAGATCGGCGAGCTTTTGATTTTCTTCCGTGGAAGGGGTCTCGCCGACGACTTCCTTGAGTCGGGTGAACTCTTCCTGAAGTTCCTTCTGAGCAGAAGCGAGCTGGGTTTGGAGTTGCTCTCCGGCGCTTTTTAACTCGGTCTCGATTTCAGTGTCACGTCCGAGGCGCTTGGCGACAGCTTCCAGATTAACGAGGGCGACTCCGCCCGAAGAGGATGAGGAAGACGACCTGGGATCGCATCCGGTGGTCAAGCTGAGTGCGAGTACGGCCAAAAGGGAAAATATCGTCTTCATGGGGGGAGTCTTGTCTGGATTGGGAACGGATTTCCAGCGAATCTTAAGAATATTTTCAGTCGTGGCTGTCGATTGACCGAGGGAGGGTGAAAGTGTATCCTGCGGGTTCATGCTGGCGGAACTGGAAGCAACAAGTCTCACAGAAAGGGTTCTCGAGGGGATGCGAATCACCCCGGAGGACGCCCGGGCCCTCTATCGGCTGCCTCTTCACGAACTGGGGGCTCTGGCCGATCATCGTCGCCAGGCCGCCAAGGCGGAAGCCTACGAGGGACGCGGCAATGAAATCGTCACCTACATCGTGGACCGCAATGTCAATTACACGAATGTCTGCAACGTCTATTGCAAGTTTTGCGCCTTTTATCGCACCGAAAAAGACGACGACCACTACGTTCTTACGACGGAACAAATCGATGAAAAGCTCGACGAACTCGCCGCTCAGGGCGGAGTGCAGGTCCTGCTCCAGGGGGGGCATCATCCGAAACTGGAGATCGATTTTTATCTAAACCTGCTTTCGCATATCCGGGAGAAATACCCCCAGATCAACATTCACGGATTCAGTCCCCCAGAGTTCAATCATTTCTCGACCGTGTTTGGGATGCCGCTCCGCGAGGTGGTGGAGAAATTTGTTGAAGCCGGATTGGGCTCCATTCCCGGGGGGGGTGGGGAGATTCTGGTGGACAAAGTGCGGGATCGGATCGCGCCGTTGAAATGCGACAGCGACCATTGGCTGGAGGTGATGCGGATTGCGCACGGGCTGGGGCTGAACTCCAGTGCCACGATGATGTTTGGCCATGTCGAGAATCTCGATGACCGGATCGAACACCTCCAGCGCCTCCGTGAAACCCAGGACGAAACCGGGGGGTTCACCGCATTTATTTGTTGGACGTTCCAGGCCGAAAATACCCGTCTCAAAGCCGAACCGGTCACCTCCGCCGAATACCTGCGCATGCAGGCCCTGGCCCGCATCTATCTGGACAATTTTGCCAATGTGCAAAGCTCCTGGGTCACCCAGGGTCCCAAGATCGGGCAACTGGCGCTGAAATACGGGGCCAATGATTTTGGAAGTGTGATGATGGAGGAAAATGTGGTTTCCAGCGCAGGGACGACGTTCAGCCTCAATGCGCAGGACATCGAGCGTCTCATCCGCGATGCCGGATACGAGCCGCATCGCCGCAGCACCTGGTATCAGTTGTTGGACTGAGACCAGGCATGAAAAGATTTTTTGACGGGTTCTTGCTGGCCTTGGCCCTGGCCATCGGATTGGCGTGGATTGCGCCCGGACCCGGTTCAGAGGACGGTTGGCTGCATCCCAAGATTCTGACCAAGGTGGGCGTCGCGCTGATCTTTTTCCTTCACGGTGCGAATCTTTCATTCACCGCCCTCAAAGCGGGCACTCTGCGGTGGCCCTTGCATCTGGTGATACAGCTCAGCACGTTTTTGCTTTTTCCGCTTCTTGGATTGGCCGGGTTGTGGCTGGCCGGGAATTCCCTTTCCCCGGAATTGGGGCTGGGGCTGTTTTTTTTGTGCGCCCTGCCTTCGACAGTTTCGTCCTCCGTCGCCATGACGGCCCTGGCCCGTGGCAATGTCGCGGCGGCCGTATTCAATGCCACTTTGTCCAGCCTCATCGGTGTCTTCCTGACTCCATTCTGGATCGCCCTCGTTTTGAAGGCCGAGGGGGGGAGCCTGCCGTTGGGGTCTGTCATTCTTGATCTTGTTCTTTGGCTGATTCTGCCCCTCCTCATTGGCCATGCCATGCGGCCGTGGCTGGGAGCCTTTATCCACCGCCACAAAAAGGGGCTTCATCTCGTGGACCGCGGCGTAATCCTCCTGATTGTATATACGTCATTTTGCGATTCCGTCTCGTCCGGGGTCTGGCAGGGCAAAGGCTGGGACCTTCTGGGTATCACGTTGGGGGTCAGCGTCGGGCTTTTCTTTGTCGTCATGGCGGTGATGCAGTGGGTGTGCCGGATATTGAAATTCCCCATCGAGGATCGCATTGCCGGGGTGTTCTGCGGATCGAAGAAATCCCTGGCGGTCGGAGTGCCCATGGCGCAGATCATTTTTGCAGGCAATCCTGCCCTCGGACTCATTCTCCTTCCCATCATTGTGTACCACTCGTTTCAACTCGCCGTCTGCGCCTGGCTGGCACGGCGTTGGAGCTTAAGAAAATTATGAATTAAGAATGAGGAATTAAGAATTAAGAAGTGGAGTCGGGAGCCTTGGAGCATCATGTCGTTCTGAAGCATTTCTAATTCGCTTCTTAATTCCTCATTCTTAATTCATAATTTTCTTCCATGTCCGATCCCGCTAGAAAATCCATTGCCCAAGTCCGGGCCGAGGCCCGGGAGGGTGCGTTGGGGGCGCGTATTGAGGCCCAGGTCGAGGATGTGATCCGCAAAGAGGCCCGCAACGGGAAACCGTTCTGGGAAGTCAAATTGCGCGACGGCGGCGATGCCATGACGTTGAAGGCCTGGAGCGACACCCCGCAGTTCCAGACCTGCGAGGATCTGGCGGCGGGGGAATTGGTGCGGGTGGAGGGCGAGTTTGCTGTGACGCCTTTTGGGCTCGATGCTCAACGCTGGAGTCTGCAACGACTCGAGCCCGCCGAGGCGGAGGCCTTGTTCGCGGGCGACGAGGCGACCCGAACCATCGCCAAAGCAGATTTTTCGTTGGTTACCGAGCTGGTCGCCTCGCTGGATGACCTCCGGCTGAAGGCTTTGGCGGATGCCTTTTTGGCTGACTTCGGAGCTCGCTTTCGCCGGGCGGCGGCGGCCCGATTCAATCACCACGCGTTCCGGGGTGGGCTTCTGCGTCACACGGCGCAGATGATGAAATCCGCAGACGCGCTGTGCGGGGTCTATCCCCAACTCCATCGCGATCTCCTCTTGGTCGGCGTTTTGTTTCACGACAGCGGAAAACTCTGGGAGATGTGTCCCGCCGAGACCGGATTTGAGATTCCTCGGGCTGTGCGGGGGGAGCTACTGGGTCATATCAGCATTGGCATCGAATTGGTCAACGCCCTCTGGAGGAAACTCCCACTCAAGGATTGGGATGACCTGGAGCCTGCTTCCGAGGATGTGCGTCTCCATCTTCTCCATCTCATTGCCTCCCATCATGGTGAGTTGGCCTTCGGTTCTCCCGTGGAACCAAAAACGCCCGAGGCCATCGCTCTCCACTATATCGACAATCTGGACGCGAAGATGGAGATGATTTGCACCGCCTATGAGAAACAACCGGAGATCGCGCCCGGGATCTTCGATCGGGTCCGGGCCCTCCATGTCTCGCCGGTGCGACCGCTGGTTAAGAAAATTACGAGCCGACCGTAGGCGAATCAATGACGAGTGACGAAACGACAAACGACGCCGTTCTTTCGAACGGCGTCGTCGGTGATTTTCGATTGTGGCGAACGAATTACTTCGTTGGCACAGTGGCGATGGTCTGAAGAATCCGGCTGGCGATCTTGTAGGGATCCCCCTGCGAATTCGGGCGCCTGTCTTCCAGATAGCCCCGGTAGGCGTTATCGGTCATGAAGGAATGCGGAATCCGGATCGAGGCTCCGCGATTGGCGAGGCCGTAGTTGAATTTGTCGATCGACTGGGTCTCATGCAGTCCGGTCAAACGCATGTGGTTGTCCGGTCCATAGACGGCGATGTGTTCGTTTTTGTATTTGTCGAAGGCCGCCATGAGTTTTTCGAAGTAGTCCTTGCCGCCGACGTCGCGCAGGTGGTCGGTCGAGAAGTTGCTGTGCATGCCGGATCCGTTCCAGTCCCCTTCGCCGAGAGGCTTGCAATGCCAGTTCACATCCACCTGGTATTCCTCACAGAGGCGAAGAAGGAGGTAGCGGGCGACCCAGACTTGGTCGGCGGCGGTGCGGGAGCCTTTGCCAAAAATTTGGAATTCCCATTGGCCTTTGGCCACTTCGGCATTGATCCCCTCGTGGTTGATGCCGGCATCGAGACAGATATCGAGGTGGGCATCCACGATCTCGCGGGCGATATCGCCGACGGATTCATATCCGACTCCGGTGTAGTATTTGCCCTGAGGTTGGGGGAATCCGCCGCCTTCGGGAAACCCGAGAGGGACTCCACCCTGGTAGAGAAAATATTCCTGTTCAAAACCAAACCAGGCACCGGGATCGTCGATGATGGTGGCGCGGGAGTTGGTGGGATGCGGTTCGCCATCGGGCAGCATGACTTCGCACATCACGATGGCGGCGTCGCGCCGCGTGGAATCGGGATAAAGGGCCACCGGCTTGAGAATACAATCCGAGTTGCTGCCTTCAGCCTGCCGGGTCGAGCTTCCGTCAAACCCCCAGAGCGGAATTTCTTCCAGGCTTGGGAATTCTGCGAATTCCTTGACAAGAGTTTTGCTGCGCAGGTTGGCAACCGGCTCGTAGCCGTCCAACCATAGGTATTCCAATTTGTATTTCGCCATGATGTGAAGTGTCGATTTTTGCACAATCAGAGCCGGAATCTGATCGCAGGTGTTGATTTTTAGGCTTTCTTTTTAACCCTTCCGGTCTTTCCCCACTTCTTAAGCAGGTTCGGTGCCATGTATGGCGGAGCAAGGGAGTTTTTCAAGAAAATCTAAAAATTTTTCGAAGGTTTCGGTCTTGTCTGTCGGGCGGTTCGGGGCCATCTCTTTTTGATGCGCGATGTGAAGGACACTTTGAGGGCGAGAGTGCGCATTGGATTTGATGGTCGGGTGCAAAAAACCTTCCGCGGTCCCAAGGCGGATAAGCGCTATGCCAATGAAGTCCGGGTGTTGCGCGTGTTGGAGGAACGGGGCTGCGATTTTGTGCCGCGTCTGCTCTCGGCGGATCCGGAAAAGCTCATGATTGTAACCTCGAACTGTGGACAGCGGGTGGATCATTTGGATGACGAGCGCATGAAGGAAATCTATGCCGAGTTGGAAGCTTTTGGGGTGCGACACGATGACCCCGAGATGCGAAATGTTACCTACAGGCAGTCTGACGGACGCTTTTGTTTGATCGATTTTGAGTTTGCCACCCTCCTCCCCGGCTTCCAGCCTCATGATGATGGAGCCGCCTAGTAATCCGTCCCCCGGGGTCAAGTGGACTGGACGGACCGATCGCGGCCGGGTTCGCACCAACAACGAGGACGCCTTCCTCTGTCTGCGTTTTGATGCCCGGGAGGTGCAGTATTTGGGGAAATACGGCGAAGCCTCCACGGCCCGGGCGGATCTGCTCTTTGCGGTTTGCGACGGCCTGGGGGGAGCCCGGGCGGGCGAGTTCGCTAGCCGGGTCGCGGTGGACAAGATCACCCGGCTTCTGCCCAAGTCCTTCAAACAGTCCGCCTCGGGACTGACGGCAGGCGTCGGCGATGTGCTCGCCGAGTTGTTTGATGAGATCCACAAGGTGCTGACGGATTTGGCGGCGGGCGACCCGGACTGCGCCGGGATGGGTACGACGTTGAGCCTGGCTTGGTTCACGCCCGGGCAGATGACTTTTGCCCATATCGGGGACAGCCGGATCTATTACTTTCCGGCCGCCGGCGGCATGAAGCAACTCACCCAGGATGACACTCACGTTGGGTGGCTTTTCCGGAATGGAAAGATCAACGAGCGTGAGGCCCGGTCGCATCCCGGTCGTGTTTCCCTGCAAAAAGCTCTGGGGGCTGGCTACCAGTTTGTCACCCCCCAGGTCGGGAGGGTTGCGGTCGAACCCGGGGACGTCTTTGTGCTCTGTACCGATGGGGTGGTGGACGGGCTTTTTGATTCGCAGATTGAGGAATTGATCCGGTCTCCGGAGTCTGGATCTCCCGATGCTGCGGAGCAGATTATCCGGGCCTCTCTGGCGCAGTCGGGCCGGGACAATACCACCGTGATCGTTGCCGAAGCCCTGCGGGAGGGAACGGTGGAATCTTGATCTTATAAATAAAATGGGCCCCCTGCAACGGATTGACCCCCGGGCTCCAGGCTGGTAGGTAGTGGCCCCTTTTCCATGACCAGTTATAAGGATACCCTGAATCTTCCCCAAACCGATTTTCCGATGAAGGCCGGTCTTACGACCCGTGAACCGGAGATGTTGGCCAGCTGGGAGCAAGCCGGACTCTACCAGCAGATTCAGGAAGCGAGAAAAGACGCGCCTCTCTTTGTCCTTCATGATGGTCCGCCCTTTGCCAATGGCGATGTCCACATGGGAACGGCTCTGAACAAGGTGCTGAAGGATTTTATCGTCAAGTCCCGCACCATGCTCGGCTTTCAGGCGCCTTATGTTCCCGGATGGGACTGTCACGGTTTGCCGATCGAATTCAAAGTGGTGAAGGAAACCCGGGGGCTTTCGCCGGTTGAGGTACGGAAGCGTTCCGAGGAATACGCCCGCAAGTTTGTTGAGATTCAGAAGCGGCAGTTTCGTCGCTTGGGAGTGCTGGGGGAATGGGAAAAGCCCTATCTGACATTGGACCCCGGGTATGAAGCGGAAATCCTCCGGGCCTTCGGACGCTTCGTCGAAAAGGGTCTCGTCTATCAAAGTCAAAAGCCGGTCCTGTGGAGCACGGGGGCGCAGACGGCTCTGGCCGAGGCGGAGGTGGAATATGCACCGCGCACCGATCCGGCGGTTTATGTCAAATTTCCCCTCGGGGACGCGGCAATCCCGGAGGGATTGCGGGACCGCTTGAGCAGTGATTGTGGATTCGTGATCTGGACGACGACCCCGTGGACGTTGCCGGCCAATGTGGCGATCGCTCTTGATCCCAAGGCCGAGTATGTCATCGGAGATTTTGGGGGAACCTGGCTGATCATGGCGCGCGACCGGGTGGAAGCCTTCACCGAAGAAACCGGGATGTCCCTTGTCGCTGAGCGGGGTTCGGTCCTGGGGGCGGATCTTCGCGGCATTGAGGTGGCGCATCCCTTCCTGCCTCGCATGTCCCGGGTGATTACGGCGGATTTTGTCACGATGGACTCCGGCACTGGTCAGGTCCATATCGCTCCGGGTCACGGGAAGGACGATTACGTGGCGGGTCAACAGAACGGCTTGCCCACGCTTTCTCCGGTCGATGAACACGGCAAGCTGACTGAGGAATGCGGGATGCCACAGTGGGTGGGAAAATACGTTTTCAAGGCCAACGCCGAGATCGTGGAGTTTCTTCGCGAGCAGGGCGTCCTCCTCGGAGCCAAGGATTATACCCACGATTATCCTCATTGCTGGCGTTCGAAAACGCCCGTGATCTTTCGTGCCGTCGAACAATTTTTTATCAATGTGGATGCCCTCCGGGAGGGTGCCTTGAAAGCCATCGACGAAACCAAATGGTTGCCGGCCTGGGGACGCAAGCGGATTGCCGGGACCGTGGAGTCCCGGCCCGACTGGTGTATTTCCCGCCAACGCACCTGGGGAGTTCCGTTGCCGGTGTTTTATGATGGCGAGGGCAAACCGATTCTCGATTCGGCGGTGATCGCGGCCGTGGCCGCGCTGGTGGAGGAAGAGGGGACCAATCTTTGGTTTGAGAAAGACGACGCCTGGTGGGCTGAGAAACTGGGATTGCCCTCCGGGGTCACCCGCCGGCTCGACACCCTGGATGTCTGGATCGACTCAGGGCTTTCCCACCAAGCGATCTTGCGTCGGCGTCCGGAACTTCAGTTTCCGGCCGATGTCTATTTGGAAGCGACCGACCAGCACCGCGGCTGGTTCCAGAGTTCGCTCCTCACCAGTGTGGCGCTGAATGGAGTCGCTCCCTACCGGACGGTCATCACCCACGGCTTCGTGGTGGACAAAGACGGCAAGAAGATCTCGAAATCGGCCCAGTACAAAAAGCCGACCCATGCCGAGCATTTCGTCAATCAATACGGGGCCGATATTCTCCGGCTCTGGGTTGCCACCGTGCAATACACGGACGAAGTGCCCTTTGGAGAAGACGTGTTCAAACAGGTCGCGGAACGTTACCGGGGCTTTCGCAATGTCCTTCGGATTCTGCTGGCCAACGGAAGAAACACGCTCGGGTCGGATGTGAAGGCGGATTTGGCCGGAGCCACCACGATCGACCGTTGGATGATGAGTCGCTTGCAGGAGGTCACCGCCAAATGCCGACACGCCTATGAGGCCTATGATTTCCGGGTGGTCTTCGACACCTTGAATCAGTTTTGTGCCGTCGATTTGAGCGCGATCTACATCGATACGACCAAGGATCGTTTATACTGTGATGCGGCCACCAGCCCGCGGCGGCAGGCCACGCAACGCGTGATGAAGGAGTGTTTCGAAACCCTCTGCCGGCTGCTGGCCCCGATTCTGGTCTTCACGGCCGACGAAGCCTGGGGGCACGGCGGTCACACCCGGAGTGTGCACCTGGAGACTTTTCCCGAACCGGATGCCACCCATCGCGACGAGGCGCTGGAGGCGAAGGTCGCGGAATGGCTGACGCTGCGAGGCATCGTTTACCAACAGGCCATCGAACCGGCCCGCCAGGAAAAACTCCTGACCAAACCTCTCGAAGCGAGCGTGACCCTGGAGGTTCCGGCAGCTCAGATTCCTGGCCTGGAGGCGTTCCGGATGGAACTGGAGGAGCTTTTCATCATCAGCGAATTGCGAATCGTCGGGGGAGTGGGCCCGGTTGCCCGGGTGGAAAAATCGCCCCATTCCGGTTGCGCCCGGTGTTGGCGCTTTCTGCCGGACGTGGGCGGATCCCCAGGCTCTGAAGATCTTTGCGTGCGCTGCGCCGAGGCGGTTTCGGCCTCATGAGACTGTGGCTTACAGTGGCCCTGCCGCTCTACCTGCTCGACCAGGCGAGCAAGTGGATGGTGTTGCGGAACATCGCCCCGGACGAGCTCGTGACCGTCATTCCCGGGTTCTTTAATCTCGTCCAGGTGCACAATACGGGAGCGGCCTTCGGCATGTTGCGGGACAACAACGCCTTCTTCATTGGGCTTTCCTCCCTGGCGATGATTGTGCTGGTTGTGCTCACCCTCCGGAATGTTTTTTCCGATCGGCTCTTGCGCTTCGCGAGCGCCTTGTTGGCCGCGGGGGTGGCTGGAAATTTGACCGACCGGATCCTCCACGGTCACGTGGTGGATTTCTTGGATTTTATTCTGCCTTGGTATGGTCGCTGGCCGGCCTTTAACGTGGCGGATTCCTGCATTTGTGTGGCGGCGGGAATGCTGTTGGTTTCTTCATTTATTGATGGGAAAAAGTCGCCTCCCGCTTCATCTTCGTCTTAATGAGCTCTCCTCGCAGTCCCAAGGATCAAGTCGGCGGCATCGTCTATTTTGGTCGCATGCTCGATAAGATTCGCCACAGGGATGGAGGTGATCTTCATTCGGATTTGCACAAGAATTTGGGCCGGGGATTCGATGACCGCTGTGTGAAGTTTTTGCAGGTGTCCTATGAAGCTCTGGCCGAGGCGGTACGCGGCGGACTTTCGGATGACGACGCGTTGGCCTGGTGCTTCACGAACGGCCGGAGGCCGAGCGACGAGGAGATTGAGATCTGGAATGAATTTATGCGTAAATGCGGGTGGAGGGATCCCGTGAGTGAGACTTTGGAAAGCCGCAAGAAACAAAACGGCTTTCAGGATCGCGACGAGATTCAGACGATGTTTGAGTACATCGATGCGGACGAGGGGCGTTTCTGATTTTTAGAGCTGCGTGGAGAGGAAATGTTCTCACGCGGAGAGAATATTTCCGTTTTTGAAACTCTCCGCGCCTCCGCGTCTCCGCGTGAGTATTCGCACCACCGTGGCCAGCCTTGCGGGGTTGTCGTCGGACGGGGTAGGATTCACGACAGGATCATTTTGCTGTACACGAATTGAACATGGGTGAACCGAAGCCATCTATATCCGAGGAACAGGCTCTTCGCCTTGTCGTTGAGGGCACCGTGTCGGAGACCGGCACGGAGTTCTTCCGCGCCCTGGTGAAGAATCTCGCGACGGCGCTCGGCACAGCCGGTGCGTGGGTGACAGAATACTTACCTGAGGAGCAGAAGCTTCGCGCCCTCGCCATGTGGCTCAACGGCAAACACGTTGAGCACTACGAATATTGCCTCATGGGAACGCCTTGCGAACCGGTGGTGGAGAACCGGGAGTTGGTCCACATCCCGGACAAGATCGTTGAACTGTTCCCTGGTGACAATGATTTGGAGCCCTTGAACGCCGTGAGCTACCTGGGCATCCCGCTATTCGGAACCGACGGCGCCGTGATGGGCCATCTTTCCGTTCTGGACACCAAACCCATGCCCAAGGATCCGCGGATGATTTCGCTGTTCGAAATCTTCGCGGCCCGGGCACAAGCAGAACATCGCCGGCTTCTCGCGGAGCGCGAGGTCCGTGATCGGGAAGAGCAACTCTCACTGCTGCTCCAGAGCGCGATGGACGCGATTCTTGTGCTCGACGGCCGCATGGACATTATCCGAATCAATCCTGCGGCAGAACGTCTGTTGGGGTGCGGCGCGGAAGATCTCGTGGGGGAAAGCATTCGGGACTTTCTTGTGAACGACAGCGCGGCCTGGGTGGAGAAGTTCACCCGCGAGATTGAAACACGACCTGAAGGGAAGCAACAACTGTGGGTGCCGCAGGATTTGGTGGCGCGGCGCTGGGATCATTCCGTATTTCCGGCGGAGGGGACGTTGTCCCGTTTCGAAAACCAGGGCCAATCTTTCTTCACGCTGATTTTGCGAAACGTCGATGAGCGACAGGAGGCGGAGCGCCAGATCCAACGGTTGACACAAGAGGCAGAGTATCTTCGGGAGGCCGTCCGTGAATTGCCGGGCCATGGGGACCTGTTGGGCCGCAGTGACTGCATGCAGGCGGTATATGCAGCCGTCAAACAGGTTGCTGGCACGGATTCGAGCGTGCTGATCTCCGGTGAAACGGGAACCGGTAAGGAGCTTGTCGCGCGATCCATTCACCAGTCCAGCGTGCGGGCCGAGAAGCCGCTCGTGTTGGTGAACTGTGCCGCGATTCCCGCCAACCTGATCGAGAGCGAATTCTTCGGGCATGAACGTGGGGCTTTTACCGGCGCTGTCACGCGACGTGAGGGCCGGTTTGCCCTCGCCAACGGCGGCACGATTTTTCTCGATGAGATCGGTGAGCTGCCGCTCGAACTTCAGCCGAAGTTGCTGCGCGTGCTGCAGGAAGGGGAGTTTGAGCCGCTGGGTAGCTCAAAGACGGTGAAAGTGGATGTGCGGGTCGTCGCCGCGACCCATTGCGATTTGAAAAAAATGGCAGCAGACGGGACCTTTCGCGAAGACCTCTATTTTCGGCTGAACGTTTTTCCCATCCGGATCCCGCCTCTGCGTGAGCGTGGGCGCGACGTGGAGTTGCTGGCCAGCGCGTTCGTCGAGAGATTTGCGCGGCGGATGGGCCGGCGCGTCCATCCTCTGGCGGATGATCAGCTCAGTCTGCTCCGCAGGTATGACTGGCCCGGCAACGTCCGCGAACTTCAGAACGTCATCGAACGTGCCGTTATTCTCACCTCCGGCAGCGAACTGCAACTCGAACGCGCGATGGCGGGTTTCAGCTCAGCCCCTGGCTTTCAGGCCTCTTCTTCCTCGCCGATTCCGACGGACGCAGACCGCGTGCTCACAATGCGCGAACTCGAAGAAATGGAAGCCGCCAATATCCGGCGTGCCTTGGAATCGTGTCGCTGGCGGATTTCCGGTGAGAGCGGCGCGGCGCGGCTCCTGGGTATTCCACCGTCCACGCTCAGCTCGCGGATGAAGACTTTGAAGATCCATCGCTCGATATCCTGACCGGGCGCCTACAATCCACGATATCCTGCTGATTTGACTCTCGAAATCTCGTGAGTCTCGAAATCTCGCGAGTGCGTGTTATTTTGAAGTTTTACATAAGTTGTTTGTTTTAAACGATTTGTAGTTATCTATTCGACTTGGCATGGTTCTAGCGAATGAGGTAATTGTGCCAGCGGAATCCGTTTCCAGCACGAGGAACAACAAAACCAAAACCAAAAACACAGAAAGCAACGACGATGAAAACAACCACAATTGCCCCCAACGACACCATCCTCAACGGTGTGAATGTAACGAAGCTCGGCCAGACCATTGAGGCCGTGAAACAACAGCCGGAGATCGCCCAGTTCAAGTTCCGCGCCCGGAACCAATGGGATACCGGTGGACACAACGTGGCGACCGTGGACACATTCTACGGCACCTGCCAGGAGATGGAGCACAAAGCGCCGTTTGTGATGCACGCCGACGAACCGGCTGTCTTGCTCGGCGAAGACAACGGTGCCAACCCCGTGGAGTTTGTCCTGGCCGGTCTCGCCGGTTGCATGACCACCACGTTAGCCTATCACGCCGCGGGTCGCGGATTGAATATTGAAGAAATCAGCAGCGAGTATGAGGGCGATCTCGACCTGCAGGGATTGTTGGGCACGGATCCGAATGTGCGGAGCGGCTACCGCGAGATCCGCGTGAAGTTCAAGGTGAAGGGCGATGCAGACGAAGCCACGATTCAGGAACTGGTCCGCAAGTCACCTGTCTATGACACGCTGGCAAATCCGGTGAAGATCGTGATCGAGGTGGAGAAGGTCTAAAATAGGTGATATTTTCCCCAAACCTGAAACCATCATCAACATAGAATAAAAATATGAAGACTCCACAGCAACAACCGGAACAAAAGCCGATCAACGAAGAAAACCTGAACGCCCTCGTAGGGGGCGTTCTCCAGGACCTCGGGGGTGCTTTTAGCGTCCCGCTCGTCCAGATCGGGGAAAGCCTCGGACTCTATCAGACTCTGAATGAAAATGGTCCGCTGTCCTCCGCGGGGCTGGCCGAGAAGACGGGACTGAACGAGCGCTATCTCCGTGAGTGGCTCTCCGCCCAGGCGGCATCAAAATATGTCACTTACGAACCGGAGACCGAAACGTTCTCGATGACACCCGAGCAGGCCTTTGTTTTCGCCAATCAGGGCAGCCCTTTCTATCTGGCACCCGCATTCGGAGCCGCCGCCGCGTTTCAGCATAACATGCCTCAGGTCAAAGAGGCCTTCCGCACCGGTGAGGGTGTCGCGTGGGGTGATCAGACCCAGTGCTTGGCCTGCGCCGTCGCCCGCTTCTTCCGTCCAGGATATGACAACCATCTGGTGAGTGCATGGTTGCCGGCGATTGACGGCATGGTTGAAAAACTCGAGCAAGGTGGCGAGGTCGCCGACATCGGTTGCGGTCACGGCCTGTCCACGTTGATCATGGCCCAGGCGTTTCCCAACACCAAAGTGCATGGCTTCGACTTCCACGAAAAGTCCATCGAAGAAGCCAGAAAGCACGCCAAGGAACACCAGGTGTCGAACCTTGATTTCCACCTCCACGAGGCGAAGGCGCTGCCCGGAAAATACGATCTCATTACGATGTTCGATTGCCTGCACGACATGGGTGATCCGGTCGGCGCCTTGAAGCACATCCGTGCCGCGCTCAAACCAGGCGGTGCCGTCATGATCGTCGAGCCCATGGCGGGCGACAGTTTGCAGGACAACCTGAATCCGATCGGACGCATGTTCTATTCCGCATCCACCATGGTCTGCGTTCCCACCTCGCTGGCCCAGGAGAAGGGAGCCGCCCTCGGTGCGCAGGCCGGTGAAAAGCGATTGCGAAAACTGATCATGGAAGAGGCGGGCTTTGGTGTGTTCCGCCGGGCGAGCGAGACTCCCTTCAATCTGATTCTTGAAGCAAGGCCATAAGGGAGGCCATCGCCATCACGCCGCCGGGGATGAATTGCCCTCTGACCGTTCGGCCATGGGCCTGCAGGCGGCGAACCGCGAGGTGGATCTGCTACTTAAGGAAGGCATCGAGGTGTCGGTGCCGGATCCGGGAGATTCGTCGCCGGGAAAAGGCACGCCTCATCCGGCCTGCGGCCATGCTATCGCCTCGATGCTCTCCGCCCGCAGGCTGGAGCATGGTCGCGGCGGGGTGAGAGAAATTGCGGTTTTCTGAGAATCCCTCTGCCAATATCCCACCCCTTCTGGTAGTCTTAACCCCATCGTGGCCAAAACCTCCCGCTCCGAAAATGCAGATTCATTTGTCATCATCCCGACGGCAGCGGCGCAGGCAGGGGTGAACCGGCGGCGGAGCCTGCCTGTGCGTTGCGCGCAGACAGGCGGGCAACTGGTAAGCGTTACTTACCAGTTCGATTTGAGAGGAGGATAAACCCATGAGCAAAAAGAAGCCAACCCCCGGTGGTCGAGCCAAAAAGAAAATCGAAGTCTCCCTGGTTCGTTCGTCGGCGGCGGAATATCTGACCTTTGTGGCGGCCAGCGGCCAGGGTGGCGTCGAAGCCGTTTACGCCGATGAAAATGTTTGGCTCAGCCAGAAGATGATGGGGCTGCTCTACGATGTGGAGACTCATACCATCAACTACCACCTCAAAAAGGTCTTCGCGGACAGCGAATTGCAGGAGGGTTCAGTTATTCGAAATTTTCGAATAACTGCCGCCGACGGCAAAACCTACGATACGCAACACTACAACCTCTCCGCCATCATCGCCGTCGGCTACAAGGTCAACTCGGAACGCGCCGTGCAGTTCCGCAAGTGGGCCACCACCATCATCGAGCAATTCACGATCAAGGGCTTTGCGATGGATGACGAGCGCCTGAAAAATGACGGCTCCATCCTCGGCAAAAAATACTTCGAGGAACAGCTCCAGCGCATCCGGGAAATCCGCCTGAGCGAGCGCAAGTTCTACCAGAAAATCACCGACATCTACGGCACCTCGACCGATTACGATGTCACTGCTGCCTCCACCAAACGTTTCTTTGCCACCGTGCAAAACAAACTGCACTGGGCCATCCATGGCCAGACGGCGGCGGAGGTCATCTGCCACCGGGCCGATGCCGGCAAAGACCGCATGGGGCTTACCACCTGGAAGGACGCGCCCAAAGGGAAGATCCAGAAGTTCGATGTCGTCGTGGCGAAAAACTACCTCACGAAGAACGAAATGGCGCAACTGCAACGCCTCGTCTCCGCCTACCTCGATGTGGCCGAAGACATGGCACTGCGGCAGATTCCCATGACCATGCAGGACTGGGAAACCCGCCTCAGCCGGTTCATCGCCGCGACCGACCGGGAAATTCTGCAGGATGCCGGCAAGGTCACTGCCGAGATCGCCCAAGCCCACGCCGAAAGTGAGTTTGAGAAATACCGCATCGTGCAGGACCGGTTGTTCGAATCGGACTTTGATCAGATGATGAAGGAGTTGCCACCTGAGGCCGACAAACCATGAGCCTCAACGAATCCCTCCCGCCCCCGCAGCGTCTTGGCGTGAGAAAAATTACGGTTTTCTGAGAATCCCTCTGCCAATATCCCACCCCTTCTGGTAGTCTTCACCCCATCGTGGCCAAAACCTCCCGCTCCGGAAACGCAGACTGGAGGGGAACTATTAAGCGTTACTTACAAGTTCGATTTGAGAGGAGGCTGAACCCATGAGCGACGAACCTTTGCCCAATTCTGAAATTATCCTCTACCAGACGGAGGCGGATGTTGCAAAAATTTCCAAACGAAGACCCCAGAAACACGCGGATTGACGAAAGTGGGAATTCCCACCATATTACAGGCATGCCAACCGCGACGATCGAACGTAAGAAGCCAGCAAAGACAATACAAGTCGTTCAAAATTATAGTGTCGCCGCCGACGCGAAGAACCGCATCAGCCTGCGCGGCGCCAAGACGAAGTATTTTCACGTCATGGCACTCTCCAACGGAGGCTATGTGCTGGAGCCGCGCGTTCTGGTATCGCCGGAGGCCATCCCGCAGCGGTCGCTGAAGATGCTGGAGCAGTCGCTCGCCTCGCTGAAGAAGGGGAAGGCTTCGCTGCCAATTGATCTGTCCGCATTCATTGAGGCCTGAGGAGGTTTATGGCGTTCAAGATCCGCATGGGGCAGCCGGAAATGGAATCGCAATGGGTGGACCTCTCCACACGAAAGCAGCAGGGCAAGCTGGACAAGGATGAAGAGAAGCTCTTCAAGAAACTCGTCAAAGCCCTTGTGTTTCTGAGCGTTGACCCGAAGCATAACAGCCTCGTTTCGCACGAAATCACCGACCTGAGCCGCAAACACGGGACGAAGATTTTTCAGTCGTATCTTGAAAACAAAACTCCGGGCGCGGGGCGGATTTTCTGGACCTACGGGCCGGATAAGGGAGACATCACAGTGCTGGCGATGGAACCGCATCCCGAGGACAAAAAGCGCGGAGCCTACCAGCGGGTCAAGCTGTCGGAGATGCCGAAAGCCGAGACTAAAGCGGCAACTAAAATCAAAGCGAAAGCAAAGAAGTAAACCATGTCACGCAAAAAACAGCCGGAACTGACGTTGCAGCAGCACCTCGCGGATTACCTCATCCGCGTGCCCGAACGTGAAGCCGAGGCCGACAAACCATGAGCCTCAATGAATCCCTCCCGCCCCCGCAGCGCCTTGGCGGGAGAAAAATTGCGGTTTTCTGAGAATCCCCCTGCCAATATTTCAGCCTTTCTGGTAGTCTTCGGCCCATCGTGGCCAAAACCTCCCGCTCCGGAAACGCCGATTCATCCGCCACCATTGGTTTCGAAGTCGTTGCTTTGCGCGATAGCGCAATGGATACGCCGAAGGCCAAGCCGCAGAGTCTGCCAAGGCAACGCGACATCTGCCGCGCCCTCATTCCGCGCTTCACGCCTACTCTCAAGAGTTTGCGGAGTAAGGTCCGAAAACCGTGTTTGCCGTTGGTGTAGGAGAATCTCTCCGAGCTTTGTGAGAAATGATGTATGGAAAGTCTCCCGCAAGGCATTTATGAAGCGCTGCTCGATGAAGAGTTGAACTCTATCTTGCAACGCCATCCGGAGCTGCGCTCGGTGTTTGGAAAACTAGACCCAGAAGAGGAGCCTGCTCGTTACGCCGCCTTTCTCGCAAGACTCTTGGAAAAAGCCCTGCGACTTGAGACTGACCAAGAAACACGACTGCGCCTCTGCAATGAAATTGTTGAACGCATCGCGGGTAATCCAGTGACGCAGTTCTTAGAAGGAAGTCGCCTCGTCAAGACGGACAAACCTGTTCTGCTTGAAATTACGCCACCAAACTATGCGCAAGAAGGTATGCCCCGACCAGAAACCGCTTTGGTGGAGAGCAGCCTCTTCACTGGCTCGCCTGCCGACCCCCAACTTGTGCACGAGCTGGGAAGAGAAATGCGGTCTGCGGACTCAGTGGACCTGCTCGTATCGTTCATTAAGTGGTCGGGGCTACGTTTATTGATGCCGGCATTTGAGGAAATTACTGCTCGCGGCGGGAACGTGCGAATCATCACGACATCATACATGGGTGCTTCAGATGCGGAGGCGGTAGAGTGGTTGGCGAGTTTGCCTAACGTTGCGATTCGCGTTTCATACGACACGGAGCGGACACGCCTCCATGCCAAGGCTTATCATTTTCGTCGGGACAGCGGATTTTCGACTGCCTACATCGGTTCAGCAAATATGTCGCAGGCGGCGATGACGAGTGGGTTGGAATGGAATCTCAAGGTGACCGCGCAGGACATGCCGCACATCTTGTGCAAGTTCCTTGCGGAATTTGAAACCTACTGGAATAGCCACGAGTTCGTGTCGTTCAACCCGGAAGAGCCGCTCGTATTCCGAGAGGCACTTAAACACGCGCGGTCGACGCGGATGGGAATTGCGCCGGTCTTTTTTGACATTCGCCCGCATCCATTTCAGGAAAGAATTCTCGATGCCCTAGAATCCGAGCGCCTCGTTCATGGTCATTGGCGGAATCTGGTCGTGGCAGCGACCGGGACGGGAAAAACCATTGTGGCGGCGTTTGATTTCAAGCGGTTCTTCGAAGACGAGAAGCGGCAAGCGCGCCTTCTTTTCGTTGCTCATCGGCAGGAAATTTTGGAACAAGCAGTCGGCACGTTTCGAGCCGTACTTCGGGTTCCGGACTTTGGTGAGCTTCTGGTAGGCCCCCATGTCGCGGCTCGCTACGATCATCTTTTTTGTTCCGTGTCCATGCTCGGTAACAGGCGCTTGTGGGAGCAAGTCGGCCCTGATTTCTATGACTTCATAGTCGTGGACGAGGCGCATCATGGTCCCGCGGATAGCTATCGGCCGATTTTTAAGCAATTCAGTCCGCGAATTCTACTTGGTCTGACGGCGACACCAGAGCGCATGAACGGTGAAAGCGTGGCTGCGGATTTTGGTAACCGTTTCGCCGCTGAGATTCGCTTGCCTGAAGCGCTCGAAGAAAAGCTTCTATGTCCGTTCCACTATTTCGGCGTAGCTGACCCTGTGTCGCTGGCGCCTGACAACTTCTGGCGAGGCGGGAAATACGATATCGCCGAGTTGGAGAATGTTTATACCGGTTCGCACGCTCTGGCAGTTCTGAGGTTGGAAGTCGTGGTGAGTTCCTTGCTCCGCTTCGAGCCTGACTTGGAACACGTCCGTGGCATTGGGTTTTGCGTGTCCATTCGACACGCCGCGTTCATGGTGGAGAAGTTCAACGAGCGTGGGATTGTTTCTGCCATGCTCGTGGGCGAGACCGTCACTGCCGAGCGAACTGTCCTGCTCAACGATTTTCGGGCTGGGAAAATTCGATTCCTATTCAGCGTGGATGTGCTGAGCGAGGGGCTTGACCTGCCTGATGTGAACACGGTTTTGTTTCTGCGTCCCACGCAAAGTCTAACCGTATTCCTCCAGCAGCTCGGGCGCGGGTTACGCCACGCGCCGGATAAAGACTGCCTCACGGTGCTTGACTTCATCGGGCAGTCGCACCGCCGTTATCGGATTGATCGAAAGCTGAAAGCCCTGCTTGCGAAGCGTCGCTTCAATATTCAGCGAGAGGTTGAGATGGATTTTCCCCATCTGCCCTCTGGTTGCAGCATCCAACTCGACAGGGTTGCCCGCGAGCATGTGATTGCGAACATTCGCGAGAATTTGCGACATCTCGCCGACCAAGTGCCTGACCGACTCGAAACCTTCGAGCACGAATCAGGACAGCCGTTGACGTTTGGCAACTTCGTCCGCTTCCACGACTATGATCCGGAAACTCTGCTCGCGGGGCAAAAGACATGGTCCCAGTGGAAAGCTGCAGCCCGTCTTGCCGAGACACCCACCGATCCCGACATTGGCCAACTGAGGCCTGCGCTGATCAGTGCTGCGCAAACGAGCGGCCCACGGGAAATTGCGCGACATCGGAAAGTCATCGCCTGCTTGAGGGGCGGGGATACAGAAGCAGCTCTCGCTGAAGCTGGAGACTCAGCCCTCCTCACCCACTATCGCTTCTGGGGTAAGCCCGGCCCCAAGCTTGAAATAGCGAGCATCGAAGAATCGTTCAACCGAGCGGCTCGAAATCCGTCCGTGCTGCGCGATCTTGAGGAAATCTTGGTTTGGGCTGATGAAGAGTCTCGTGTCGGCAGCGCCACGCTGAGTCTCTCGTTCCCATGCCCTCTGGAGCTCCATGCTACATACGGCAGCGACGAAATTAAAGCGGCGCTCGGTAAAGCATCCTTCGAGTCAGCGGGTGAAACAGGCTCTGGAGTCATTCGCTGCCCCGCAATTAAAGCCACTGTAGCACTGGTCACATTCCAGAAAACCGAGAAGCAATTTTCGCCGAGCACGATGTATCAGGACTATCCCATCAGTCGTGAACTGCTGCACTGGGAAACTCAGGGGTCGACGAGCCAAGCGAGTGACACGGGACAGAACCTTATCCACCACCAAGAGCGCGGCCACACGATGCTGTTCTTCGTTCGCTCGCTCAAGAAGGTGGATGGAACCACGTCTCCGTTCACGTTCCTTGGCCCGGCGAAGCTCGTTAGTTTCCAATCTGAGCGCCCCATCCAGATGGTTTGGCGACTCGACCACTCGATGCCCGTTGAGATGTTTGATGAGAATCGCCGCGGGGGTTGACTCCACAGATATGCCTTGTCGAACGTGTCGTTCATCGGCTTCACACGCATACCCATCGAGAAGACCGACGCGAACACGATGGCAGTCTTCGATGACATCCAGCCCGCCGTCGCCGGCAGGGTCACGGCCTCACGCCGGATGAATCGGCGGAGGGGTGGGGGGCTTTTTTTCTGCTCGGCGAAAGCATCCGCCCTTGCTGAATTGATCCCAGCCCCAGCGTAGCCAGCGGAGGAGGGAGACTGCCAGCCAGAGGGCCCAGGCGAGCATGAGAATCCGATACCACCAGAGTGACACCGTAAAACATCCGGGCTGTGGCAGGAGGGCCTCGCAACGTGGCTGATACCAGTGCAGGAGGGAATGGGTCGAGTCGTTGCCTTGGATGAACATTTGCGGATCGCCAAGAAGCCCGGCTCCCACCACGGCAATGAAGACACCGAGGGCGGCGAGGGTGAGGACAATCAGTGCGAGTTGCACCAGATTGAATCGTAAGGCCGGCAGGGCGAGACAGGAATCCCATCCCCGGAGAACGAGGAAGAATAACCAGGCCACAATGATCAGCGCGGCGGGGAGCGGAACCTGAGTGAGTCCAATGGCGAGGAGCATCCACTCGAAGGCCCGAAGGGGCGAGGAGGGGATGCGACTCAGAGCCCAGGCGGCGATGAGGGAACAGATTAGGATGGTCCAGAATCGAACCGCAGGGCCTCGCAAGGGCCCCTCGGTCCCTAGCACCCAGCGGTTGTCGGGCACGGTGAGGGTGGTTTCGATGTTGGAACTCTCCACCGGCAGGCGCACTTCGTCGGCGGTGGCTCGCCAGCCGAGAGGGAGGTTGGTTTTCCATCCCATCGAGAGCGTTTGTTCGCCGGGTTGCAGCGGGATGATGACGTTGCGTCCGTCTCGGCGCACCGGGAGGGTCTTGCCGTTATGGGTCAGGCTGGTGATCTCGGCGTCGGCGGGAAGCTCGATGAGAAAATCCTCTCCGAGGCTGCAACGGAGTGAGAGGTCCAGTTGGGAGGTCCTTTGGCGGTGTCCGAGGCTGACCGCGTGGGTGCCGGAATTGACCGTGACGGTGGCGCCCGCGATGGCTTTGGGACGACTGATCGTAAGGGTCACTTCTTCCCCGGGCCAGGGATGCCAGACCGGAACGAGGGCCGGGTCGCCGGGCTCGAAGATGGGAGCGAGTCCGGCGAGGGCCACATTCCAGACCGGCGAAGCGACCAAATGCCAGCGTTCGACCCAGGGATCGGTTTTCTGGGTGGTCAAGGCGATGTGGTCGGTGGGAGTGAGTTCGCTCTGCCAGGAAAATGTGTCTTGCTGGGCACCGAGGTTGGCTTCGACCCGTCCGTCCCGCACCACAATTTGAGAAGTGAGCACGTTTTCTCCGGGGAGAATGGGGATGCGAAGGGCGACGGCTTTGCCTTTGGGGGAGAGTCGGGTGACGGTGGTGCGAACCTGCCAGACGAGTCCGAGTTCCAGATGCCGGTCCACCACCACGAGGGGATGGAGATCCTGACGATCATAACTGGCGGATCCGGCTTCGGATTTTTGTTGGCGGATAAAGAAAACCTGGGCCTCAGGAACGCCATCCGGGCGCACTCCGCTGACGGTCCACTCCGGGGCGGTGATGGTGACTTGGCGGGGTTTGAGTTGGAAGGTCCACTCCCATTCCGAGACATCGGGCAGAAGGCCTTCCATGCGGATGGTGTGGACGCCTTTGGGAAGGACAATCCAGAGCGAGCCATCGTCCCGGCGCAAGACGGCTTCGGGTTGGCCATTCACGGTGACCGTCAGCGGCGACCAGTCGGCAAGTCGTCCCGGCAGCGGCACTGCAGTGCGGAGGGCAGTGTGAACCTGGGCCTCCACCACGAGGCGTTGATCCTTCAGGGTGAGCGAGGCGCTGGGGATGTCGGCGGCATTCGGATAGGCGTCGGAGGGCTGCAACAATCGGTCCCGGAGGGTGTTGAGCATGGACTCGTCCGGAAATTGAGCCCTGGCGGTGGCGGTGGGAAGGAGGAGAAAGCCCGCCGCGAGCAGGGCGGCAATTTTTCCCGAGATGCCAGGAAGGATGACGGCCCGGCGCCGCAGCAAGACGCCGACAAGAGCGAGGAGAAGCAGGACCCTGAAAATGGTGAGAGCCTGTTCCATGGGGAGCGAGATCAGGAGGGGACGGATCGTCTGGGTGGCCTGCACCGGGCCATTCCAACCGAAGGTGACCGTGCGCCAGTGCCAGTCGGGAATTCCCGGCCCGGTTTGGATGCGGGCTTTGTCGTCATAGAGAAGGTTGCTGGTCTGGGCGCTATTGGATTTCTGGAAGGAGAGAGCGCCTCGGCCCGGTTTGCCCAGTTGGGAACGGGATTTCCGATCTTTATCGACGGATTCTTCTTGGACGTTGGATTCCATCGCTAAGGAGGTGGGAGCGGCCATTCCCGATGCTCGTCCGGACAGGGAGATCGACCGTTGGCCGACGACCTCCAATTGGGGATAGAGCGTCTGTTGCACCTGGGCAGCAACGAAGGGGATAAGAACAAAAATCAGAGCGGCGACAGTGGCCCATTTCCAAGTGAGGAGGACGGTCCGGCCCCAGCCGGAGGGAACCACCCGTAGAAGAGCCAGGGGAAGCAAGAGGACCAACCAAAGATAACAGGGAGCGCCGGGCTCATGGTAGGAGATGCCGAAGGCGAAAAAGGCCAGGATCGCGGCGATAAATCCGTAGAGTCGGAAGACGGCAAGGGTGAAGATGAGGAGGAGAAAGAGATCGAGCAATGTCCAGGCGGTCAGCCAGTCGCCTTTGACCCAGTCCGCGCCAAAGAGGGCAAAGAGCCGCCAGCCCGGGGGGAGATTGAGGGTGACATTGAGCGCGTCGGCGTCGGTGCGCCAACCGGTGGCGGAAAGGGTGCTCTCCCGATCCATTCGCCCCGTGGCCTGGAGGTCAAGGTTTCGGGTTCGGATTTCGATGCCGGGAGCATCGTTTTCCGGGTTAAGGGTGATGAGTTGACCGTCTCCGTGACTGCGAACCGACCCGAGGTCGAGCCCGGAAGCGGCGTCGAGGCGCCAGATCTGTTGACGCTTGCCCGTGATCTGATCGCGAAAGGTGAGGGCGCGACCGTTCTCGTCCAACCACCAGGTGCGGGAGATGGTGAGTCCCTCGGGTTTCTGCAGTCCCATGCCGCGCATGCGTTCCACGATGGAAAACGGGGTGGCGGTGTCCCAGCGGTAAACAGGCAGGTTGCGCCAGGCTTTGGGAAACGGGGTTTGGGACACATCGATGGTCGGCGAACCCTCGATGTCGATCATCCGAAAATCTGGATCGGCCTGGAAGGCGACCAACTCATCGGCCACGGCCGGGTCGGGGCCGTAGGAAAATTCCTTGGGATCATCGAGGCGGAAGGTGGCGAGTTGAATTTTCCAACGTCCGGCCCGCACCTGCGCTTTGAGCCGGCCCTCCTCGTCCACGGCGACGGGAATTGGACTCTGGACGGCGGAGAGATTCCAGCCCTGCGGAAGCACGCTTCCGAGGTCCACCTCGCGACTCTTGCCCGCCACGATCAACTCGACCTCGGTCTGAAGCTGAAGGGGAATGCCGTCTTTCAGGAGGGCGTTGACCTTGACCTCAAGGAAGTCCTTGTCCGCCACGCCGGAGGTGAGTCCGCGCTTCATCCACAAAATGCCTTTTTCGTCCCATGAGGGGGAGGGCACCGGCTCTCCATCCAGAACGAGACTGAGAATGCCAACGCTTTCTGGAAGGTGGAGGCTTCGCGGAATCTGTTTCCATCGAAAGGTGCCTTGGACGGTGTGGGTCCCGGCGGGAAGCTCGACCGCAGGGTGGCCGTCCTTTTCGAGCACTGGCACCGGCTGGTTATTGACTTGGACATCCAGAGGCCAGCCACCGGCATCGCCGGGGAGGGGCACCCAGGTGGTGGCATAGACGGTGACTCCGAGATTGAATTGGCCACCCTCGGGGTCGATTTTCAGCGAGAGGCGGGAGGGCCAGAAGCAGCGGTGGGTTTTGGGGTCCGAGTAGGGAGTCGGGCAGTCGCGGTGCGGAGCATCCCAAGTGGCCCAATCCTGCCAGGGAATTAATGCGGGGGGGATTTCCTGGTCGAGATGGGGGGCGGGGGCGGGAGTAGGCGAAGTCGTCGGGGAAAGCGCGGCCTGGGATGGCCAGGGGAGAAGGGTCAACCCAAGAATCAGGCAGGGAAGGAATCGGGAGGTGGTCAGGTTGGTCATGGGCGACAAGGGAGTTTCTCAAAATAGGGCCGAGAGCCGTGCCGTTGCCAGTCCAATCTCAGACAACCTCATCCCATGGAAACCCGATGAAGCCAGAAGACTCACGCGGCTGCAACGGATGCGCAGCAACGGCCAGGCTTTCAACCGCGGAGACGCGGAGAGGATGTTGTATTTAAGTCCTTCTCCGCGCCTCCGCGTGATAATTCTTCCGTCTCCCTCCGATTCCTTGTTCGGATTTACTTTCTCCAGTGAGGTCAGGAGTTCTGAATCTGCGTCAGCGGCGGGCGAGATCTTCCGCCCAGTCGGCCAGCGCTGGCCAATCGTCGCCGGAGGCCATGAGGGTCTGGAATTCGCGGCAACGGGCCCGGATGGTTGGCGAGGTGATCAACTCCTGGAGGGCGCGGTCGATGCGGGGATCACCGCCTGGTCGGGTCCGATAGGGAAGTGTTTTCCCCAATCCGAGCGCGACCACCCGGCGGGCATTGTCGGGTTGGTCATGGGAGCGGGGAATGATGAGCTGCGGGATGCCGGCCCCGATCGCCTTGGCCACCGTTCCGATTCCTCCGTGATGGACGACAGCGGCGACCCGGGGAAAAACATCTTCGAAGCGAATATGGGTGAGGTGCAAAACGCCGACCGGCAGCGGTGAGGGCGGTGCGGCCAGGCTGACCAGCAGACTGCGAAGACCAAGTCGGGTCGAAGTGGCGATGGCGTTTGCTTGAAATGCTTTGGTATCGAAATTTGCCGACCCATGGGTCCAGAGGACGGGCGGGGAACCGGCGGCGAGAAAATTTTCCAGATCCGTCGGGAGTTGATTTTTGGGAGAGGTAGGCGGAAACCCGAACTGGCGGAGTTCGGGCCAGTCGGGCTGCGGGGCGGCGAACCAAGAGGGAAAGAGCGCGGCCACCCCGTCCCCGCCATGAATGGCCTCGTCGAAAAAGTTTCGCAGCGGTGGCAGGTTTAATTCCCGACGAAAGTGATTGATGGGCTTCTTAAGAAGACGCCAAAAAACAAGATCGATGCAGCGGAAGGCCAGCCGTTTGATGAAGCGGGGCGCGTGTCTCAGCCAGGCGAGTTCCGAAACAAAAAGAGGACAGTCGAAGGTGCTGTGAAGACAGACGGGTTGGAGATGGAGGTTGAGTCGTGGAATGCCGGCGGCCTCGGCCAGAGCGGCGGCCGCGAGGCCAAATGTGGAGGTGACGACCAGGTCGATCGGCTCCTGCAGGGTGGAGAATGCCTTCTGAAAGGCTGGCAGGGAATCCACCAAATTTTTTACGACAAACTCCGGTCCGCGCAGACGGTCCCAGGCTCGTGGGTCGTTGGCCACCCTGCGGAAATCCTCCTCGGTGCCGATCGGAATCCATCGGAACCCCCGCCGTTCCGCGTGGGCCTTGTAGTGGGGAGTGAGCAAAAAAACGATTTCATGCCCCCGTGCCGCCAGGCGATCAGCGAGAGTAAATAGGGGATTCACATCGCCCTCGCTGCCGAAGGGAACAAAAAGAATGCGGAGTGGCATGGGCGGATTCTGAGCGGTCGGAAATCGTGGAGTCGGAGAAAAACAGGGTTGGTGGAATTTTTCAACTGCGGTCCGGTCCGGCATCGGATACAGTGCGGGTATGGCGACGAATGTTCTTGGTGGTGAATTGGAGGGATGTTGCAGCGATCCCATGACGGGATTTTACCGGGATGGCTATTGCCACACCGGGCCTGGCGATCGGGGATTGCATACCGTCTGCGTCGTGATGACCCGGGAATTTTTGGAGTTTTCTGCGGCCCGGGGAAACGATCTGAGCACCCCGCATCCCGAGATGGAATTTCCCGGCCTCAAATCCGCGGACCGGTGGTGCCTCTGTGTGGAACGCTGGAGTGAGGCACTGGATGCGAAGATGGCGCCAGCCGTCGTCCTGGAGTCGACCCATATTTCTGCGCTCGAGTTTGTCTCCTTGGAGGATCTCCAGGCTCATGCGGTGAAGGCCTGAAAGCGTAACGGATCGAACGTTCTCTTTCGCCATCGAGCTATTCTTGATGTCCGGGATGGATCCGATGGTCATCGGCCCGCACCCCGGTCGCATACTTCCAGGATTGGTGGAAGCGTGATTCCGGTCCCTTCGCCCACTGGCGAAACGACCTCGCGTGATGAAACTGCCCTGCATTTTCAAGTTGGTGGGCCAGGTCTTCCGCGATGGCTCTTGGATCCTCGTATTCCTCGATCCAATGATCATGCACCAGCGGGGTAAAATCCGCCTTGGTGAGCCAGTCCCGCAAATGAGTGCCCGCCGTGGGGTGGGCCCCTTGGCGTTCTTGCAAATGGCGGTAGGCATTCATGGCGAGGGCGAGTTCCGGATCCAGGGTGCTGCCGTCCCAGTCGGGACTGCTCACCGCGATGAATCCGCCGGGGCGGGTCACCCGATGAAGTTCCTTCAGCGCCGCGATCGGATCCGGAAGATGCTCCAGGAGCGCATGGGCGAACACCACATCGAAGGAATGGTCGGCGAAAGGCAGGTGATTCACCGAAGCGGTCACAAAATCGATGTTCATGATCTCACGGCCTTGGGTGAGCCTGCGCGCGGTTTCGACTTGGGCTGGCGCGATGTCAATGGCCGTCACTCGTCCGGGAAAAACCGATCCGGCGATGCCAGCCGTGATGGTGGCGGGGCCGCATCCGGCATCGAGCACGTCGAAGCCGGGCAGCAGCAGGGGCATGAGGAAAAATCCGTGGCTTTCGAGTTCCCGCGCCGCCATGGAGGCGAATGCGGTCGGCGAATGCTTCGGGGTGGTGCAATCTTGAGTTGGATTCATGGGTTGTTGGTTTTTTGAAAACCCCCAAGTCCTGGCTTCGTCGCGAAATAAAAATCCCACGACCGTTACAGGGCCGTGGGCGTTTCGGAGATTGTGAATCAGCTCCGCAAAATCGCCACGGCTCCTGGGCCGACGACGGCCAGGGAGACGATGCTAATCTTGACGGATACGAGCTGATTCATTGCTGAGGCGGTTAGAAGTAGGTGAAAATTTTTGAATGGCAAGCGGAAAGTTGCGTCATGTTGCTCGCTTGCTCGCCGATCTTCATCGCGGAATTTCGCACGGGACTTTCCCAATATCTGAATTAGTGCCACCCTTCCTGATATGAACGACTCCCATCATCAATGCTGTCGGGGGAAGAAGGCGGAATCTCCTGCCAGTTCACCGGCAAAGTACACTTGTCCGATGCATCCCGAGGTCGTCTCGGACGGGCCGGGCGACTGTCCAAAGTGCGGTATGGCACTTGAGCCGGTGACTCCGATCGTGCCCCGGGGAACGATTTTTACCTGCCCGATGCATCCGGAGATTGAGCAGGATCAACCGGGGGATTGCCCAATCTGCGGGATGGCGTTGGAACCGAAAGGTGGAGCAAGCGATCAGGAGGGGGAACAGCGGGAGATCCGTTCGCTGTCCCGCAAGTTCTGGATCGCTTTGGTGCTGACGGTTCCGGTTTTTGTGCTTGCGATGGGGATGTTGATCCCGGGGGTGAATATCCATGACCTCATTCCGCGAAACGTCTCACAGTGGATTGAGTTCGCCCTCAGCACACCAGTGGTTCTCTGGGCGGGTGGGATATTTTTTCTAAAGGGTTGGCGTTCGATCGTGAGCCGGAATTTGAACATGTTCACTTTGATTTCGGTCGGGGTGGGCGCGGCCTATCTCTATAGCGCCATCGCCGTGGTCTTTCCGTGGATCTTTCCCGAATCGTTGCGGCCGGGGGGCCATGTCGCACTCTATTTTGAAGCGGCGGCGGTGATCACGGTGTTGGTTTTGCTCGGGCAATTGCTGGAGGCGAAGGCGCGCAGCCGGACCGGGCAGGCGATTCAGTCCCTGCTTGGCCTTGCGGCCCGTACCGCCCATCGGGTGAAGGAGGATGGTGGGGAGGAGGACATCCCGGTCGAGGAAATCGAAAAAGGGGATCGCCTGCGGGTGCGACCCGGGGAAAAGGTGCCTGTCGATGGCGTGATCGTGGAAGGCAGGAGTTCGCTGGACGAGTCCATGATCACTGGCGAACCGATGCCGGTGGAGAAGTCCGCCGAGGACGCCGTCGTGGGAGCGACTCTTAATCAAACCGGAGCGTTCGTCATGCGGGCGGAGAAGGTGGGTTCCGACACCTTGCTTTCACAGATCGTGCACATGGTCGCCGAGGCGCAGCGCAGTCGGGCCCCGATTCAGAAACTCGCCGACACCGTGGCGGGATGGTTTGTGCCTGCCGTGATCGGCATCGCAATCCTGACATTCTTGCTCTGGTGGATTTTGGGGCCAGCTCCGTCCCTGGCGTTCGCATTGGTCAATGCGGTTTCCGTTCTCATTATTGCCTGTCCCTGCGCCCTGGGCTTGGCCACACCGATGTCGATTATGGTGGGGGTGGGGCGGGGTGCGCTGAGCGGCATTCTTATCAAGAACGCAGAAGCCATTGAGCGCACCGAAAAAGTCACAACTCTGCTCACCGACAAGACCGGTACCCTCACCGCCGGCAAGCCCGGCATCACCTCGATCGAATCCGCGGAGGACTTCGATAAAGACCGTCTTCTCGCCCTGGCCGCTGCGCTGGAGTCCAGCAGCGAGCATCCGCTGGCCCGCGCCATCGTCCAGGGTGCCAAGGAGCGCGAAATCGATTGGGAGGAGGTGACGAACTTCGCCTCCACCACCGGCGGCGGGGTCTCAGGCGAGGTGGGCAAGTCTCGGGTTTTGATCGGAAAGGAAGCATTTCTGGTCGCTGCCGATATTCTGATTCCGGAGGCCCTGGCCGCGACCGGTCGCGATCTTCAGGAAGCGGCGCAGACGGTCGTTTGGATTGCGGCGGACGGAAAGGTGATAGGAATCCTCGGGATCTCCGATGCGATCAAGGCCTCGACCCCTGGAGCCATTGCGAAGCTCCATAAGCTCGGCATCAAGGTGATCATGGCCACCGGCGACAACCAGAAAACGGCAGAGGCCGTTGCGCGGGAGTTGAAGATCGACGAAGTTCGCGCTGGACTCGACCCGAAGGATAAAGGGGACATCGTCCGGGATCTCCAGAGCGCTGGCGAGGTCGTGGCCATGGCGGGAGATGGCATCAACGACGCTCCGGCGCTCGCCGCCGCCGATGTCGGTATTGCGATGGGCACCGGCACGGATGTCGCGATGCAGAGTGCCGGCATCACCCTGGTGAAAGGCGATCTCGACGGCATCGCCCGTTCCATCGCGCTCAGTCGGGCCGTGATGCACAATATTCGGCAAAACCTCTTCTTTGCCTTCATCTACAATGCCATCGGTATTCCCATCGCGGCGGGCGCACTCTATCCCGTCTTCGGTCTTTTGCTGAGCCCAATGATCGCCGGAGCGGCCATGAGTGTGAGTTCGGTTTCGGTGATCTTGAACGCCCTCCGGCTGCGCGAAATGAAACTGTGATTTTTTACAAAAATTGCGGAAGGGATTGACGGTGAGTTTAAGAATCAGGCGTTTCCAGGGTGGATATTGACAAGGTGTCAGATTCGCATCATGATGCGGATATGAGGACGACAATTGACATCAGTGATGCGTTATTGCGACAAGTGAAAGAACAAGCCGGGAAGTCTGGTCTCCCGATCAAGCGGGTTTTTGAGCAACTCCTCTCGTTGGGACTCAATCAAATGGAACACGCGGCGACACCCAGGAAGTATCGGGTAAAAACCCACCCTTTGGGATTGAAGCAGGCATTTCGAGGGCAGAGCATGAACCAATTGTATGATCAGATGGAAGCGGAGGATGCGGCGCGATGATCCTTCCCGATGTCAATCTCCTGATCTATGCGCATGATGAAACCTCCCCGTTTCATGAGAAAGCGCGGCTGTGGTGGGAGTCGGCGCTTTCGGGACGCGAACCCATCGGCATCCCGGTCGTCGTTGCGCTCGCGTTTGTGCGTCTCGTCACGCATCCGACGATCAACCAAAACCCGATGACAGTCGCCATGGCGAGGGAGCGGGTGGAAAGCTGGGAGAAAGTGCCCATCGTCAGTCTGCTGTCCGGCAGTGCCTTGACGCTTCGGCTGGTTTGGGAGTTTCTCGAAGCCGCAGAGGCCGGTGGCAATCTTACGACCGACGCGATGATTGCCGCCCACGCATCCGAGAGGGGCGGAACCGTGTATTCCAACGACCGCGACTTTGACCGCTTCCCAAAAATTCGATGGATTAATCCTCTGAGGGAGTGATTGCTTGGAAATTGAGAAAATAGATTTCGCAAAACTTGAGAGCTGGGGCTATATTTGAGCTTCAATACGAGAGTGATGCGAATTGAGGACAATGGATTGGAATCGTGGGGACACCGAAGGGGTGTTTTTCACCGACCGACCGGACGACTTCCGATAAGGAGAAAGGCCGGTCATCGATCCTTTGTAAGGATCGCCGCCGTCTCTCTGATGACGATGGCCGCCTGGTTGGTGGCAGCCAATCATTGTACGATTGCGACCTGGCACTTTGGCTCAGCTACGGACGTGTCCACGGGTTCCTGTCATTCGACCGGTTCGGGCAATTCGGGCGACGATTCCCTCCCGACGCCGGGCATGCAAATGTTCTGCGGGGATGAACTGACATCTCCCGTGCCACCGATGCTGGATGCTCCTGCCACCCAGTTTTATTCTTTTAAGCCGGCTTGGGTTGCGATCGCCGCGATTCAGTTGGAAAAGCCTTCCGTCGAAACACGGTTTTTTCCTGGTCACTCTCCGCCGGGCGGCGCCTCGTTTGTTGAGAAGTTTCTAAGCCGTCGCATGCTCGCGCACGCTCCGCCTCTTTGCGGTGCCTGCGTCCCTGCTTTCGTCTGATCCTATTCCGGACGAGTTTGGCGGAGGGACAAAGGTGCTTCGTCCAATTTTTCTTTGCCCCATTGGGGTGAATTCTTTTCTGTCCACTCTGTGCAAATTCCTCACCAACCAAATCATTGAAAACCAACTTACTTAAACAAATTCTCCGGTGCAGCCTCCTTGCTGCCGCAGCGCTTTCATCAGCCAGGGGCGGCGGTTCCTCGCCGATGGTGGACCAATTTTTGGCGGAAGTTTTGACGGTCAATCCGGGGATTGAAGCCGCCCGATTGGATTGGGAGGCGATGACCGAGATGCCCGAAGTCGTCGCGTCCCTGCCGGACCCGATGGTGAGCTACGGCTATTATTTTACCAGTGTGCAAACTCGAACCGGGGCCATGCGGCAGCGCTTTGGAGTTTCACAAAAGATTCCCTTTCCTGGAAAACTCGGCACCGCCAAGGCCCGGTCGGCGGCCGACGCTCAAGTTGCGTATTGGAGGTTCCGCGCCGCTCTGCGCGATGTCTTCGCTCAGGGGCGCACCTTGCTGGCAGACCTCTACCGTGCCGATGGAGCGATTCTCGTTCTTCGCGATCAGGAGTCCCTCCTGCGCCAGACGGCGGACTCTGCCAAAGGGTTGGTCGAAAGCAATCAAGGGAGCCTTGCCAATGTGATCCGTAGCGAGGTGGCTGCCGAGGAAATTGCGGTCCGCATCGCGCAGATTGAAGCCGAGAGGACCGGGGTCATCGCAAGGATGGGAGCCCTTCGGGGTGAAGTGGAACCCTCCACCGCGGTGCCGCGGTACGCTGATCCCAAGTTGCCCAAGTTGCCGTCACTCGCCGCGGTCATGCGCCGCTCGCTGACCGCGAATCAGGATGTGGAAGCGGCCCGCGCGGCCGTGGCTCGCGACGATCTCGGCATCCGTGCCGCCGCCTTGGAGTATTTTCCCGACATCACTCTCGGGGTCGATTACTCGCTGGTTGACAACAGCACGGTGTTGCCGATGACACCTCAGAACGGCGAGGATCCGTTCCTGGGAACGGTCTCATTTAATGTGCCGATCTGGTGGGACAAGCTCGGTGCCCAAAAACGCGCGGCCGTGGCCCGGCGGGGATCGTCCGCCTCCCGGCAGGCCCAGCTCACCGCCGATGTCAGTGCCAATGTGCAATCCGCCTATGCCATGGCGCGCGCCATGCGCGAGCAACGGGACCGCTTCGCGTCGGAGATCATCCCTGGGGCCCGCCAAGCCTACGAATCGACTTCTTCGGCCTATCGCACCGGCGCGACTTCGCTGACCGACCTGCTCGACGTGCAACAGGCCTTGCTCGGGGCCGAGCTCGGACTCATCGACCGAACCTCGGGTTATCTCCGTGCCGTCGCGGATCTCGAACGTGCTATTGGCGAACCGCTCGATCAGCAGATTTCTCAAACCACGAACGCACTGACTAAGCCATGAATGAACCCTCTGAAATTCCACCCCGTTCCCGGCGCATGCGCTGGATTCTCACCGCCCTTGCCCTTGGGATTCTCGCCCTCGCGGTCGTTTTCATTGTGCCCCGCTGGTTCTCCGACGGCCGCGCAACAGACGGAGCGACCCATGATCACGACAGCGCCTTACAATACTGGACGTGTGGGATGCACCCCTGGGTTGTTCTGCCGGAACCGGGGCTCTGTCCGATCTGCGGGATGGATCTCGTTCCGCTCGACCCGGCGAAGTTCACGGGCGAGATCGCGATCAGCCCGGTCATCGTGCAAAACATGGGAGTTCGGATTCAGGAGGTCACGGAGGGTCCGTTGGTGAAAACAATTCGCACCGTCGGAATAGTGGATTACAACGAGGAGACCGTCCGGGACGTGAATACGAAGGTCTCCGGTTGGATTGAGAAGCTCTATGTCGACTCGCTCGGAGCGAAGGTCGAAAAGGGCGAGCCGCTCTTTTCGCTCTATTCTCCCCAGCTTTATTCGGCGCAGGAAGATTATCTCATCGCGAGGAAGGGCGGGCGGGGAACGACCGGAATCGATCTGCTGAAATCGGCCCGCACCCGGCTCGAATATTTCGACATCACCACGGCTCAGATCGAGGCCCTGGACAAACGCGGAACCGCCCAAAAGGCACTTGATGTGGGGAGTCCGTTTTCGGGCATTGTCATTGCCAAGCACGCCAACGAAGGCATGAAGATCGAGCCGGGAATGCAGGTCTTTCGCATCGCGGACCTGACCAAGGTGTGGGTCCTCGTCACGGTCTATGAATACCAGCTTCCCTATGTCGAGGCCGGGCAGGATGCCGTGATGACGCTACCCTATATCCCAGGCAAGACTTTCGAGGGCAAGGTCATTTATGTCTATCCTTACCTGGACAAAAAAACCCGCGAAGCGCAGGTGCGGCTGGAGTTTGATAATTCGGATGGCATCTTGAAACCGGGCATGTTCACCACGGTGGAGCTGCGTCGACAGCTTGCGGCAGAAAAAACGCTTGTTCCGCGCTCGGCCGTCATTGACACCGGGGCTCGGCAGGTGGCCTTCGTGAGTCTGGGGGAGGGAAAATTCGAGCCACGAAACGTGGAGACCGGCGTGGCCACGGACGACGGAAATGTCGAGGTCCTCAGCGGGTTGGAACCCGGTGAGATGGTGGTCACTTCGGGACAGTTCCTTCTCGATAGCGAAGCGAACATGCGCGAGGCGCTGGCAAAAATGGTGGAGGGCAACCCGGCCTCGGAACAAAAGGCGCAGGTCATCCTGGACGGGGGCAGCACGCTGGAGTCCCTGCCCGCTCCGCTTGAGTCGAATCTCATCAAGGCTCTCGATTCATATTTTTCGATTCAGGACGCTCTCGCCAACGACTCGACCGACGACGTCAGCGCTTCAGCTCGCTCGCTCGCCGCCGACATCGGAGAGATGCAAAAAATTCCAATTCCTGATGACCCGGATTTCTGGGGGCAACTTGCCGATCCGCTTGCGGTCATTGTGCGCGAAAGTGCGGCGGTTGCGACCGCCTCCGACATCGCCGCCAGTCGGCTGGCCTTTGGCAATCTCAGTGTTGCTTTTCGCAAGCTGGTGGGTGCCACCGGGATTCCCCTCGGATACCCTCAGGCGGTTCAAGCGATGCATTGCCCGATGTTTTCCGAAGATCAGGGTGGTGCCGTCTGGCTACAAATCGGCGATGAGGTGCGTAATCCCTACATGGGCTCCGCCATGCTGGGTTGTTTTGACGATCGCAAGGTGATTCCAGTGACGGGAGGAGCCGAAAAATGATCGAGAAAGTGATCGATTTGTGCATCCGCAATCGGGTGATGGTGTTGTTGCTTACCGGCTTTCTCGTCCTTGCGGGGGTGTGGTCGGCGAGGAACATCACCATCGACGCCATCCCGGATCTTTCGGATGTCCAGGTCGTCATTCGCACCGAATATCAGGGGCAGGCTCCGCGCATTATCGAAGATCAGGTCACCTATCCGCTGACCACTGCGATGCTGTCGGTACCGTTTGCGAAACACGTGCGTGGGTACAGCCTTTTTGGGACCAGTTTTATCTATATCATCTTCGAAGATGGCACCGACCTTTACTGGGCGAGGAGCCGGGTGCTTGAGCAGCTCAATACGATCACGAACCGCTTGCCGCCGGGTGTCGCGCCGCAGCTCGGACCGGACGCGACCGGGGTCGGCTGGGTCTTTCAATACATCCTGACCACGGGGCCCTATTGTAAGCAGCATCCTCAGGGCCTTTTTCGCGATCCTGAGACCGATCAGTGGTATGGCAGCAGGGAGGATGCGCCCGCCGGGGACCGTGAACGCCTTGTCCGTCAGCGGATCTTTCCGGGGCTTACGAATTGCCCGCTCGACGGGTCCCCGTTGGTCCCGGCCGATCTTGACCTTTCGGACCTCCGTGGTTTGCAGGATTGGTACCTCCGCTACGAACTCACCGCCGTCGATGGGGTGAGCGAAGTCGCGCCGACGGGTGGGTTTGTGAAGCAATACCAAGTGGTCGTTGATCCGGTGAAGCTGCTCGCCCTGAACATTTCGCTGCAAAAAGTCAAGGTGGCTATCCAGCGCTCGAATAATGACGTGGGGGGTCGGATTATCGCGCAGAGTGAGAACGAGTACATGGTT
Source organism: uncultured Spartobacteria bacterium (assembly GCA_937890535.1). Taxonomy (GTDB): domain Bacteria; phylum Verrucomicrobiota; class Verrucomicrobiia; order Chthoniobacterales; family Terrimicrobiaceae; genus CAMASH01. Next base: position 47,632 of record CALBXK010000370.1, read on the forward strand.
CGTGGCCTTGGCTATCTTGGCGCCCTTTCACCTGAGGAGTCCGAGGAGGCGGTGACATCCGGCAAGCGCCTCGAAGACGTGCGGTCCGAGAAAGTGCTGGAAGGATTGCGCAAAGTTTCGCTGGGGGTGAACGCGGAGGGTTCGCCGATCTATCTCGCCGATGTGGCAGACATCCGCATCGGACCGGAAATTCGCCGAGGGATTGCGGAATGGAACGGGGAAGGGGAGGTCGTGGGGGGGACGATCATCATGCGTTCCGGCGAAAACGCAAAGCGCACCATTGAGAACGCCAGCAAGAAGCTCTACGAACTCGAGGCCGGACTGCCGCCCGGCGTCGCCATTGAGGTCGCTTATGATCGCTCGGACCTGATCGAGCGGGCCGTCGAGACGCTCCAGCACACGCTTTTTGAGGAAATCTTCATCGTGGGCCTCGTCTGCATCGTCTTTCTTCTTCATGCCCGCAGTGCGCTTGTGGCCGCCTGCGTGTTGCCCCTCGGGGTGCTTGCCACTCTGACAATCATGTATGCCTTCGGCGTCAACGCCAACATCATGTCGCTCGGCGGCATTGCCATCTCCATTGGTGTGATGGTGGACAGTTCGATCATCATGGTTGAGAACGCGCACAAATATCTGGAGGCGGATCGGAAGCGGGTGGCGGCCGGATCCGCTCCGCAGCCGCATCTCCAACTCATCGGCGACGCTGCGAAAGAGGTGGGCCCCAGCCTCTTTTTTGCGCTGCTCATTATCGTTGTGAGTTTTCTGCCCATTTTCGTTCTGGGCGAACAGTCGGGCCGGATGTTCAAGCCGTTGGCTTTTTCTAAAACCTTTGCCATGACGGCGGGTGCCATCCTGGCCATCACGGTCATTCCTGTGTTGATGACCCTCTTCCTCACCGAACGCACATTGCCCGAGCGATGGAGTCGGCGTCGCAGTATTTTGACCTGTCTCACGGCCATCATTCTCCCGGCAGTCGTATTGTCCATTGTCCCGCTCCAGGCCCTCGATTCCTGGCGCGCCTGGCTGGTTGGTGGCTGGCTGGTTTTTAGTGCCATGATCCTGTGGCCCCAGCGCATCCCAAGCGAGGATCACAATCCGATCAGTGGGTTCCTCGAACGCATCTATGATCCGGCCTTCCGCTTTGTGATGCGCTTCAAGGGCCTCACTCTCGTCCTCGCCCTCATCGCTCTTGCGGCGACCTGGTTCCCCTTCAGCAAGTTGGGCAGCGAATTTATGCCTCCCCTTGAAGAGGGTGATTTGCTCTACATGCCTACGACCGATCCTGGCCTGAGTATCACCAAGGCGCGTGAGATCCTTCAGCAGACCGACAAACTCATAAAACTTTTTCCCGAAGTCGAGTCGGTCTATGGCAAAATCGGACGGTCCGAGACCGCCACCGACCCCGCCCCGATTTCGATGGTGGAAACTACCATTCGTCTCCACCGCGATAAGGCGAAATGGCGCGAACGCTCCGTGGAGCGATTTTACGATGCCTGGCCACACTGGCTGGGCTGGCTGCCCCGCCAGATTTGGCCGTCGGTCCGCCCGATCACCCAGGAGGAACTCGTCTATGGTTATGAATTGCCCAATGGCCAGGGCGGAACGCTCCATGCGCCCGGTTTGAATGATGCTGTCCAGTTTCCTGGTCTGACCAATGCCTGGACGATGCCGATCAGGACCCGCATCGACATGCTCTCGACCGGGATCAAAACACCCGTCGGCATCAAGATCATGGGGTCAGACCTCAAAATTCTTTCCGAGCTTGCCAGCAAAGTTGCCAATGCGGTCAAGACCAGCCCGCAGACCCGGCCCTATACGTCGAGCGCATTTGCCGAAAAATCGGTCGGGGGAAACTACTTTGACATCGCTGTGGATCGTGACGAGATCGCCCGCTACGGCCTCAATGTCAGCGACGTGCAGGATGTCATCATGTCAGCACTCGGGGGAATGAATGTGACCTCGACCGTCGAGGGATTGGAGCGTTACCCGGTGAACGTTCGTTATCCCAGTGAACTCCGCGATGATATCGATGCGGTCAAGCGCACCCTCGTATCCACGCCATCGGGGGCCCAGGTGCCGCTGGCGCAGCTGGCCAACATTTCGATCCATAAAGGACCGCCCATGATCAAAAGCGAAAATGCGAGGCTGACCAGTTGGGTCTATGTCGATATTGTCGATATCGACGTGGGCACCTATGTCCAGCGCGCTCAGGAGGTCGTGGCTCGGGACGTCAAATTGCCGTCTGGCTACAGTATTGTCTGGTCCGGACAGTACGAATACATGGAAGCTGCGGCGAAACGCCTGGCCGTTGCCATTCCCCTGGCGCTCGTCGGTATCGTCCTCCTGCTCTACCTCTCCACCCAAAGCTGGTTGCGGGTCTGCATTGTCCTCTTGGCGGTGCCATTTTCGCTCATCGGTGCCATTTGGTTCCTTTACTTCATGGATTACCATTTCTCGATCGCCGTTTGGGTTGGGCTCATCGCGTTGGCCGGTCTCGATGCCGAGACCGGCGTTGTGATGCTCCTCTATCTCGACACCAGCTACCAAAAATTCAGCGAAGCAGGGCGGATGCACCATCCCCAGGATCTCTGGCATGCGGTTCACGACGGGGCCGTGAAGCGGATCCGACCTAAAACAATGACCGTCATGGCCATCTTCATGGGGCTCCTCCCGTTGCTTTGGGCCTCCGGCGCCGGAGCCGACACCATGCGGCGTCTCGCCGTACCTATGATTGGCGGTACGGTCTCCAGCTTTTTTCTCGAACTCCTGATCTACCCGGTCATCTACTATTTGGCCCGGAGGGTGAGTCTTGATCGCAAGGTGGCATAGCCGACGCATTTCTGAAGTTGTATGCTGAGATCCTGACCAAGGGCGAAGCTCCGCCCGAGCCGAAATATATGGGCTCGGGCGGAGCCTCGCCTTCCCATTTTTGGTTTGTCTGCCCGTTTTGCAGTTTTTGGATATGCACCCGGTCGCCGTCCGGCCCTTGTCAATTTCTTGTGGTTTGTCTGAGAAGCGGGCATGGTTCCGCCAAGGTCGACCGGCACCCTGACGGGCCAGTGCGCCGAAAATTTCAACCCCAGTCCGCTATGCAATGGAAAGGCCGCAGAGAAAGTGCAAATGTCGAGGATGCGCGTGGGCGATCGACCGCGGGTTTGGGGGGGAGCCGCGGGGGTGGCTTGGGATTGTTGAATCTGATCGGCCGAAAATTTGGCATCAAAGGGATTCTGATCGCCATCGGAGTCGGGGTGGTGTTTTGGAAATTGGGGATCGTCGACCCCAGTATGTTGCTGGGCGACGGTGTTGCCACCACCACACAGCCGGTTGAGGTCAGCCCGGAGGAACAGGAACAATTTGATTTCGTCAAGGTGGTCATGGCGGATACCGAAGACGTCTGGACTTCAGAATTCCAGAGGGTTGGAAAAAATTATGCATTGCCGAATCTGGTCGTTTACCGTGGGCAGGTGCGCACCGCCTGTGGTGTGGGCAGCGCCGAGATGGGACCCTTTTATTGTTCGGGAGACCAAAAAATCTATATCGATCTGAGTTTCTACGACGAATTGGCGCAGACGTTTCAATCTCCAGGAGATTTTGCCCAAGCTTATGTCATTGCGCACGAAGTTGGTCACCATATTCAGAAGCTTCTCGGGATTTCTGACAAGGTGGCCGCGATGCAGAACCGACCGGATTCGAACGAATATTCGGTGCGCCTGGAGTTGCAGGCGGACTATCTTGCGGGAGTGTGGGCCCACCATTCGCAACAATATCTTGAAGAGGGCGACATCGAGGAAGCCATGCGGGCGGCCAATGCGATCGGCGACGACGCGATTCAGAAAAAAATGCAAGGTCGCGTCGTCCCGCATGCCTTCACTCACGGAACATCCGAACAACGCATGCGGTGGTTCAAGAAGGGATTGAAAAGCGGCCGGATCGAGGACGGCGATACATTCTCAATGCCTTACCAGCAATTGTGATCGGTAGCGCTTCGCGCAGGGCAGTCGAAACCGCGGCCTCCTCGTCCCGGACGAGGCGCTCCACCAAGCTGCGCCACGGACCAATTGATAGGGAGACTTTTGCCCCGCGAGGATGCTTTCCCCCGGAAATGATTCGTTTCGTTGCAGAACTCTTTTGAATCCTGTGCGTGCCGGACTTGACTGGCGTTACCCTTCCGGATTTTTTTGACAATTTGGGACAGTGAAAATTGAGACAATAAGACTTGCCATCGGGAAGAACTGGCCTAGATTCCTCGTTCACTCTTATGGCGAAAAAATCCTGGACAGAGCGCGACAAGCGCAAGCGGAAGACAGTTGAGAAGTATGCGGAACTCCGCGCGGAACTGAAGGAAAAGAAGGATTACGCCTCGATTTCCCAGCTTCCCCGCAATGCCAGCCCGGTTCGGCTGACAAATCGTTGTCTCATGACTGGTCGTCGCCGGGCTTTCATGCGTCGCTTCAAACTTTCCCGAATCGCTTTTCGCGAGCTGGCCTTGAGCGGGATGATCCCCGGGGTCACCAAATCGAGTTGGTGATGAGTTGGTGGTCATTCTGACCGGCATCGGTTGAGCGTCTGCTCGGGACGTTAAAAAATTTCAACCCCGATTCCTGGGAGCAGGAGTTGGGGACTTTTTTTGTGGAAGTCCGGGCGGCTTGCCTGGCACCGGCGTCGCCGGAGAGCGGAACAAGGACGTCAGCCTTGGCGGACCGGAAGCGGAGCGCGCAGAATCTGCCGCGGCGACGATCCGTTCTGACCGGAGGCCTCGTGGAGTTCCCGATAGGAGGTGCCTTCTTTCCAAGTCCCCCAGGCGGCGGTGTAGGGGGCTTCGCAATGCAGGCAGACAAAGGATGGGGCCAGTTCCGGCAACCAGGGGTTTTCTTTATTGCAGGTGGGACACCAGGTCACGAATGCGGGGGATCGATCAAGGGCGTTGTGGAGGGTGTTGTCCTGCGGGACGTCGAGATCGCGGGCTTCGATTTGCAAATCCACTCGATTGGCCAAACTGCAACGTTCGAGAAACCGGTGCCGGGACGTTTCGTAGAGTATCTCGACCCCGGTGGTATTTGCGAACCGCTTGTCCTTGCGCTCACAATAGAGTTGCAGGGTCGCCAGCAATGTTTGGGTGGCTTCATGACTTATGGCGATTTGGTCGATTTCACTCAGTTTGGCAAAGTGGGATGCCAATTCGATGGGGCCGTAGCGGGTGAAGTAAAGTGTCTTGCGGAACATGCGTTCCAATCCATGCACCGAGCGAAGCACCCGGCGGAGCGGATCGCGCTCTCCCTCCAGGATGACGATTGTGTCCGGTTGATCGAGGAGGTGGGCAAGCACCTGTCGAAGTCCCGGGGAGGGTGTGACAGAATCATGGACACGAAGGAAAATTACTCCCTCCTCTCTCTTGGGAATCTTCACTTCCGCTTCGGTGGTCGCCGATTCCAAGTCGTCGAGATGAAGTTCTGCGACTCTGGAATTGGCAATGGCGTCGAAGGCAAAAAGGGCTTCGGCGAGCACGCGAGCGGCTGCAATTTTTCCCGTGCCAGGGGGACCCATGAAGACGCAGTGAAAATTGCGATCTGTGACGGGTAAGCCTTGCAGTTTGCGTTGTTGGCCGGCGTGGGCAAGGCGCAGGATGCGCTCCAGGTCTTGTCGCACCGACTCCTGAACAATGGATTTTTGAAGAATCTGGATGGCGGTGTCGATGGCGGAAGTGACTTCCTGTGGGTCCCCCGGCACCAAATCGTCGGAGGTCTCCAGAAGGGCGCTGGACGACAGATTCAACTGCGGACTGACCGTCACCTTGGTGGGTGGTTGTCCGATGAGTCGGGAGGAGCGAAATTCGCCCTGGCAGCCGGAGGCGGTAAGGGCGGGGCCGCCTTGAGACTCCGCGGTGACGGATTCGCCCGAGACGTGGCAGGAATGGATGTCGATGGCGGTCGCGCC
>CALBXK010000371.1 GCA_937890535.1 uncultured Spartobacteria bacterium
CGCATCTCCAAGTGAAGCCACAATGTGGGTCAGCCGCAGGCTGACAATTCGATTCTCCTCACCCGCTCTCTCGAAGTGGGAAGTTGGAAGCCGGAAGTGGGAAGTTCGCTAGGCCAACCCGGGAATCGAAGTCTCGGGCCAACGGGACCACCCGCGCGATAGCGCATCTCCAAGTGAAGCCACAATGTGGGTCAGCCGCAGGCTGACAATTCGATTCCCTTCACCCGCTGACCCAAAGCCAAACACTGCACAAGCTACCAAGAAGCGCGACCATAGGGCACGGAATCGAAGCCTCGTGCCACACGGGACCACCTGCGCGATAGCGCATCTCAAGGCAAAGCCACAATGTGGGTCAGCCGCAGGCTGACAATTCGATTCCCTGGCTCTCCACCAAACAATGGGGATAAGGGTCATTTCCTCGAATTACTGATTTACAATCAAGGGATCACAAGACAGAAGATTCCCCTTCATGTTTGTCTTCCGTAGATCCCCCTCCCCGACGACCAGTCTCCGGGGAAAGGGAATTTTGAGTGATTTGAATTCTCCCGGGCGAGATCAAGGGCTTCCCGCCGTAGCAAGGGAGACTGCGTAAGCAACGATTCGATGCATTGGATTGATTGGACCATTGTGGCGGTGCCGATGTTGCTTGTGTTTCTCATTGCGATCAAGTCGCGATCCTACGTCAGAGGTGTCGCAGATTTTCTCACGGCCGGACGTGTGGCCGGGCGGTATGTGATCTGCGTGGCCGGGGGCGAGGCGGGTATGGGGCTGATCAGTGCCGTGGCAATGTTCGAGGTCTACTATAGTTCGGGATTCGGCTTTGCGTTCTGGAACGGAATAGCCATGCCCCTCGGCATCATTTTTCTTTTGACCGGCTATTGCATCTATCGGTTTCGTGAGACGCGGGCCATGACCATGGGCCAGTTTCTGGAGATTCGCTACAACCGCCCCTTCCGCATCTTTGCCGCCACATTGCAATCAATTTCCGGAGTCATCAACTACGCCTTATTCCCCGCCGTCAGTGCCCGGTTTCTCATCTACTACTGCGACCTGCCCCTCAAGGTGACATTCCTGGGGCTGACCTTTCCGACCATGGGGGTGGTGATGGCAATTTTTCTCACGGTGGCTGTCATCATTGTGAACGCAGGTGGGCAGATCACGATCATGGTCACCGACTGTATCCAGGGTCTTCTCAGCTACCCCTTGTATGCCATTGTTGTCATTTACCTGCTGATGAAATTTTCCTGGTCCCAGGAAATGGCACCCGCACTCTTGGATCGTCCCCCGGGGATGAGCTTGCTCAATCCCTTCGATATTTCAAAGCTGCGGGACTTTAACCTGTTTTTCGTATTGGTGGGCGTGATTTCCTCAGTATTTAATCGAATGTCCTGGTCGGGATCGCAAGGATACAATGCTGCGGCGCTGAATGCACATGAGCAAAAAATGGGGGCGGTTCTTGGCACCTGGAGGGCCGGCTTCTCCAGTATGATGTTTATTCTTCTTGCCATCGTCGCCTACACATTTCTCAACCATGCCAATTTCGCTCCCGAGGCGGAGAAAGTCCGTCAGGAGTTGGCTTGGAAGACGGTCTCCGACGTCGCCGACAGCGAGATGTTTGCCGAGGTAAGGCAGGAGGTTAGAACTTACCTGGACACCGGTGCCGTTCCGCCCGTCCTTGATGAACTTGATGCTCCCGAGGCTCTCGCCGGGAAGGACACCGAACCGATGCTCAACGTGGTGAAGGGTGCCTTGGAAACCAAAGATCCCGGCACGGCGCAGACCTATGGATCGATTTATGGGCAAATGCGCGTTCCCGTGGTGTTGCGAAATATCCTTCCGATTGGAATCACCGGCGTCTTTTGCGCCATTTGTATTTTTCTGCTCGTCAGTACCGATACGACCTACATGCATTCCTGGGGCAGCATCATCGTGCAGGATATCATTCTTCCTATTCGAGGCCGACCGTTTACGCCGAAGCAGCAGCTTTTTTTGCTGCGCTTAATGATCGTTGGCGTGGCAGTTTTTGCCTTCCTGTTCTCAGTCTACTTTGCTCAGATTGATTTTATCATCATGTTTTTCGCCATCACCGGTGCGATCTGGCTGGGTGGAGCGGGGGCTTGCATTGTCGGCGGCCTCTACTGGAAACGGGGGACAACCGCCGGGGCGTTTACGGCTTTGGCTCTGGGATCAGGTATCGCGACCGGGGGAATCGTGGCTCAGAAGATGTGGGTTCCAACCCTCTATCCTTTGTTGCAGTCCTCTGGCCTGTTGCCGTTCGTCACTTGGCTTCTTGAAGGAATTTCCGGTCCTTTCGAGCCGTACATCATGTGGCGAGTGACCCCAGACCAGTTTCCGATCAATTCCCAGGAGATCTACTTCCTGGCAATGATAGTGAGTGGCTCTTCCTATTTTTTGGTTTCTTGGCTGACCTGCCGGGAGGACTTCAATATGGATCGGATGCTCCATCGGGGAGTCTACACCCGCAAGGGGGAGAAAGTCGTTGTTCACGATCGGCTGGGATGGCGGAATCTTGTGCCAAAATTGCTTGGCATCAATTCCGAATACACCCGGGGCGACAAGGTGCTGGCGTGGTCCGTCTTTATCTATTCCATGGGTTGGATGTTTGGAAGCTTCGTGGTCTTGGTAATTTGGAACACGATTTCGCCGTGGCCAGATGCCTGGTGGGCGGAATGGTTTAAGATTCAAAACCTGATTGTTCCAGGGATTATCGGGGTTGTGACTTCGATTTGGTTTACCATCGGCGGAACCCTTGATATCCGGCGTCTTTTCCGCCGCCTTGACAGTGAATCCCAAGACGCACTCGATGATGGCCGGGTCATCGGTCACCTCAGTGCAGACGATGTGGAAGCGTTCGCCGAGACGGAGCGGGAACAAATTAAAAAACCAGATCGCAAGGACCAACCCTGAAGGTCACAGTGCAGCTCTTCCCAACCAGGGAGGCGTCTATTTTTCTTTGCGACCGGAAAAAGTTGGAACATAGTCGAACCCGTTGGAAAGATGGTAAGAAAACTGGACTTGGAAATGAGTGTCAGTTTTAGAACCTATGTAAGCAGTTTACTGTCAACAAGGAAGGGTGGCTGAGCCCGGTCGAAGGCACTCGACTCGAAATCGAGCGTACTGTAAAAGGTACCGTGGGTTCGAATCCCACCCCTTCCGCCATTTTCGCCGAAGGCGGACAAAAGGAAATCCGGTGGGATGAGAACGAAGTTCGACTACCCGGCGCGCAGCGCCTGAGAGAAATGAGCGGCGAAGCCGATCCCAAGATGTAGAGGGTTCGCCGAAGGCGGATCCAATCCCACCCCTTCCGCCATTTTCGCCGAAGGCGGACAAAAGGAAATCCGGTGGG